>NZ_JBIUYA010000032.1:0-69557 GCF_044744285.1 Pseudomonas sp. NPDC087336 | reverse complement strand
GTGTCCAAGTGGCCGTGGAATGAGTGTCCAAGTCAGCGTGGAATCGCTGTCCAAGTGTTCGTGGAATGGGTGTCCAAGTGCGCATGGAATCCCCAACCGGGAGTATGTATTTCCTGCAGACCGGGACCCTCGAACCCATTGCAACAGTCAGACCGCCAACATGGCGCTAAAACGCATGGGCTTCGAAGGTCGGTTGGTAAGCCATGGCATGCGCTCAATGGCCAGCACCATCCTCAACGAACACGGCTGGGATCCTGAATTGATCGAGGTGGCACTTGCCCACGTCGATAAAGACGAGGTTCGCAGCGCTTACAACCGTGCGGAGTACATCGAGCGCAGACGTCCGATGATGGCTTGGTGGAGCGAGCACATTCAGAAAGCAGCTACCGGCAACCTGTCTGTGTCAGCCATCAGAGAAAATCGAGATAAAAAGGTCGTTTCGATACGCTGATTAAAGTCCCTGTTGACCAATGGGCAGCGTTAGAACCGTCGGGGACCGGCAACTCTTGATCACAATCAATGGGGTTGACTCGCTGGAAGGTTAGCTTGACGTCCTCACCCGCTTCGACTAACTGATGGCGGTCATCTAGTCGAAGCGGGATTTGAAGCAGCTGATCCCGCTCCTTCCTTTATTTATGATGCAGACTCAAGCAGTCTCTCGGCCCCGCCAGTGCTTGCCTCTCCGACCCATACAGCCTCACAAGTGAGGTAGTTGAGCTCGTAATCGTAAGAAGCCTTTTCTAGATTCTTGCGCTGTGTCAGCAAACGCCGGAAGGTGTCTTTCACATTTTTTTTATCACTTTTTTTCAGCCCATTTGAAGTAATGGTCGAAAAAATTGCTGGTACCGCAACTAGCGCAATGGCGCAAACAACCTTCTGAGTCATCCCTTCAAGACTGAAGGAAATGTAATTCACAATCCCCGCCATAAGCAGGCCGACTGCCCCGATCGCCCACACGATTCGCCTCCTCCTTCTCTCGACCGCCAGCTTCGCTTGTGCCAAAAGGTCCTCAAGGTCATTTTTTTCACGCTCCAGACGCTCCTGGGTTTGTCTGTCCAAACGACGTGTAACCTCCTCATATTCGGAGCGGGTCTGGCCTAACTTGGCCTCCAAATCTCCAATATGCTCCTCGTACTGGCGACCTGCCTGACCTGCATTTTGTACAAGCTTTTCCTTATCCTCATGGACCTTAGCCAGCTGAGAGTCGAAAGACTGCTTGTCTTCAAGTTGCTTGGCTTCGTAGGTAGCTCGAATGCTGTCTGCAATCTCCGCCTCAAATGCAACAAAAGCCCTTTCTGCATCGGCGAGATCTCGAATTACGGTCCTCTCGTCAAGCAGGTAGACAGCACGATGTTGCGAAGAACGAGAGCTAGTCATCATCTCGATGAATGCATCAGCCCTGTCAGCACCGACGTCACTGAGAAACCCCGTCACCCTAGAAAGCAGCTCATGGTTCGGCTCTAGGGCTGAAGCGCAGTTCGCGAGCAGGCGTTCATGACTGACATCCGAGGCAGAGTTGCCCCCATAGATGACCAACATCAAACCCGCAAGGTATCTATCCGTAATGACCGGTGGAACATAGCTCTGCCGGTAATCGTTGTGCCGGATTGAAAAATCGAAGGATACCGAAGCCACCTTCTTGTTCTCGGTAACGAAGATGTGCCGGCAATCATGGAAGTAACTTTGCGACGTGACCCGACCACCACGCAGGCGAAGGATACCGCCAATCGCTCGAGCATCTCGAAATCGCGCGTGAGCGCCGTAGTTGCCGAGGTCGCTGGTCAAAGTCGAAACGAGGTCGTCGTTGAAGTAGTTTACCGAGTGATCAGGGTAACGTACTACGCTCACCGATTTTCGCACTAGTGCCCCGTCGATATCGGCGAGCACCATCTGCACGTACGACCTAAACGAACTCGACGTTTGCAATCTTCGGTGAGTGGCCCGCGGAGGCCCATTGCTGTCGCTGTTATGGACAGCAAGAGCCGCTCGAAGGTTGTCATTAATCTCGTCCACGTGGTCTCTAAAAATACAGAGCTGGGCACCCTTCTCCTTGAGCTTATCCAGTAGAAGACTGATGTGCTTACCAGCAGCTACCTCGCTCAAATCTAGATAGGACATCGCCAAAGGGCCATCGAGATATAGCTTGAGACCGTTGAGGGAGACATTTTCCCCCGGCTCCCTGAGATTGAGAACGTACTCTGCGATAATCGCGCCAGATGCAATATTCAGCAGCTTCTGATAAGTATCCGGGTTGTTATGGAACGCGTGAAGAATGTACGCAGCACAAATGATCTTCACTTGGCTGAGATTTTTGGCTTCAGCTGATACTTCTGGCTCAAATGGCTTACCAGTATCTGCTGATGGCAACTTCAGGATGTTCCCCTCGGCAGTCCGCTTTGCTTCCGGCCGGATCAACCTGACCTGGAAATCGGAGGTCACCAGCTGGTTCATGAAATGCTTTTGAATGAACTCATGAGGCAATGTGATGCCGCTCTTGGACATGATGTGTTCGGCAAAAACCGCAACATCATCCAAGATCGCTTGGATGTCCGCCTCCGAAGTACAATCGTTTGCTCCCTCCTCGCGTTCCGCATAGGAGTGAAGGCACCTGCCCCGTCCGACTGGCTTTTCTATGATCAACTTGGCTTTGACAAGACGCGGTAACAACTCGTCCATCGCCCAAGGGTGAACATCAATCCCGTACAACCTTCCGAGCTCCGCTCTCAGATGGTCGACATCTACGTTTTGACCAGCATGCTCCCTAGCGATAGGCGAAATGATCGGAATCAAACCACCTAGAATATCGTTCTGCGCACCCGACTGGGCGAGATACGCATAAGCCATCAATGGTCGCTCATAATCCAGCTTCATTCTGCCTGCCTCAGTTTTTTTATTACTTCCTTGCATAATCACCTTAAACGCACAAGCAGCAGCAAAACACTCAGTTTGAGTGAAGTAGGTCTATAAGAAGCCGATTGCGCGGGCTTCATGAGATTTTTAGAGGCACAACGCTACTACAATTGCATCATTGCAACATCAAACGATCACAAAATATTTACGTTGAGAGCGAGCGGTTTGCGACAGCGCATCCAATTCAAAAAAATCTCAGTCCTACATAACCACCTTGACTACACCACCAAGGAGGTTCGCCCCATGTCATTGCAGTGTCCTCGCTGTCATTCCCCCAAAGTCGCTTCTTTCCATCACGCCATGAAAGTCGGCGCGGCCATCGGCACCGTGGGTGGTGCTGCGCGCGGCGTTAGTGCTGTGCTGGCTGGAGGCCAAGCTGGCGCGATTATTGGCGCCATCGCCGGCCCTGTTGGTATCACGCTCGGTTCGATATCGGGTGCCATCCTCGGCGGGTTGGCCGGCGGTGTCGGCGGTTGCGCTCTCGGCGCCCAACTGGGTGAGTCGCTCGATCGCCACGTCCTGGCCCACAACCTCTGCTTGCTCTGCGGTCACCGTTTTAACCTGCCGGCTTGATCTGGCAAGACCACACCTTTTTTATCCATATCGTCCGGACGGTGCTGCGCTGGGCGCGGCGCTTAATGCCGGCCTGCACCCAAAGGAATCTCAACCATGGCTCATCTCGTCGAAACTATGGCCTACGCTGGCGCTGTACCGTGGCATGGCCTAGGTAATCAACTCACTCAGAAACAGCCCATCGAAGTCTGGCAACGCGAAGCCGGCATGGACTGGGCGATCCAGGAAAGCCCCGTACTCTTCAAATCAGAGACCGTCGGCCACCTGGGCGCGATCCATTCCTTCCCCGAGCAGAAGGTACTCTTCCGTTCGGACACCAAGGCACCGCTGTCAGTGGTTTCCCAGCGCTACCACACCGTGCAGCCTCGGGAAGTTTTGGAGTTTTATCGTGACCTCACTGAGGTCTCCGGCTATGAGCTGGAAACCGCCGGTGTGCTCAAGGGTGGTCGAAAGTTCTGGGCGCTGGCGCGTACCGGGCAAGGTGCAGCGCTCAAGGGTAACGATCAGGTCAACGGCTACTTGCTACTGGCTACATCCTGCGACGGCACCCTGGCCACCACAGCAACACCTACCACCGTGCGAGTGGTGTGCAACAACACCCTGACCATCGCCCTGGACGGCACCAGCCGCGCGATCAAGGTGCCGCACAACACCCGCTTCGATCCGAAAGCAGTGAAGAAGCAGCTCGGCATCGCCGTCTCACAGTGGGATGAGTTTATGTACCGCATGCGGGCCTTGTCTGAGCGCAAGGTGCAGTGGCATGAGGCGCTGGGGTTCTTCATGACCGTGCTGTGTGAGACCAGTCCAACCGGCGCACTGCCGGAGGTACTGCCCAACGAACGCGCTCTGCGCAAGGTTCAGGAGCTGTTCGAAGGTCGTGGTCGGGGCAGTCAGCTCGACTCGGCACGCGGCACCGCCTGGGGCCTGCTCAACTCCGTGACCGAGTATGTCGACCACGAACGCCGGGCGCGTAGCAACGAGTACCGCATGGACTCGGCCTGGTTCGGCCAAGGTGCACAGATCAAGCAACGCGCCTTACACACCGCTCTACAACTGGTCGCCTGACCGCTTACTTACCCATAACGCCCGATCAGCCTGGTTGCTCATCGGGCGTTTCTATTTCTGCAAGGTAAACATCATGAAAGCCACTTCATTGAACCGCAGCACCGACAAGCCACGCCCAGCGCTGCGCCTAATCAGTACCAAGGAGTTACCGCGTGAAGATTGGCTGGCCGTGCGTAAGCAGGGCATCGGCAGTTCGGATGCAGGTGCGGCCGTTGGCCTCAATCCATATAAATCACAGCTAGAACTGTGGCTGGAGAAAACGGGACGCGACACCACATTGCCGAAAGCCGATCCGCATGATGAAGAAAGCCCGATGTACTGGGGGAACGTGCTGGAGCCCATCGTGGCGTGGCACTACAGCAAGCGCACCAACAACAAGGTGCGGCGCATAAACGCTGTGCTGCAACACCCTGATCCTGAGCTGCCTTGGATGCTGGCCAACATCGATCGCGAGGTGATCGGTACCGACGATGTGCAGATTCTCGAATGCAAGACCGCCGGCATAAACGGCGCACGTCTCTGGAAGGACGGTGTTCCTGAGTATGTGCAATTACAGGTCATGCATCAGCTCGCCGTCACTGGTAAGCAGGCTGCGGATATAGCGGTATTGCTCGGCGGGCAAACGCTGGAGATCCACCGCATTGAACGGGACGAGCAGATGATTGCTCGTCTGATCGAACTGGAGCGCAGGTTCTGGCAGTACGTGGAAACCGATACACCACCACCTGCTGATGGATCAGCCTCGGCTGAACTGGCATTGCGTTGCCTGTACCCGGAGGACAATGGCCAGACTTTAGATCTCAGCAATCATGCCGGGCTGACTGCTGCCTATATCGAACTGAAGGCGGTACGTCAGTTGATAGCTGAAAAGGAAACGCGTGAAGCCCAGCTCAAGCAAATGCTGCAGCAAGCCATGGGCGATGCTAGCCGCGCGGAGTTTAGTCACGGCTTCATCAGTTGGAAAAAGTCCAAAGACAGCACCGTGCTGGATGTCGAAAACATGCTGAAGGATAAGCCTTACCTGCAGGCTCGCTACACCAAGCTCAAGCAAGGCAGTCGGCGCTTCCTAGTCGGCTGATCTTCACCTTACTCAACCATTTCCCCTTGGCCAGTCCATGCAGTTAGCCCTGCGTGACTGGCCTTTTTCGTTTGTAGGAGAACCATCATGTTGAAAGGCTTAGCCCTAACACCGCCCGTACTCGGACGCATCTCCATCGGCAAGGTCATCGAAAAGAACGGCAAACGTCTGCCGGAAAAGGATGATCAATTTACCATCACCTCTCAGGTACACAGCAAAGACGGTTGGCTGCTACACCCACTCAACGATGAGTTGCGCAAAGGCCAGAACGACAAGTTGCGCAGTATTCCTGTGCGCTTGCTGTTCAATGAGCCAGAGCTGAATTTTCGAGCGGACTACACGCTGTTTGATCGGCAATCAGGACGACCGTTGTGCATCGGCAATGGTGAGAATTGTAAGCGGGTTACGCAGGACGGTATGCAGTCGTTGCCATGTCCTTCACCCGATGCCTGCCCACTGGCTAAAGGTGGTTCTTGTAAGCCCTATGGTCGACTGAATGTGCTGATTGGGGATGATGATCCGCTAGGCAGCTTCGTGTTTCGTACCACCGGCTTCAACAGCATCCGCACCCTAGCGGCTCGCCTGCAGTACTTCAAAGCTATTTCCGGTAATCGATTGGCTTGCCTGCCGCTGGAGTTGCGCCTGCGTGGTAAGTCAACGCGGCAAAGCCATGGCACACCAATTTTCTACGTCGATCTCACGGTGCGCAGCGGTGTGGACATGGCCGAGGCACTGCAGTCTGCGAATGAGCTGGATGCGCAACGACAGGCGGTTGGCTTTGATCAGGTAGCGCTGGATGAAGCCGCGCAACGTGGCTTTGGCAATGGTGCCTTTGAGGACAGCGAAGAAGACGCCGGTGCAGTGATTGAACAGTTTTACCCCACCGAAGAAATCCCATGTTCAACCACAAGTATTTCCCCGCGCTCTACGAAAGCCAGCCTATTCGAGAAGCTGGACACGCAAGCCCAGTGCCACACCCCATCGACAGATAACCATCAAGGTACCCCAAATGCGCCTACACAAGCTGAAGGCCAGTGAATCTACTGGTACCTACCAAATCGAGTCACCAGTCAGTGAAACCGACATTCTGCTAATGGCCCGGCAATTGGCAAACCTACGTCTGCGCCGAGGACGGGCATTAACTTCGCCGAAGGAAGTGTTCAGCCACCTGCAAGTGCTGCTGGGCGATTACGAGCATGAGGTATTCGCCTTGCTTCTACTCGACAACCGGCACCGAGTGATCGTCTTTCACGAACTGCTCAGGGGCACCCTGGACAGTGCCAACGTCTATCCCCGCGAGGTCGTCAAGACCGCCCTAGAGCACAACGCTGCAGCAACTGTATTAGTACACAACCACC
The DNA here is from genome assembly GCF_044744285.1 of Pseudomonas sp. NPDC087336. Taxonomy (NCBI): domain Bacteria; kingdom Pseudomonadati; phylum Pseudomonadota; class Gammaproteobacteria; order Pseudomonadales; family Pseudomonadaceae; genus Pseudomonas; species Pseudomonas sp. NPDC087336. The sequence continues at coordinate 62,573 of NZ_JBIUYA010000032.1, read as the reverse complement.
CTTCCGGTGATCCAGAACCTAGCCAAGCAGACCTCACCCTGACCCACAAACTACAGGAGGTCTTGAACCTGGTTGGGGTGCGAACACTGGACCATATCGTGGTAGGTCACGAGGGATGCGTATCGCTGGCGGAGCAGGGCTATCTATAAGGAGAAAACGACAATGAAGCTACTACGCATGTTTGCGGCCGTACTCATGTTCACCGGCATTCTTGCGGGCTGCTTGGCCACTCTATTGTTGGTGCTTTTGATAGTGCGGTTCCCACCACTGCTGATCGCCGTACTGCTGGCGTGTTGGATGTTCTGCCGTCTCTTAAAAGCATTGGCACCCAAGCCAGCAGCGGCAGATGCCACCATGGCAGCACCGAAATAACCCTACGTCTGAGGAGCGTCAGGCATGCACTAGCGCCTCAACTCAATAGGAAACATAACGATGAACAGACAGTGTTTGATCTGCGACTCCAGCGCCGTGCTGACACGTGACGCCGCCAAAGGGCTGACCTTGCTGATCGGGTTGTTTAATAGCGCAATCGAGGGTGCTCAACATCCGCATGAAAGGAGCGGCCAGTTCGCTCTTCTCAGCGGGCTGGCCGCAGTTGTGCCTGCTTATCCAGTGGCCAGAAAAGAGGCAGATGAGGTTGTGCGGTTCCACTTCGCCGACTTTGACTCTCTCTGCCTACGCTGTGGTGCTTTGTTCAACGAGGCAGCCGAAATCAAGGAGCGGCTTAACCCCGGCTGAGGCGCGCCACCAAACTCTCCACAAACTCCAACACCAGCGTACGGTCACCTGAGTCCAGCACGGATAACAGCCCCTGCAGTCGACGCGCCTGATCCTCCTGACGCGTGCTGCCCTCAGTTAGCAGGTCAGCAGTCTCGCAGCCGAAGACCGTCGCCAGCTCAATTAAGCGTTCGATGTTAGGCATCACAACGCCACGCTCAATACGGGATACGGCCTCGCTTCCAATCCCGAGCTTTTCCGCAACCTGCTCCTGACTCAACTTGCTGCGAATGCGCTGGCGCGCAATGGCTTGCCCAACAAACTCCGCTAGCTGCTTCGATTTGGTTTTTGACATTTCACCCTCCAGGACAACCCGGATGGTTGAGCATCAACCCATTGACATGAAGGACTCATCAAACCGAGACTCATCCTAATAGGTTGATATTCGACTTTTATCTAACCCTCTATTGCATACAAGGAGCTCAGAAAAACCATGATCGTCGTAACCGGCCTAAACGAAGCACAGATTGAAGGTCTCGTGAAAAGCAAAGCGTCCTTCGAGATCCATGGTCTCAGGGGAAATTTCATGGCAGGCATCAAACTGGTCGAAACCAAGATTGAAAGCCAGGGACTGAAGTGTCGAGTCAAAAGCGATGTGAAAAGTGCAGTGGTACAAGGCGGCGCGCTGGGTGCCGTATTCAGCGTCCTGACAACACCCGCCACATTGACCATCGCGACATTAACGGCCGCAGCAGGAGTAGGTCATACGCTCGTTACCTATAACCCCGATTACGAAATCATCAAGGACTACGTCAACAAACAGCTCAAGGTTGTTTACAAGCAATAGCAGCCTGTTCAAGACCTCTTTCTCTCTCACCTTCATAGTAAGAAACAGACCATGAAACGTATTTTTAGCATTCTCCTTCTCGCGCTCTGCGCCCAAGCCAACGCTGAAATCTCCGCGTACCAAGGTACAGCGGCTTTCTTTCCCGACGAAAAATCGACGCACAACCTCCCGGAGGCAATTCCATGCGTCACCCGCCCAGCAGCGACGGGTCAACCGATGCTCTTTTGTACTTGGCTCACCAGCACGCGCTACGTGGATATCTGGGACGCTCAGCGCCAGCAAAACGTCCGTATCACCAACAAGGTCAATGGCATGTGTCAGCGTGGCAACTGCCGAATCCAAGGTGCAGAAGTAGGTCAATGGAAGGAAGACACCCCATTCCAACTCTCCATCTGGTATCGCATTGGCAGTAGTACCGACGGCAAGCCCGTCGCCTACCGCACCGACGCTACTCGTCAAGTGTCGTACGTTGAAGCAGGCAGTCTATTGATGAAGTTCTACCTGGATGCAGGCGTCCCAGACAATGAACTGGTTTCGACCTTCGACAAGCGCTACATCGGTGGCTGGGCCGCGTGGAATCAGGAGAAAAACGGAACTGCATCAACAACGACGAATACCCTTGCCGCTCCCCAGTCCGAATGGCCAGAAGTCAAAACTGCCTGGTGCAACCCGCAAGCTGATGACGACTGCTATATCAACAACAAGAAGGTACCAGTCGCTGAGCTGGGTAAATGGTTGCCCGATATCAGCGAATCAAATGCCGATCAGCTAGGCGGTCACTGTGAAACCATCCTCTGCTTCGACAAAGATGACCAGCCGATGGGCTATCTGTTGCAATAATGATCCTGAGTACTGCCGGGCCAGTGAAAAGCACCGTCGGCTTGGTAAACCTGACAATAGGGGCATACGCCCCTTATTGGTTTCACTTCAATATTTTTTTGGCCAAGTGCATAGCTGAGCAGATACTCACCTTGCGCCTATGATGGGGATGCTCTTTTTTCGTCAGTCGGGCAAAATCTACGCCCCATTGAGCTTGCATCCGAAACCTATGAAACTGCTTAACACCTACGACGACCGCGACGAAGCTGAAGAGGCTGCGGAAAAGCTAACAGGCGAGAAACGTCTGGCAAGCGAGCGTGATGCCACTGTTGTTATCTATAACCTGTTCGGCATTCCGAGTTGGGGCAACTTCCATCGCCTGGGCATGTACAACCTGAGAGAGCTGAAAAGCCTTTTGGATCGCCGTACCAGTTGGCAGGCTGCCGAGCAGATCCGGCACGCCGAAATTGTCGCTACGCTGAATACGGTTGCGAAAAACCATGCGATTGACATTCCAGCTCACTGGCTTTAATTCCTGAAAGCCAGTGAGCCGTCAGCCATTTCAAACTATCCGTGCAAACATATTGCTCAGATAGCTGTCGCGTCCGTCCTCCATAAACAGTACATGACAATCCTCCAGGTCAGCCTTCGTCGTTGCATCGGCGACATTGAGCAGATCAGCAAACCTAGTTGGTGACAGAATAAAAGCATTCAAGACTAAGGAAGGCTCACCAGGCTTAGCCTGAGCAGCAAGTGTTGCTTCTAGATTCTTCACTTCCGTGTATAGCCCAAGCTTGGGGTCAGATAGATTCAGGTTCCGCAGGCCTTTAGGATCCACAAAGCTCAGCCATTGCTTGCCGGTGGCATCATCAACAAGCCACAACAGGAAATCTGGATAGAAGTTACCAGCCAGCGCGAAACCTAGCCCTTTTGCTTGGCTATCGGCATTGCGCAGCAAGTAAAGACTGCGCCCTCCGATGGCTGCCTGGCCCTTAGGCGAGTTGTAGAACGCCTCCAGGTCTTGAACAAAATCCCATTCGCTTGGCGCATCAAAAGCCAGAGGGCGCATCTTCAACGGAACCGCGTCTTTGTCTTCCAGTGATAACAGCGGATAGTACAGATGGCGATCAAAGCTTATGGCGACCATGTGGGGCGCATTCCACTTACTGGCCTCACCGATCTTGCCGTCAGCCACCAATTTCTTCAGCACTTCCAGCCGTTCCTGATACTCCAGACCGTCATCCGTATTTTCGATCTCAAACTGATAGAGTTTCAGCATCGACCCGTGATCTTCTTCCATGCGGATTACATCGTAAAACTGCCCCTCGTAGCCGGTTTTCAACGCTTTGTAGAAACGGTCGGTGTAATCCGTCAGCAGACGAATGAGGATGTCCTCCTGCTTACGAATGCCGTTGAACCCCGCCAGCGACAACTCCGCCGCCGGAACGTAAAGCGTGTACCAGTCAGATGAGTTCGCGCAGAAATCGATCAGTTTCTGACGATCCAACCGTAGGTTGCTCCAACTACGTTGCAGCTTGTAGTCCTGTAAGGCTAGATAGATGCGATCCCAGTCGAATAGTGTGAACAGCGCTGTGTTCAGCTTGCCCTTATGGCGTGCTTCAACCGTGGCCACCACGGCTTTATCCTGCGTGGACAGCGCTTCGACTCGTGGATATAGATCAAGTACCACATGAGGGTTTTTGATCTTGTCCTTGAATGTTTCGGGAACTTCGTACAGCAGCGGGAAATGCGTACGCTTGAACCCCAGCTTCTGGTTGTCCTTGTAGCCATCTTTCAAGGTCAACGTCTTGAGCGTGCAGGCAGGCAGGTTCGGCCTGGTTTCAAAATCCAGATGCAGGATTTCGTCACTGGGAGTGATGCCTTCTTCGCGTAAATAATCCTTGAAGGTGGCCATATAGCTGGCACGCACCCCGAAAATATTCAGCGTCTCCAGCTTGTCCAGATGCAAGGCTTTTGGCCGCTCATTTGGCAAACTACGTTTGAGCGAAAAGCCCTTGCCCTTGAGGCGCACGCCGCGCCCGAACAACTGGATGATCTGCGAGCCTTCGCCCTGCCCCATGTTGAGTAGGCCCATGGTAGAGACACGCCAGCTGCTCCAGCCCTCAGTAAACTTACGCGAGCCGACCAGCATGTTTAGCCGACTATCTCTGTTATTCAGAGTACCGAAAAGAGCGCCACCGAAATCATCACGCTCACTATCGAAATCATCGACCTTCTCAGCCAGGCCAAAAAAGCCTGCATCGTCACCAATATTGATGAGGCCGAAAGGCTCAGCATCACCCACACGCAATGCCAGCTCACCTTTGCTGCTCTTGATATTGACCAGCTTCAGCCGCTGCCTCGCTGGCGCATTGAACACTCGATGCAGGATGTCGGCATACAGATCTTCCGGCTTACCAACGAAACTCATTAGAGGACTGAAACGCCCCTTGAAGATATTGTTGCCCTTCGCATCAAGAATCTGAGCTTTGTCCGCAATTAGGTCGCCGAGCCATACTCTGATCTGCGCATCATTATTCAGAAAGTAGGCTAGGAAATTGACCACTTCTAGGATGTCCGACTCCTCACCAGACACCCTGTTGCCCACGAACACCCAAAGCGGCTTTTCGATGTTGAAGTCGGTCAGCTTGTCGCGATGAGTGCTCCAAAGCCAAAGCTGCTGATAGAAAGCCAATAGGCAGGCAGTGAAGTATTTGCGGGCGTACTCCTCCTGCTCGTAGGCCTCGCCGTTCATGTTCAGAATCAACGACTCTTTACCGTAGCCGTCTTCGTAGAAAAACTTGTAGGAGTAATCGAACAAGATGCACTTGGCGTAGATCTCACGGGTTGCGGAGATACGCGCTAGGCGTTTTTCATCGCTGCTCAGAGCAAGCTGCGCCAGCTGGCTGTCATCCAGCTTCTTCAGACTGACTGTCTCGAACAGCATCTTTGACTTCTTTTTCTGGATGTCTTCCTCCGCCGCAGCCACGGTCATTCCTTTGGCTACAGCCTGGCCGAAAGTAGCCGAGTACTCGAAGGCAAAGCCGCCGCGCACCAGTGCATCACGCCGGCTCATCCACGCACCACCGGCCTTGCCTGTGCCGGAATGGCCTTCGTCCACTAACACCAGGTTGTTGCCTTCGAAGGCATCCACAGCAACAACCTTATCCCCCATCTCATCACCAAGCTTGTTGATGTCGATGATCTCGATGGTTCCGCGCGCAGGGTTCTGCGCCTTGTTGAAGAACTGAGCAAAACTGAAGCCTGACAGATGCAGTTCTTCCAAATGCTGGCGTGACAAGCCCTCATTGGGCGTGAGAAGAATGATCTTGCTCGGGTAACTCTCATACTGACCTGCTTGGAAATAGTGCAGGTACTGCCTGATGTTGACGTGCAGTAGCAGCGTCTTACCACTACCTGTGGCGTTCCAGAAGGCAATCTTGTTCAGATCGTCTGCCTCAAAGGCATTAAATTGCTCCGCACCGGCCTCGGAACGATAGCGCAGCATCTCCTCATTCAGACTATCCAGCAGGGCCTGACGCTTGTTGAAATACCAGTCCAGATAGATCTCGGTGAACAGCAGCGACAGGTACTGAAAGTACTTCATCTGCAGTTCATGGCCTTCCAGCTTATTACGCTGAACGGTGATGGCTTGCCAGTGGCCAACAATGCTCAGGTCATAGCGCCGTAAGTCAACTTCAGATACTCGATCTACTTCGAACAGATTGCGAGTCAGCTCGTGGAAGAATTTGGTTTGCCCGTCCTCATCGATACCTTCGTGTCGGTCATCACCTAGGCGCAACTTCAATGCACCTAGGTTACCGCCCTTGAAAAAACCCATCATCCATCGATTAAGCACCAACTCCTGGTGAAAGCTGCGCTTTTTTCCGACAACTCTGGCGCCTGTAGTCGCGATAGTCTTGCGGGGACGCGCCATCAGATGTCCTCCGCCGAAAACATACGCTGCAGAAATTCAGGCTCAATCTGACGCAGCTTGAGCACACGGGTGGCACCGCCTTCTTCTGCGGTTTGCGTCAGTACGGTCGGGATGTTGTGGTCACCATTGATGTAAACCACGTCAAACTCGTTATCTGCCGGGTTAATGGCAAGCCGGTCGCAGAGTTTACTCACGCCTTCGTAATTTAGTATTTCGCAGTCACGCCACAGCACCAGGCAGCTCTCGCCGCTAGGCAGCATTCCAGTGACGGTTAAAAATCCACGCTCTGGTTGAGCATCGACATGCCGGACGCGTAGCCCGATCAGATAGTTGAATGTTTCGACTAGGTCGATGTTGCGCGGCTCAAACGCGCCCGCCGAATCGACCGCCACGTTCAGTGTGTAGTCGAAAGGTTTCTTGAAATCCTGCACGGAAAGCAGCGAATCGCGGCTCTCTACATCCAGCATGTAGTTCAGCAGATAGTCGTCTTGGGTCTGCTGATTCAATAGGGACAGCGTTTCACCCTGCTTGGCGTCCCGGCGCAGTTGCAGGTTGTTCAGCGTGTCTTCGTAGCTTTCGAGTTTGATGATCTTGAAACAGTGGGAAATTCCAGTATCAGGGGCGGTGGGTAGGCCGTTTGCCCAGTCAGCGGAGAAAATGACTTTCTGCACCCTTGGCTTGAGGACAGTCTCAAAGTACTCGCCTTGCTCAATGAGGATGTACTTACGACCGCCTCCATCCTCTCGGTTTAGGGCAATTGTGGCGCACCCAGTCGTTCCCGAGCCTGCGAAGTAGTCAAGTACGGTATTGCCGTCCTTGATGTTTAGAACGCGTAGATTATCAACGACAAGGTTAATGCTCTTGGGGAAATCAAAATCCTTTGCCTTGAATTGGTCTTTGAGAACCTTAGTGCCGCTCTCACTTGCGGAATATTCGGGGCGATCCCACCACGTTCCAGGTAAAGCACCGTCTTGGTTCGGTCTATATTTTTTCTGAAGTTCAATTGGGCCGTTATCGCTCCTGACGACTTTCAGGTCGTCTAGCTCAGTCCGCAAGCGAGCCACAGAGCACGTCCACACTTTCTCATTACCATTTGAATCGATAGGCCAGACAGCGGTCTCATTAGGAACGACTTCTTCTTCAACAATCCATTGCTCCTGTTCGCTGCTCCACGACATTGCTGGAACACGTGCAGATTTATCCTGCACATAAACAGGATAAAACGATTTTTTCCTGTCTGACCGATCTGAATCGGTGCCCGATTTTCTGAAGTTTGCCCACGAGTAAATGCCTTTCTCGTCGGTGTTAGGGTAACGCTCTGCCTTGGAGCCGACTCGCGGAAGTCGCCCGATGACCGGCTTTTCGACAGGGGACCAGAAAACTGCGTATTCGTGATTCGCGGAGAACCCGGACGCAGTTGGCCTTCCCTGTGGCTTACTCCTCACTACCGCTGTTCCGGAGTGCTGAAGCCCCAGCACTCCACTCATCATCAAATACTGTTGTGAGTACTCAAAGTCATCGATTGCAACGCAAATCATGCCATCTGGACTGAGAAGTCTTAAAGCTGTGGTCATTCGGCCCGTGAACAGACTTGCCCAGGACGAGTGTTGGTACCCATTCTTGTAGACAATTGGAGAGGCGTCAGTGTTGTACGGTGGGTCTATGTAGATGCCAGAGATCGTTTGACGCCAAGAAGCCTCCAAAAGATTCACGCCTTGGAAGTTGTCAGCGTGAACTAACAAGCCGCCCAGATGAGTATCGATTTCTTCAATGGCAGCCTGCAATCGCCGCTTGAAGTCGATCTCAAACAGAGTGGTATCCACCATCCGATAAGGCCTTGCCTTCAGATCCTCAAGGGTGCCAGTTGCCTCTCCATCCCATAATCCAAGCTGCTTCCACCGCTCCCATTGCCTTTCATTCGCCAAAATGTCTGCAATCAACTGCCCCCGGATAGCGATGACTTTGGCCTTTTCTTCGACATTCTGAACGCCAGCACCGATATCAAAAATTCGATCGAAAGTAATGCAGTAGTGACTGGACACCACAAACTTTTTCTTTAACCAAAGCTTCTTCTGGAAGTCTTCCAACTGGGCCAAAAACACAATCAACTCTAGCGCGATGGACCGCAAGCACTGGATCATGCGCAGCGACTTCTCGATATCGGCAAAGGCGCTAGCATTCTGCACATCGTCCAAGTGCATGGCTTCGCTCTTGACATAGAAGTCCAGCTCCCGACGCAGGAAGTCACCCAGGTTTTTGTGGATAAAGTAATCGGCAGTGTTTTTTGTGGTGTAGTCAACCAGATGCTTTTCCAGCAGGGTGCGCTGAGGGTTCTTCTCAGTAGGGGATCGGCTGCTCAAGTCCAGCCAGCGAGCCTTGACGGCAGCGTCACTCAATACCGCTGCGACAGCCTTTTGTACCAGTGCGTCTTGTTTGGTGCCTTTGGCGACGGCTTTGTACTCGAAGCGAACGATCAGCTCCTTGCCGCTCGAACCATTAACTTCCTCGACCGGCAGGAGCTGTTCCTCATACTCGTCGCCCAGCTCATCAATGCGAGTAACGGTTTTTTGTTCAACTAGGGCAAACCGACGATCCTTATCGTTGTCCTTGCGGTTGTCCTTGGCGGTGTCTGCCGACACTAGCCTTAAATGAACCGTGCGGCCCGATTGTCCGTCCTCGCTAGGCAGCTTGAAGCTGTAGTTGGCGAAATTCTCGCCACTCTTGGTGTAGTACTGGTCCTTGTTGGCCCAATGCAACATCACCTCTTCCCCCGCATAGGGAATGGCGTAGGTGTCGCCCTTGTAGCGGCGTTGGCTGATGAAATCGCCGTTGTCGTAATAACGCGAGAAGAACGTGAGCAGGTGCGAAAACACAGCGTTTTCATGTTCGCCATAGCCGGTAGTGATTGCTTTTAGCTTGTTGCGCAATTCCTGTACTTTGGGCACACCATCAGGACTGACGCCCAGTGCATGGGCATTTTTTTCCGCCTCCTGCAATTCGATTTGCAGCTGCTGGGTGTTGGCGGCATTGCCTAAAGCCAGCGCGGCTTGCACTTTCTCTGCTAGCCGGTTCTCCAGGTAGTCGTTTATCTCATCGGCGCGGGTATTGAGGATGCGATAGATGCCAAAGTCGAGCTCCGGTCGGTCAATCTGGAATATTTCTCGCAGCTTGGTAACGAGCTGCTGGAATTTAGCGTTCTGTTTAGCGATCACGGCTGTGCTCATAATTCGGGCCTTAATTCATTCGTTTCCGGTGCTCGGTTCACACCACCTGCCAGCGCAGGGTGAACAGCGATTGGGTATCGGTTTTCTCTTGCAGCCGTTGCTGCAAAGACTCAATCAGCGCATCGCGCTTCTCGATTATTTCGTCTTCAACGGCAAAAATTTCCTGGCGCTGACGGCGCTGTTTGCGCTCCAACTCCGAAAGCTCACGCTGGATGGACTCCTGCTCTTGCAGCGTCGCGGCTTTGCGGGCATCTCGCTTTAGTTGGGCAATGCTGGCCTTGGTGTTCTTAAGCGCTTCCTCAGCAGCGACGAGCTTGTCATCTGCCCAACGCTCCAACTTTTCACGCTCTTCATTGAACAGTCGCTGGTTGGCTTCCAACACGCTGGCAATGGTGGCCTGCACCAAGCGCTGACTGTTCGCCACCAGGGCATTGGGCGCTGCATCATCAATAGCGATGGGCTTACCAGCTGCCGGAATAGTCAGCAGTTTTTCGCAGACTTCCTGATCAAGCAGCTCACCATCATCCGTCTGGCCTGAGAACAACAGCGCCTCGGTTGTATCAAAGGCTGTCACTTCGAGCCGCACCAGTGTGAGCCAGCCGGACTTGCCGAGTAGCTTTTCAATGACCGAGATGCGCGTGCCATGCTTGGCGTAGTCCAGATTGAGCAGGGCGACCGGAGTAGAGGCGTTGAGGCTGGTGGCAATGCTCCACTCGCCCAGCGGATGGCTGAGACGGTAGGCGTGTGCCAACATATCGGGTTGAGCGGCACCGCGGATGAGCTGATAGCGGCCCGGCACAATTTGCAGAGCCTCAATATCTGGCGGACTGGTCAGCGAAAAGGCATACGCTTGATCATCAAAGCGTGCCCGATCACTTAGGGCATAGCGGGTCACTCCCCAGAACCAGCGCCCTAGTCTGTCAAGCCGGGCTTCAGCTTCGTCCAGTCTCAACTTGAGGCGGTCATGAACATCCTCATCGAAGTTCTCCAGCAGCAGGGACTGGGTGTCCTTTATGCGGTCATTGATCGCTTCTTCTAGCTCTGTCTGCAGCGCATTAAAGGCAGCTTCTATCTGATCTGGCTGGCGACAGGTATCGTAGATTTTCTGTATTCGTTTCTCGAAGTCCAGGCCACCTTCGATGCTGCCTAACACCTCATCACTGGCACCGAACACACCAGAAAACAGGCTGAATTTTTCAGTCAGCAACTCCAATACGCGCTGATCTGCCTGATTGCGGGTATTGAGGAAGTTAATAACCACCACATCGAATTTCTGACCGTAGCGGTGGCAGCGACCTATGCGCTGCTCGACCCGCTGTGGATTCCATGGGAGATCGTAGTTAATTAGCAAGGCGCAGAACTGAAGGTTCACACCTTCAGCAGCCGCCTCTGTGGCGATCATGATTTCCGCACCGCTGCCATCGACCTTGCGAAAGTGATCAATAAGCGCAGTGCGGCGGTCTACCTGGGGGGATCCGGTTATCCGATCAGTGCCTTTATGTTCAGTCAGCCATTGCTGGTAGACAAGGGTGGAGTCGGGATGGTTGTTCGTGCCACTGAACAGCACCAACTTGCCATCATAACCGCTGGCAGACAGGAACTGATGCAGGTACTCCTGAGTACGCTTTGATTCGGTGAATATGATGGCCTTACGTGAGGCTCCAAGCTCAGCCATGCTGGCAAAGCCTAGTTGCAAAGCAGTGAGCAGGGACTGAGCTTTGGTATCAGTACGCAGCCTATGTGCGAGCTCAATGATGGCCGTCAGCTCATCTATTTCTGCTTGGATAAACTGTTTTTTATGCTCTGGGCTTTGTACAACCGGCTGTGAGGGCAGCCGTTCATCCGACTCTGGCTCTTCTTCTTCTTCTTCGAGATAGTCGGTTTCGAGGTCGTCCTCTTCTACCCATTGCTCCAGCAGGTTGATCTGCTCTGCCGAGGCTTCGTCTACCAGCATCTGTTCCAGCCGAGCCCGAACGGTAATCAGCGTGGCAACGATGGCTGGGGTGCTGGATGCGAGCAGTTTGCGAAGAATCAGACCTGTGAGATGGCGCTGGCTTTTGGGCAAGGCAAAAGAATGTTCGCGTAGCAGGAAATCAGACACCTGGTCGTAAAGCGCGTGTTCATCATCCGTAGGGCTAAATGGCTGGGTTATAGCCTTGCGCTCGGTGTATTGGATGTACTCCAGCACATCCTTACGCAAAGTGCGTTGAGTGAAACCAGCAAGCCGCCCTCGCAGCTCCTCCAGCCCAGCAGGGTTGTTCAGATACTGCTTGCGAAAGGCTTTTTCATCGCCGAACAGATGCTCATCGATGAGGGTGGACAGCCCATACAACTCCATCAACGAGTTCTGCATCGGCGTAGCCGTTAGCAGCAACTTCTTGCGGCCTTCCAGCGCCCGGCGCAAGGCCTGGCCAGTTCGGTTGCTCTGGCGGTGTGCATTGCGAAGCTTGTGAGCTTCGTCGAGAACCACCACATGCCAAGGAATGGCACGCAATTCAGCCTCAAGACGGGCAGCAAACTGGTAGGACATGATCAGGACTGATTTACCAGCAAGGTGCTGCAATGTTCCCAGTACGCTGCCGGATGATTGCTTCTTAAGTGCCACGGCATCCAGCACAGTGCAGGGCACGGCAAACTTCTCTGACAGCTCTTGCGCCCACTGCTTGCGCAAGCTGGCCGGGGCAATAATCAGCAGCCTGCGACTGCGCTCCGCCCATAGCTGACAGACAACCAGCGCGGCTTCGATGGTTTTGCCCAAACCTACTTCATCGGCGAGCAAGACTCCTTGCTGCAAAGGATTACGCAAAGCAAACAGTGCTGCCTCGATCTGATGAGGATTCAGATCAACACTGGCGTCAAACAGGGACTGAGACAGGCGGTCAATGCCATCGGCAGCATGGCGTCTTGTTAACTCGTGCGCGTAGTACTTGGCGTGGTAGGCAGAAATCATTTCTTTGCTCCGGCCGTACGCTCCGGCTCCGAATATCCTGGCGCTAGCACAGCATTTTTAACGCCGTATATTGCCAATGAGTCCTTCAGCCAAAGACGGTGTTCTGGCCCTCGCAGACTATGATCCGGGGTACAGTCCACGCTCCATTTGCGCAACACATAGCCCACCGTTGCCGCACGCAGTTTCATTCGCAATACGCCTCCATGCATGCCGTAATCCATCTCGGTAATTTCCGAGTGCGGCTGATCCGGGTGCGGCACCAAATCCAACTCAACAATGCGAGTCCACTGGATATCCTGATCGCTCAGCTCATGGGATGCCGGCGACTCCTCCTTGAGCAAGCGCGGGCGTTTGATTCGCGTGATTACAAAGTCACGAAACTCTTGGTTTTTGCGATCAAAGGCTCGTACATGCCAATGCAGCCCTGTATCGATCAAGGCGAAAGGCACAATCTCGCGTTTGGACTTACCGCTGGAAATAGAGTGGTACTCGATAGCCAGGGGACAGCCCTTATGAATGGAGCGAGTCACACTCGCCAGCACATCCAAATCTGGGTTCGTCAGCCTGAAGGGAATCTCACAGGGCACCCAGGTTTTGAACAGCAGCGGTTCGCCATCGCCGAAGGCCTGCGCCAGCCAAGACATGACTCTTTCGGCCGGGTAATTGAATAGCGCACAGAAATCTGCGCCAAGTACATAGGCCTTACCCTTGGAGTCATAATCGATGTTGCCGGGTGCTAGCTCCCTATAGAGCGCAAGATCTCGGGTGGCTGCAGCAGACTGAATAGCAAAGCGCTCGACCAGATCCTGCCGACGAATATCCCCAACGAAGCGCACGCGCAGCTCGATAAAAGCTAGGCGATCACGCTGTGGCTGAGCGAACTCTGCAAGCGGGTTCATGGACGTCATGTGGTTTTGCAACTCTTTATGAACATAATTTAGCAGAGCTTATGGCATGCCTTTAAGCACGTCCATGGTTTCATTTAACAAATAAAGTTATGATCATTTTGATCGCTATAAATTCAGGACTGAGAAGGGTCATCACGCAAACCCGAAGAGGCCCGCCACAACACAGCATCCTGTACCGTCGGTCAGGAAATCAGCAATCGCCATTACCGCCAGCAGGGCTCATAAATTAAACGAGCCCCTAAAGATCACGCACCGATGGCGGCATTAACCCCTACTGGTATCGAATCCTCGCTGACGATCCCCGTAGGACTTCGTAGCTGCCTTGCAGAAGTAGCTCGCCCTATAGAACAGTGCAGGCAATTCGTCGACATCACCAGATCGGACATTTCGCACGATCCGGTATTCAGCGTTCGGTGGGATATTCACCAGTCCTCTCACGTCATCAACTGACAGCCCCAGAGCACTGGCCCAGGCTTCATTCATGCGGTTATTGATATTGCTGGCTTTAGATTTGAGCCACCCAAGCGTGTAGTAAGCCTCCTGATTGAGCAAGATCAGCAGGTGGTAATGCGGACGTCCCATCTCTCCAATTTCTCTTGCCCAGACGTAACGCACCTTGCTGTCATGAGCGTACGGATTCCGTTCACGTGCCTTGGCGCGGTTGTGCTCGATCTTGGCCTTGAATGATTCGATGAACCGGCTGATAACTTCGTTGGTGTAAGCGTAGTCAGGCAGGTCAATACCCAAGGGCAGGCGCAGATCCACTCGGAATGCCAGCACCCTTGAGTGTTGCTCCAGCGCTAGGTCAATGGTCTGCTTGAGACGGGAGAGGTACTCTCGGATGAACGGCCCTGCGGCCAGCATTACGGGCAAGCCATCGAAGGTAGGCAAGTCGTGCAGGTGAAGGTTGGAGTTACCGGAATGACGAAGCAGAGGGCGCTTTGTCTTGGGAGAATCAAGGTGCATGGTTACTACTCCTGGGTTAGGTTCATAACCTGTACCCATTGAGTATTTTTTAACTATTGACTCTGCTGCTTAGCCTACCTAGGTACCGTTTTTATGATAGGTATCTAGGCTTAGATTCACCGCCCCTTATACGTATCCCATAGGTGGTATTCCACTCTGGAACTGCACCCTGCGAATCCTGCTGGCGCATGCCCATACAAGTGCCTGTAGCCCAATGAGTAATCCTGAAACCGTGCAGGTAGTGGTCACTGCTTAAAGCATATTACTTTTACCGAGAATGACGCTCTCGACTGGCTAGGGAAACATAGCCTCAATTATCCAGCCTAGCGGGGGAATTTCTGCTAGTCCGTTACTCTGGAAGAAAACCATTTCGGCATTCGCTGATATAGCTGCCCAAACGAGTCGAGCAATGAGAAACATCGCCGCTCTGCTTATCGAAAAATACATAGGCCCATTCACCATAAGCGCCATGACCAGCCATAGCCGGTCATGGCACTTATGGTGGTTTCTAGCTTGCCATACTCAGGTGGCCGGTGGACCGCACTGCAGCGCCCTCAGCCAGGTCACGCTCTTCGATCCGTGCCAGGATCCAATCGTGCACCTCGCTATCGACCCAGCCGACGCAGCGGTCGCCGAGAGATACTGGTTTCGGGAAGCTACCTTCCGCGATGTATTTGTATATGGTCGACCGGGCAAGACCTGTCGAGTCGATGACTTCTTTTAAACGGATGATCCTCATGAACGGGGCTCCTCGTATTCGTTCAGAGGATTGGCAGGGGCGATAAAAAATAACCGCCTAAACGGCTGTCGCTCGTGCTGGCGTGAGCAACCCCGCTTTCTCTCTAAGCTCCTCAGGGCAAAGGGCTTCCGTAGTAATCTTCGTCGTTCCAGCGTGCTCGCCGAATTCCCTCAGCAGCCAGCCACTGCCAGCGCCCCCATCAAGCAACATCCCCAAACAGGAATAACCTAGTCGCAGATCACTGGGTAGAAGTCTGAAGTTCAGGCTTGACCAGGCAAGTCCATCAATCCGTGAAAAGCGCACCTTGCACACCCGTGCAAACTGAATAGTCATCTCCCAAAGAAAATCTATGATCTCAGTCTCGTCGAGCGAGCTCGCATCTTCAACATCCCTCATTGGCTTACGAAAAAATGCGCTGATGTCACCTCGGACGCTAAGGAAAAAGTCTGATTTAGCTACATCTAGCTGCTCCCAGTGCCGCGCCAGAAGCTCTGTCACGCAACCGCTCAGAAAAAACTGGAGTTGCTCAATCGCGTGTTTGGGAGCACGCCTAAAAAGACGGAGAACCGAGGCCGGCGTGGAAAATTCAGGCAATGAGTATTTATGCTTAGTAGCGGAATTACGCCAGCACTCAAGATCAAACCAAACGTCCCCTATGTAACGCACATCATCAGCCCATTCGTCCGCGCACTCATACACAACGAAGCCGTTCTTGTCCGTCCCCAAGGTGATTTGCCGATGATTCAGGTTAAGGACATAACTGCTTTTGAGTTTTTCAGCATAAATGGGGCTGGCGACTCCGGGCACGTGTCGCCGAATAAACCCCATTTCAACAAGCTTCTTAATCCGCTGCTTAAGACTTATCTGCTCAAGGCCGGTAAGTCGACATAGCTCTACATTCCCGAGCGAATTTACTACGCCAAAACGGTCTGCATGAGCGGATAGCACTGCAAGCAGAAGTCGATTGGATCGACTGAGCAGTGAAGTGCGGTTCGGCACTGCTGCCCTCGTTTGCTCCGCCTTCACAGTAGGCATCGAATAGATTTCCACGTCGGGCCTAGTGGCGTGAATGTAAGGCCCCTTGATTAGGTGCTCGACGGCGCCAAAGTGCGGCGCAAGATCGATGGGGCGCGAAATCAAACTCGCAATCCCGAGCTTATTGACCACGTCGTCATGGATGCGAAATGATTTTTTCAGCCGACCGGCTCGTTGAGCCAACACCGTTGTAGCGATGAGGATCGATTCTTCCAGGAGCAAGTTGAGCGTATTGGCACATTCTCTCGTGGGCACTCCAAGGCAACCCGCCAGCTCATCAATAGTGATCGGCCCTGTGGCAGTGAACTCATAACGCAGGTAAAACGAAGCCAGCGTGAACCGAGCCTTCGAATCAAGCCGCCCTAAATCCAGTGATAAAAGACTATTTAGCATATGAATTCCGGAAATAATCACAGCTAAATATACCCTATTTTTACCTGAAAAATCTAATAACGTTATTCATAACGTTATCAATAATGAATATACTAGCCCTAACCAATGCTCCAGCAGGAATAGATGAGAATGGGACGCAAAAGAGTAGTTGGGCTGGATTGGCTTGATCCTGAAAATACGAATCAACGCCTTTGGGCCTTGAAGTATTTGCAAGCGAAAGGCTTAGAGAGAATTTTCGATAGCGGGGAGAGGATCCTTCCGAATGAGCTTCCGTCCCACAACGAAATGCTGGATGCAGGCATGTATATCGAGCAGGACGCTGGCGCGAGCAAACTATTTCGCGATATGAAGGATGCTTGGCGCCAGGAGAGAGACAGAAACAAGAAAAAGGAGAGCGGCCGCCAAGTGTGCGCATTCACTCTGAGTACAGCCACCAAGAGCCATCTACAAACCATGGCCAAAGAGCAAAAAAAGAGCCCCGCCGTGCTGCTGGATAGCATGATTACAAAGGCTTATGCAGCCCATGTGCGCAGACAGCAAAGGCAACTGCCGAAACAAACTTTGCAGGGGAGTCGTCACCACACAATTCAAGACCTCCACGAGATGTTCGTCGGAGGCGCCATACAGCCCGATAACTCAGCCATCCCCAGCCATTCCTTAGCTGAAAAATCAATGGGTGAACCTGAGCTGCTGAAGCAGAAGTCAGGCGAGTACACTTCGGCAGCTCCAAATGAACGCTCTAGTTCGCAGGCTGCCCCAGAAATCGTTGAACCTCTACTTGAACAGGGAGAGGCTATTACCCTCGTTCCAGATTCACCCTGCAATAGTCAAATGCCGTCCGCGGCGGCAGAGGATGATCAGTCAGAACAATCAGCACCGTTGGACTTAAATTCAAGCCCGACCGATGATTTCCCTCACGCTCAAACCGACAACCCTTCACCCGTGGTGAAAATCAGTCCACAAAAGAGAAAAACGTTCAGGTTATCCAGCGCTCGCTTACCAAAAGCCTGGGACAAGGAACAAAGTGATTAACTGTCCGATCTGAAGCGACATACAACGTTTGGCATTCCAAATGGCATTCCAGACAAAAAATAAAACCGATCTTTTTCTTAATAAACAATAAGTTATATTTCCTGTTCAGATTACCCCGGCCCACCAAATACGAAGCAAGACAAAACCCGCCCAGTGCGGGTTTTGTTGCATCTGGGGTTCGGTAATCCAAGCCTCACGCCCCCCTGTGGGAGCGGGCTTGCCCACGAAGAGGCCAGCCAGACTCAGTAGAACTCGTCCAGCAAACAGTAAAACGCTATACGTTGCTGATCTGGCTCCACACCATATTCATGAAAAAATGGGGCCACCCATGCCGGTCCCAAATTGCGTTCAATGCTTCGGGCAGCCAGCGCAAGGTCTTGATAGATGTCACTGATGCCTAGTCGGCCGCAGTCGATGTAGCCGGTAAAGCGGCCTCCTTCGATCATGAAATTCGGAAGGCAGGCATCGCCGTGGGTGACGGCAAGATCATAGGTTTCGGGAAGCGTCGACAGCAGCTCTGCGAAGACATCCTCAGCGGTCCGACCCAGCCGCTCATCGTCAAAGTCTGACTCGTCAACCAGCCCGGCACTCACTCGGCTCCTGGCGACTGCCATGCGCTGCTGCAACGGGTGGTCAAAGGGACAGTTCTCAATTGGCACCTGGTGCAGCGTACGTAGCGCCATCGCCAGGGCGCTGATGATTTGGGGTGCAGACAAGTCGTTGGCACTGGCCAGATCCTGTCCGGGGACGGCACTCATGAGTAACCAATGGCGGTTGTCCTCTGTCGTCACATCAAGAACGGTCGGCCCAGGCAGGTCTAGCCGGTTCATCCAACGAAGACGCTTAATCTCTTCCGGCAGCTCACTGTGCGGGCCAACGGACTCGGACTTCAGGAACAGGTGTTCGCCGTTGATGCAGCGAATGCGAGAAACCTCGGCTCCTGACTCTCCGATAGTTTGTCGCTCAATAAGCGCCGTACTGAATGTTTGGGACCATTGGGCAGGAATATCCATCCTCTCATTTACTCAGTTTTTGCTTTGTATTTGGAGATGCGTCGGGGTGAAACAGGTTTAGATCTATTTCAGGATTAGACCCACCTTGCCCCTCAGCTCAACCGAAAATCGCTCAAGTCAATCGACACCATCACCCTCTCCCGCACAGGCTGCCTATCCTCACCCCGCAGATAGGCTCTACGCCGTGTGGGAAAACGAAAGCCCTGGGCCTCAACGTACTCGCTCACGTACTGGGCAGCTGCAAACCCGCCCGCCACATCGACGTGGTAGTCATGTCGCCGCAACAGGCCATCGTCCCCGAAGTAAAAATCCTGGAAACGGCTGTGGCTGGCGATGTGTTGTGGAAATTCGACCCGCAGACCGCGCCAGGCCTCGTGGCCTTCCTGCCAGGGAGCGATTTCACTGACATTGAAGCCCGGCATCGCCATGAAAAACGGTGTCGTCAGGTAGGTCCACATGGCGTACCCGCTGAAGTAGGCACGGTGCAGCGGATCCCAGGGTGTGTCCATGTCGTGCCCGGCGAATGATTCTCGCGGGTTCGATCGCTCGCGCACGATTTCGCCATCGGTGGTTTCGATGGCGATGTAGTCGGCCTGGAATGCCGTGCGCCAGTGCGGGTTACCGAAGGGTGTCACGCTGGCGTTTTGCTGGTGCAGGCTGACGGTCATCTCGCGGGGCATGGTGTCTTGCACCACGCTTTTCATTGCCCATAATTCCCCGCCCGTGACGATGGTGGCGTTGAGCGTTGTGAACTTGTTCCAGCGCTCCAGCTGGCCATGGGCGTCGAGTACTTTTTTCAGCAAATCGTTCATGGGTCTTGCCCCTTTCGATGCTGGCCGGAATCAAAAGAATAGGTCACTGGCGGGTCGTGGGCGGATCTATGCTGATGACTTCACTACAGGCTCGATCCTCCACTGACCAGAAGCATTGAGGAATGCAAAACATGAATATGCGGATTCTGGCCCTCCTGGCAGCGATGGTTTGCCTACCGGCACACGCCACCAGCGAAGTCGGCGCCTCCGATGCCGGCAATGGCAGCCGGCCTTTCGACCAGACGCTGGAATTGCAGGGCATTGTCTTTCATGTGACGGATGAGTCGATCGACGGTAGCCGTGCAGTACGCATCGCTCCCCGAGGGCTGGAAATCGATAATTCAGCCATGACTCACGCCCTGACTGGCGACATCGCCCGGGCGGAGGTCGGAGACCTTGATCGGGACGGCTCACCGGAAATTTACGTCTACGTCAGGTCACCCGGGCGTGGGTTGCCCGGCGAACTCGTGGCCTACGCCGCCAACCGTAAAAAGTCGCTCAGTGCGATCTATCTGCCACCGGTCAGCGAAGACCCGAAGATCGCCGAGGGGTATCGGGGCGAGGACGAGTTTGCCGTGGCAGAAAACACATTGGTGCAGCGGTTTGCGCTGTATGACGGTGCCGACGCTTCGGCGGGGCGGACGGGGAAAGTGCGCGAGATTCAGTACCGGCTGATGCCTGGGGAGGCGGGGTGGATTTTGCAGAGGCAGAAAGTGACGGAGTATTGAGCCATTTTCCGGTTTTGCCCCTCGGGCAACACATGAACTTTTCTTCACCCCGCGTTCAGGCAACTCCCTGTACATTTGACTCGCTCATTCAAGAAACTACGGTTTGCCCGCCCTCCCGCGGGCTTTTTTTTTGTCCTGCGAAAGGTCCTACCCCCAGAGCCAATCGCAGGGAAAAATCCCACAGGTCTTTCAGGTTGTCGCTCGGAAGGGGGCTGATTAATCTTTTGTCGTCACTGACCGCTCAGTGATCGGGTGTGAGAACCCGGCAAGTAATAGCCATGCACTACCAGTATCCGCATAATTGCCGGCAGCTTGTCCGCTGTCTGTAAATGCGCAATGGCGGCTGTGTGCGGGCAGACTTTTGTCTGACCGGGTGGCTATGACCGGATTCTCACCTCGCACATAGCTGCCACCTCTTTGCTGTGTGAGAACGGCAAGTACTGGCACCCACGCAAGAGGTTAATCATCTTGGATAAGCTAACCCCCGATCCCCCCTTCGATACCACCAAACCCTACCGCCCCAGCCCCTTCTTCACGCTCCTCCCCGACATAAAATCCGAAAGCCTCCTCGCCCACGCGTGCGAATCATTGGCTTCAGCCAGCGTCATGCTCAATGATTTCGCGACTTACCTCACCGGCCCCCAGCGCAACACGGCGCTGGGGATTGCGCAGGTCGTCATGCTGGCGGAGCTGGCTGTGAACCGGGCGCTGGATATTGTCGATCCGCAGGAGTAAGTCGGCCAGGCTGAGCCACCAATGCCGGTTCTTCAGCCTTGCGCAGGGCCGGCATCTCCAGCCGCGCTCGCCCGTAAAACGCCAGCGCCGTCAGCAGACACGCCAGCCACACGAAGATCCCGGCCCAGAAGGTGTGGGACATGTAGTGCCAACCCTGCACCACCCGCGTCGTGCCATACACGAACCCCAGGGCCAGCGAGCCGTACATGATTGCCTTGGAATAGCGCCAGCGGTAACGGCGTGCAACAAAGTACAGCGCAAGCATGGTGAAACCACCGGAGGCATGCCCGCCCGGCCAGCAGCGACCGTCACCGGCGACCTTGAGCAAATCGAAATTCTCGTACCATTCCTTATGCTCGATCTTCCCACCGTACTGGGTCGTCTCGATCGGGCAATACACACTGGTATGGCCCTTGAGGTAGTGAATCACACCGGTGCTGATGGAGAACGCAAGCACCACGTAGAGGAAATCCCGACGATGCTTGCTGGCAAAGCGCAATACCGGCGCGACTTTGATCTTCTCCAGGAAGGCGATGACTTTCGCGTGTTTTTCAGCCTTCAACCGCGGCCAGAGAAACGACAGCAAGGCACCGATGATGGCGATCTCGCCGGTCCAGTTCGGAATGATCCGCGCCCATTTATGGGTGATTTTTTCAAACAGGTGCACATGGTCCAGCGGGAACGTCTGCGTCACCGGGTCATAGAAAAGATTGTTGAAGGCGATGTCGATCCGGGTCAGGTCGAACATCAGGAACACCACAACCGCGCAGGCCAGTGGGATACCGAAGTTCAGCCAGTAAAAACGAGAACGGGAAGCCGTCTGCATGGTGCGTCCTGATTCAGAGAGTGAATTCATTCGGTGGTCACCGATTGCCAGTCCGAGGCTTCGATGAAACCGAGGATGCGTGGCGCTTGCTGCGCTTGGGCGGTGACGAAAAGCGCGGAGCCATAGCCGAAGGTCGAAGTCGGTAATTTGAGATCCTTTTGCAGTTGCGCCATGCATTCGCTGTGCGTCACCAGGATCAGGTTGCGCCCGGCGACCTTGTGCGCCAGGGCGTCGTGCAACATCGTGCCTTTGCAGTTGATCAACCAGTCGTCGCCGGCGCCGACCGTGTTGAACATGTAGCCGCTCGTCTGTGCCGTACGCACCATCGGGCTGTTGTAGATGTCGGCCTTGCGCAGCCCAAGCTGCTCGAACCGCGCACCGACGGCCACCGCAACGCTGCGCGAGCGATCGGTAATGCCATCGTTACCGCTCAGGCAGGGCGCGCTGGAGTGATCGCAACGCTCGACATGGCGCACCAGCACGATCATGTCGCCCTTGGCCCAACCCGCCAGCAGCGCCCGCGCGCCCTGCACATTGCCGTGGGCCAGGTCCGGCACGGCGGCAGGCCGTAACAGCAATACAGTCAAGAGGATCGCCAGCAGCGCCGAGGCCAGCACCACGATGGCATTGCGATAACGACCAAAACGGTTCAGGTCTATTGAGCGGCGTATTCCGAACAGACTCAGTCTCAGTTCCACATCAAGCCGCCTCGCAGCCCTTCATTAGGTGCCGTGAGCGTAAGGAGGTGGGCGTCGGCAGCCGGTGAAACCAATGTGAAAAAAAGCTTAAGCCCGTGCAAAAGCTTGTAACAGCATCCACCCGACAAAATCCTTTCAGCTCTCGCGATTGCTGCCGATACAAACCTGCAACCCACCCTTGCTGGCGCCTAAAAACAACAATCTTCCAGCCAACCGACGATCAAGAAACACACGTTCCTGGAGGAATTTTGATGAATAGCTGGTTCGGCAACATCAGCGTGAACCTGAAACTGGGCCTGGGCTTCGGCCTGGTCCTGGCCCTGACCTGCGTCCTCGCCTTGACCGGCTGGACCAGCCTGGGCAGTTTGATCGACCGCAGCAACTGGATGAGCGACATCACCCAGCTCAACGCCGGCCTGACCAAGCTGCGCGTGGTGCGCCTGCAGTACATGCTGACCAACGGCGACGAAGCCACCGCGCAGAATGTCCAGACCACGCTGCAGGCCTTTTCCGATCAGCAACAAGCCTTGCTGGCGAAGTTCAAGAGCCCGGAAAACATCAAATTGCTCAAAGAGCAAGGCGCTGTCATCGACGCCTACAAGACGTCCCTGGCCAAGATGCGTGACGCCTATCGCACCGGCAACCGTGTACGCGACGTCATGGGCGCCAACGCCGAAACGGCCAGCACGCTGATCGACGATCTGAACAGCCGCGTGCAACAACTGCCACCGAGTGACCAGCGCTTCGAACAGTTCCAGGCCATCACCGCCGCCAAACAAGCGTTCTTGCAGGCTCGCTACGAAGTGCGTGGCTACACCGCGACCACCAATGCCGAAACCGAGCAAAAAGCCGTCGCCCAACTGGACACCGCCATTGCCAGCCTGAAACAGCTCAACGTGCACCTCACCGACATCCAGCCCGACGCCCTGCGTCAACTGGAGACTGCGCTGGGCAACTACCGCAGCGCCTTGCAGGCTTACAAAGCCGCGAACAGCGATGCCGTGCAGGCGCGCAAGGAAATGACCGACCAGGGCGCGGCCATCGTGAGCCTCAGCGAGCAGCTGTATCAGATCCAGCTCGACCGTCGTGACGCCGAAAGCGCCCAGGCACGTACCCTGCAACTGATCAGCACCCTGCTGGCCTTGTTGGTGGGCATTATTGCCGCCGTCATCATTACCCGGCAGATCACAGGCCCCTTGCGCGAGACCCTGGCCGTGGTCGATCGCATCGCCAGCGGCGACCTGTCCCAGGACGTCAGGGTGACGCGCCGCGATGAGCTGGGTGTGTTGCAACAAGGCATCGCGCGCATGGGCGTGACCCTGCGCGACCTGATCAGCGGTATCCGCGACGGCGTCACCCAGATCGCCAGCGCGGCCGAAGAACTGTCGGCCGTGACCGAGCAAACCAGCGCCGGGGTCAACAGCCAGAAGGTCGAGACCGACCAGGTCGCCACCGCCATGCACGAGATGACCGCCACTGTGCAGGAAGTCGCGCGCAATGCCGAGCAAGCCTCCCAGGCCGCCGCCGCGGCGGATGGTGAAGCACGCGAAGGGGACAAGGTTGTCGGTGAAGCCATCACCCAGATCGAACGCCTGGCCAGCGAGGTGGCGCGCTCCACCGAAGCCATGGGCCTGCTGCAACAGGAAAGCGACAAGATCGGCAGCGTCATGGACGTGATCAAGGCCGTGGCCGAACAGACCAACCTGCTGGCGCTCAACGCCGCCATTGAAGCGGCACGCGCTGGTGAAGCCGGACGCGGTTTTGCCGTGGTGGCCGACGAAGTGCGGGGCCTGGCGCAACGCACGCAGAAATCCACCGAGGAGATCGAAGGCCTGGTGGCCGCCCTGCAGAACGGCACCCAGCAAGTGGCGACCGTGATGAACAACAGCCGCACCCTGACCGACAGTAGCGTGGCCCTGACCCGCGAGGCCGGCACCTCACTGGAAAACATCACCCGCACGGTGTCCAACATCCAGTCGATGAACCAGCAGATCGCCGCCGCGGCCGAACAGCAAAGCGCGGTGGCCGAAGAGATCAGCCGCAGCATCATCAACGTGCGCGACGTGTCGGAACAGACCGCGGCGGCCAGCGATGAGACGGCCAAGTCCAGCGTGGAACTGGCGCGGCTGGGGAATCAGTTGCAGATGATGGTCAGCCACTTCCGCGTCTGACGTTCACTGCGCGGTGAATGAAAGATCCATTCGCGAGCAGGCTCGCTTCCACAGGTTCAATGAGCATCCTGTGGAGCTAGCCTGCTCGCGAAGGCGATCCAGCTGTCAATGAAGGCACTCAGGCTTGCCACGGGTTGATTACTTCCAGCCCGGAAAACTCGAAATCACGAACATTGCGGGTGGCAATCGGTGCTCCGTGAACTCGGCAGACGGCGGCAATCTGCGCATCAGCCATCGACACAGACCGCCCCTTGGCTTCACAACCCGCCACCAACGTCGCGTACTCAACGGCGGCATGCACATCAAAAGGCAATATCCTCGCGGCGAAGTCCTCTTCAAACATCGCGATCGCATGGGCTTCAAGCTTTTGTTTGCGCTTGCCGGACGGGAGACGGGCGAGGCCATGGAGAATTTCCGCCACGGTAATGGCAGCAATGGCCAGTTCCATGGCAGGTTGTGCATCTACCCAGGCCAGAACCTGAGCGTCAGGCTCAACCCGCATAAACTCCGAAAGCACATTGGTATCAAGCACTATCATTCGGAGAAATCCACCGCGGTTGCTTTCTCCTGCCGTACGGGCAGATCCAGGTCAACTCCACCGCACACACCAAATCTGTTGCGGATTCTGCTGCCTAGCCCTCCCGCACGATCAACGGTAGCCAATGCCCTACCCAGGATAAGGCGAGCTTCCTCTTCCATCGAATGCCCGTTATGAGCAGCCGCAATTCGCAACTGCTCCTTGATCTGATCGTCGAGATTTCGAATCGTGATACTGGCCATGACGCCTCCCGCAATCAATGAAATCATTGATTTCAGACTAGCACATCATGTCCCGCTAAAACCCATTAAGACGCCCAACGGAATCAGGTATTTGGTAAACACCAATGTCACAAGAATCCCGCACGCAAATCCCCTTCCCGCGCCAGGAACCGCCCTTCCCTGCGCCCGTTCGCCTGACCGTCCTGATAGCTCAACACTCCATTGACCCACACGCCATCGATGCCTTCGGCCGCCCGTTGCGGGTCGTTGAAATCGGCGACATCGCGAATCGTTGCCGGGTCGAACAGCACCAGGTCGGCCCAATGGCCTTCACGGATCTCGCCCCTTTGCTTGAGGCCGAATCGCGCGGCCGACAAACCGGTCATCTTGTGCACGGCGGTGTGCAGGGGAAACAGGCCTACGTCACGGCTGAAGTGACCGAGCACCCGCGGGAAGGCGCCCCACAAGCGTGGATGGGGAAACGGATCTTCCGGCAGGCCATCGGAACCGACCATCGTCAACGGGTGCGCCAGAATCCGTCGCACATCGGCTTCGTCCATCCCGTAGTACACCGCGCCGGCCGGTTGCAACTGGCGGGCGGCATCGAGCAAGGACTGGTTCCACTCGGCGGCGATATCCATCAGGTCGCGCCCGCCCATCTGCGGGTGCGGCGTTGACCAGGTGATGGTAATGCGGTGGGCATCGGTGACTTGCTTGAGGTCCAGGGTCGAGGAACTGGCGGCATACGGATAGCAATCGCAGCCCACCGGGTGGGATTTCGCCGCCTGTTCGAGGGACGCCAGCAGCTGCGGGCTACGTCCCCAGTTACCGGCGCCGGCGCATTTGAGGTGGGAAATGATCACCGGGGATTGCGCATGGCGGCCGATCTGGAACGCCTCGTCCATGGCTTCCAGTACCGGCTCGAATTCGCTGCGTAAATGGGTGGTATAGACCGCGCCGAACGCCGTCAGCTCTTCGGTCAGTTGCATCACTTCCTCGGTGGATGCCGAGAACGCACTGGCGTAGGCAAGGCCGGTGGACAAGCCCAGGGCGCCGGCCTCGAGACTTTCGCGCAGCTGCTCGCGCATCGCGGCAATTTCATCGGGCGTAGCGGTGCGAAACAGGTCGTCGAGGTGGTTGCTGCGCAACGCGGTGTGGCCCACCAGCGCGGCGACGTTCAGCGTGGTGTTCGCCGCCTCGACCGCCGCGCGGTAATCACTGAACTTCGGATAAACAAACGCCGCAGCGCTGCCGAGCAGGTTCATCGGGTCCGGCGGATCGCCGCGCAGGCTCACCGGCGAGGCGCTGATCCCGCAGTTGCCGACGATCACCGTGGTCACGCCCTGGCTGAGCTTGGGCAGCATCTGCGGCTGACGGATCACCACCGTGTCGTCGTGGGTGTGCACATCGATGAAGCCGGGCGCCAGCACACGGCCGGCAGCGTCGATTTCTTCGCTGGCACGGGCATCCTGCAAGTCGCCGATGCGCTCGATGCGTCCATTGACGATTGCCACGTCGGCCAGGTAGCCAGGGCTGTTGCTGCCGTCGATGACCAGGGCATTGCGAATCAGCGTGTCGTACATCATGTCAGTCTCCCAGCGGCAAGTGATCGTCGCCACCGCGGTAATCGTCCAGGGCGAGTTTTATCCGCCGCAGGCGCTCTTGATTGTCTTGAGGATTGGCCAGTGCCAGCTCGGTGGCAAGCACATCGATGGCCAACAGCATGCCGTAGCGTGCCGCTGTCGGTTTGTAGATGAACGAGGTCTCGGCGCTTTGCAGCGGCAGCACGATATCGGCCAGTTGCGCCAGCGGCGAATCGCCTCGGGTAATGGCCAGGATGGGCGCGCCGTAGCTGCGGGCCAGCTCCACGGTTTCCAGCAGCTCGGGGGTGATGCCGGTCAGTGAACAGACGATGACCACCTGATCGGCGCTGAGACTGGCCGCCGTGATCCGCATCATCACCGCGTCGTGACAGACCGCGATCGGGTAGCCAAGGCGCACCAGGCGCACCTGTAACTCATCGCTGCACAAGGTCGAGCACCCGCCCATGCCGAAGGCGTGAATCATCCGCGCCTTGCCCAGCAGTTTCACCGCATCGGCGAACCGCGACTCGTCGAAGGCCGACAGGTGCTGGCGCAGGGTCGATTCGATGTCGCCGACAATCTGCCCGTAGAACGCCGACTGATCCGGCATGCCCGCCGGGTCGAGAAAACGGCTGCCGACGCCGCTGGCCTGGGCCAGTTGCAAACGCAGGTCGCGCAGATCCTTGCAGCCGACCGTACGGGCAAAACGCGACAGCGTGGCAGTGCTGACCTCTGCGCGTAGCGCCAGCTCATCCAGGCTTGCAGAGGCGGCAAACCCCACATCGTCGAGCATCAGGCGCGCGATGCGTCCTTCCCCGGCGCTGAAGGAATCCTGGCGGGCGCGGATCTGGTAGAGGATGTCCATGGCAGGCGGCTCCGGTTAAATCAGGTAGGAAAGGCCCACGGTCAGGCCGAAGGCGACGAGCGAGATCAGGGTCTCCAGCACCGTCCAGGTCTTGAAGGTCTGGGTCACCGTCATATTGAAGTATTCCTTGATCAGCCAGAAGCCGCCGTCGTTGACGTGGGAAAAAATCACCGAGCCCGCCCCCGTCGCCAGCACCAGCAACTCCGGATGCGGATACCCCATCGCGATGGCCACGGGCGCGACCACGCCCGAGGCGGTGGTCATGGCCACGGTGGCGGAGCCGGTGGCGATGCGCATCAATGCGGCAAACAACCAGCCCATCAGCAACGGCGACAAGTGAAATTCGTTGGCCAGGCCGACGATCTGGTCGGTGATGCCGGCGTCCACCAGGATCCGGTTCAGGCCGCCGCCGGCGCCTACCAGCAAGGTGATGCTGGCGGTCGGCGCCAGGCATTCGTTGGTGAACTTGAGGATCGACTCGCGATTGAAGCCCTGGGCCAGGCCGAGGGTCCAGAAGCTCAGCAACGTTGCCAGCAGCAGCGCGATGACCGAGTTACCGATGAACAGCAGGAACTGGTTAAGACCCGTGCCCGGGGTGGAAATCAGGTTGGCCCAGCCGCCGATCAGCATCAGCACCACCGGCAACAGGATGGTTGTCATGGTCAGGCCGAAACTCGGCAGGCTGTCGCGCGGTTCACGCTCGAGGAACTGCCGCTCCAGTGGGTTTTCCGCCGGCAACTGGATGCGCGGCACGATGAACTTGGCGTACAAGGGCCCGGCGATGATCGCCGTGGGAATACCGATCGCAATCGCATAGAGCAAGGTCTGCCCCACCGACGCCTGATACACCTGCACCGCCAGCATCGCCGCCGGGTGCGGTGGCACCAGCGCATGCACCACCGACAGGCCGGCGACCATCGGCAAGCCGACCATCAGGATCGACACGCCGACCCGCCGCGCCACGGTGAACGCGATTGGCACCAGCAATACGAAACCGACTTCGAAGAACAACGGCAGCCCCACCAGGAAGGCGATGCAGACCATCGCCCAATGCGCGTTCCGTTCGCCGAAGCGGTCGATCAAGGTGCGCGCCACCTGCTCGGCGCCGCCGGACTCGGCCATCATCTTGCCGAGCATGGTGCCCAGCGCTACCACCAGGGCGATATGCCCCAAGGTCTTGCCGACACCCGCCTCATACGCCCCGACCACGCCGGACGGCGGCATGCCCGCCACCAGCGCCAGGCCGATGGAGATCAGGGTGATGACAATGAACGGATTAAGCCGGTAACGGGCGATCAGCACGATCAGCGCGATGATGGCGACAGCGGCATACACCAGCAGCCAATAGCCGAAGGACGGGGTCATGCGGTACTCCTCGAGAGGGTCACGTCGAAAGTTTTGTGAAACTCTTAAAACATTTCGAGGCGATATTTTCAAACGAGGTGAAAGTAATTTTCGTGCAGAGGTAAGGGATGTCGCTCAGGGATATGTCGTGTCGCGATTAATGAAAATCAGGCAGGCGGATTTTCATGACCACGGATCGTTCCCACGCTCTGCGTGGGAATGCAGCCCGGGACGCTCCGCGTCCCTTCAAAAGCCGAACGCGGAGCGTCCGTGGAGGCATTCCCACGCAGAGCGTGGGAACGATCATCAGGCAGGTGATCTCAGTCGTGTTGCACCCGGGCACGCTTGAGCAGTTTCTTGCAGCGCTCGGACAGCCCCAGCACTCGCAGGTGCTTACCTGCCTTGCTGTAGCGCTCACGCAGGGTGTCCAGCGCGGCTATGGCCGAGTAGTCGACGAAGCTCAGGTGATGACAATCGAGGGTCACCTGCGCCGGGTCGTTGGCCGGGTCGAATTGGTTGAGGAAAGGGGTCGTCGAGGCGAAGAACAGCGTGCCGTGCACGCGGTAAAGCTTGCTGCCGTCGTTTTCCAGATGACTGTCGGCGTACAGCTGCCGAGCCTGCTGCCAGGCGAAATTCAGCGCCGCAATGATGATGCCGCACAACACCGCCGTGGCCAGGTCGGTGAACACCGTGATCACCGTCACCGCGATGATCACCAGCACATCGTTCAACGGCACCTTGTTCAGCACCCGCAGCGAAGCCCAGGCGAAAGTCTGCTGCGAGACCACGAACATCACCCCCACCAACGCCGCCAACGGAATACGTTCGATCAGCGGCGAAAGGAACAGGATGAACAGCAGAATCGACACCCCGGCGACCACACCGGACAGCCGGCCGCGTCCCCCGGAACTCAAGTTGATCACGGTCTGGCCGATCATCGCGCAACCGCCCATGCCACCGAACAGACCGGACACCACGTTGGCCGCGCCCAGCGCCACGCACTCGCGATCGGGGTAGCCGCGGCTCTCGGTGAATTCGTCGGTGAGGTTCAGGGTCAGCAACGTCTCCAGCAGACCGACCATCGCCATCAGGATCGCGTAGGGCGCGATGATGTGCAGGGTTTCCAGGGTCCAGGGAATGTCTGGCAAGGCAAACGTCGGCAAGCCGCCGGCGATATGTGCCATGTCGCCCAGGGTGCGGGTTGGCAGGCCGAGCAGGTAAACCGCCAGCCCCACCCCCAGGATCGCCACCAATGCCGGCGGCACCGCGCGGGTCAGGCGCGGCAGCACATAGACAACCGCCATCGTCACCGCCACCAACCCGATCATGTAGTACAACGGCGTGCCGCTCAGCCAGGTCTCACCACTCTTGAAGTGCTCAAGCTGCGCCAGGGCAATGACGATTGCCAGGCCGTTGACGAACCCCAGCATCACCGGGTGCGGCACCATCCGCACCAGCTTGCCCAGTCGCAGCAGCCCGAACGTCGACATGATCAACCCGCCCAGCAGCACCGTCGCCAGCAAGTACTGCACGCCGTGCTGCACCACCAGCGCGACGATCACCACCGCCATCGACCCGGCAGCACCGGACACCATGCCCGGCCGACCACCGAACAGCGCGGTCAGGGTGCAAATGATGAACGCACCATACAGCCCCATCAGCGGATTGAGATGAGCCACCAGCGCGAAGGCAATGCATTCGGGTAACAGGGCGAAAGACGTCGTGAGGCCGGCGAGGGCATCGGCGCGTAGATGTTTTGGTTTCATGGGGGACCGCATGCAGGGAGTCGCAGAAGGAGTGTGCGGATGTTACGGAATCGGGGGCGGCCCGGCCAGTTGTAGAGACTTTGAAAACGCCATCGCGGGCAAGCCCGCTCCCACAGGGGTTGTGCCGTTCACACAATTATTGAACGACACAAAACCTGTGGGAGCGTGGCTTGCCCGCGATGAACGATGACGCGGTCTAAAGCAAACTCACACCATCTCGTTGCGAATCCACTCCAGCACCGACCTACGCTTGGGCACCCAGCCCAGCAATTCCCGCGCATGCTTGCCGCGAACCCGGCTATTGGAGCCCAGGCCATAGTTGGCCATTTCATAACCCCACTCGGCTTCGGCATCCTTCAACGGCCAGTCTTGCGGCTTGCCCAGGTTCAACGCCTCGGCGATTGCCGTGGTCCTGGTCAGCGCCAGCAGGTACAGCGACACTACGTCTTCGATGTGCACGTTGGACCAGATGTTCTGCCCGGTCCCGACATGCCGGACCACGATGCTTTTGCGCGCCTGTTTGAGCAAGCGCGGCAACTGCACGCTGTCGCGCTTGACGCCCAGGCTGTGGCCGTAGATCAGCGTGTTGCAGATGACTGCCGAGTTCACGCCATCCTTGGACGCGGCAAGGATAAGGATCAGGTTATCGATGGCCACGCGTGCGGCCTTGTCCACGGTAGGTTCCTGACGAAAAATCCCTGCTGACCCAATTCACTCTTGCGCAGGAATCACGAATCAGCCGCTGAAATCCGTAGAGGCGTAAACCGCCAATTTGCTCTGGATGAAGTCGAGAAAGCACTGGATGCGCAAGGCCAGTTGCGAGTTGCGGTAGTACACCGCGTTGATCGGCTGGCGATAGCCGCTGTTGAATTCGCCCAGCAACACCTTCAACCGTCCGGCACGAATGTCTTCGATGGTCATGTAATGCGACAGGCTGGCGATGCCCTGGCCTTCCAGCGCCAGATGGCGGATGGTTTCACCGCTGGAAGCGCTGAGCGACGCCTGGATCGGCCAGCGATCCCCATGCACGTAGCGCAGCGGCCATTGGTTGAGACCTTCGTTCTGGGTGAATCCCAGCAGGGTGTGTTCGGCCAGGTCCGCCACGGCGGTCGGTGTGCCGTGTTTTTCCAGGTAGGCCGGGCTTGCGACGATGTGCAGCGGACTGCAGCCCAGGGAGCGGGCGTGCAGCGTCGAGTCGGCCAGTGTGCCGATGCGGATGGCGATGTCGGTGCTTTGCTCCAGCAGGTCGATGATCAGGTCGTTGCTGTTGAGTTCGAGTTGTATATCCGGATACAGCCTTCGGAACTCATCGATGTAGGGCACGATGGCGTGCAGCATGAACGGCGACGCGGCATTGATGCGCAAACGCCCGGACGGCGTTTGCTGTCGCGAAGACAAGCGCTCTTCGAGTTGATCCATCTGATCGAGAATCAGCTTGGCCTGCTCGAAGAAATACTTGCCCTCCTCGGTCAGGTCCATGCGCCGTGTTGTGCGGTTGATCAACGTGGTATCGAGCTTGGCCTCCAGCCGCGACAGCGTACGGCTGACCGCCGAGGGCGTTTGCCCGACTTGCTCGGCGGCCGCGGAAATCGACCCGCATTCAATCACGCAGACGAAAATCTGCAATTCATCGGATCTGGCTTTCACAGCTGCCCCTCATTCAAAAACTGGCTTGATAGTAGCTGGATGCGGGGCAAATGGAACCTTACGCAGACAGGCCAAACACCTCATTCAGGTGCTGCTCATAACGCGCCACATCGGCCTCGATATTCGGGCGCTTCATCACGTCCACGCAGAGGAAGGTTGGCAAGGCGGTCATGCCGAGGAACTCGTTGGCCTTGTGGAACGGGAAGTACACCGCGTCCACGCCTTTGGCCTCGAAGAAGTCGGTTGGGTCGTCGAAGGCTTGCTGCGGCGCGTTCCAGGTCAGCGACAGCATGTATTGCTTGCCTTGGATCAGGCCGCCACTGCCGTACTTCTGCGAAGCGTCGGAGCGGGTGCGGCCGTCGCTGGCGTAGAGGCTGCCGTGCCCTTCGGTGAAGACTTCGTCGATGTACTTCTTCACGGTCCATGGCGCGCCCATCCACCAGCCGGGCATCTGATAGATGATCACGTCGGCCCAGAGGAATTTGGCGACTTCTTCAGCGACGTCGTAACCCTCGTCGATGAAGGTGGCTTTGACATCCACACCGCCGCGATCCAGCACGCTCAGCGCGGCTTCATGCAAGGTGGTGTTGTAGCGGCCATCGGAGTGGGCGAATTTTTTACCGCCGTTAAGCAACAGGACTTTTTTCATGGGACGTCTCGGGAGGGGTCAGGAATTGGATGGCGGCAGAGTAACGATCTGCCTCGCGCGGAATAAGCGCTCATTTCGCAAAATTCTTTTGACCCAAACGCACGAATCAACAAGCGATTGTTGCCTTAGACTGGCGCCGATTCTGACTTGAGGAGTGTTTTCTGATGAGTGAAATGCAAGGCTTCATCCTGCACGCCAAGACCCGCCCGGAGAAATCCGACGCCTTTGAAGCGTTTTTCAGCGGTTATGTAGACGCGAGTCGCGCCGAACCCGGCTGCATCGAGTACCACATGCTGCGCGACAAGCAGGACCCTACCCTGTTTATCTTCTTCGAGATCTGGCAGTCCCTGGCACATCTCGACGTGCACTCGAACCTGCCGCACATGAAGCAGTTCCTCGAACAGCGCGACGAGTACCTGGAACGGGATTTCGAGATCCGCGCCATCGAAATGATCAGCCCATCGTCCGCTAGCCGCTGATTAACAAATGGCCGCCGAGCAACCCGAGGCCAATGAAAAATACGCGCTTGAACAACAGGGCGCTGATCCGCTGGCGCAGCCACTGCCCCAGCCACATGCCGAGCACCGCCGGGATCAGCGCCAACAGCGACGCACTCAACTCGCCACCGCCGAGGGCGCCACGCCATAGCAGTCCGCCAGCGAGGGCGAGGGTCGAGACGGTGAACGACAGGCCCAACGCCTGCACCAGTTCGTCCCTGCTCAAGTCCAGCGCCTGCATGTAAGGCACTGCCGGAATCACGAACACGCCCGTGGTCGACGTGATCACTCCCGTCAGCACGCCGCACAACGGACCTAGCCAGCGCTCCTTACCCGCGCCTACACGCAAGGTCGGCAAGAACAAGCCACTCAGCGCATAGAGCAACAACGCCGCGCCCAATCCGCGCACCACCCAGTGTCCACCGACCATGCCGATCCACAGCGTACCCGCGCCGGTGCCGATGAAAATGGCCAGCAGCATCGGCCACAGCCGCAGGATCAACCCGCGCAGATACCCGCCGAAGGCCAGCTGCCAGACGTTCGTCAGGGTCGCGGGGATGATCAACAGCGCGGCAGCCTGTGACGGCGCCATAGCCAGACCGAGCAAGCCCATGGCGATGGTCGGCAAGCCCAGGCCAATTACGCCCTTGATCATGCCAGCCAGCAGGAAGGTGGCGATGACCAGCAATGAGAGGGTCAGGCCGAGATTCTGGTAGAACGAGACGAGGGTATTCATGGGCTGATGGTGAGCCCGGATTGGCGGGTTGAAAATCTGCCATATACTGAGTCTGCCTCTTGATTAGCAAGAGGCATGATCGTTCCCACGCTCTGCGTGGGAATGCAGCCCGTGACGCTCTGCGTCACATGCCAAAGCGGACGCGGAGCGTCCGGTGAGGCATTCCCACGCCGAGCGTGGGAACGATCTCCTGGACACTGCATGCACTTCGACCTGACCGACCTGCGCCTCTACCTGAACATCCTCGACACCGGCAACATCACCGCCGGCGCGGCGCGTAGCCATCTTTCCCTGGCCGCCGCGAGCGCGCGAATCCGTGCAATGGAAGCATCACTCGGCACTGAGTTTCTGCAGCGCGGCCGTCGCGGCGTTACCCCAACGCCTGCCGGCAAAGCCCTCGCACAACACGCCCGGGTCCTGCTGCAACAGGCCGAACGCATGCAGCAGGACCTGGCCGAATATGCCAAAGGCGTCAAAGGCCAGGTGCGGTTGTTGTGCAACACCACGGCCATCACCGAATACCTGCCGGAGTTGCTCGCCGACTTCCTGCGCGAGCACCCCAACCTCGACATCGACTTGCAGGAATTGCCCAGCACGCGCATCACCCACGCCTTGCGCCAGGGTGCCGCCGACCTTGGCATCGTCTCCGACGCGGTGGACACCCACGCCCTCGAAACCCTGCCCTTTCGCGACGACCCGCTGGTGCTGATCATGCCGCCCGGGCATCCGTTGGCCGGAGGCGAACCGCCGACTTTCAGCGATACCTTGCAGCACGACTACGTGGGGTTGGCCGCGGATAGTGCACTCGCGGTGTACCTCGAAGAACAGGCGTTGCACGCGGGTATGCGCATGCAGATCCGCATCCGTGCGGAGGGTTTCGACGGGGTGATTCGCATGGTTGCCCGCGGCGCCGGGCTGGCGATTGTGCCGCTGGCGGCGATCCAGCGCCGGGCACTGGATCAACCGCTCAAAAGCTTCACGTTGAAGGAAGACTGGGCGCAGCGAAAACTGCTGCTGTGCGCGCGATCATTCACTGGCCTGCCCGGTTATGCCAGAGCGCTGCTCGAGGCGTTGCTCACTGAGTGAAGCCGGTTTGAGCTTGCTGAAAAACACGCCGTAGACAACGGTCAGCAACAACAGGAACGGCACACCGAACACCAGGGTCATCTTGAAGGCTTCGGTGAAGTAGGTGGTGATCATCACCGCGCCCATGAGCACCAGCCCCAACAACGTGCTGTAAGGAAACAGGCGCATGCGAAACGACAGTTTTCGCTCGCCGTGGCGCTGGTGATAGCGACGGAAACAGTAGTGCGTCAGGAAGATCATGAACCAGGTGAAGATGGCGCCGAACATGGAGATCGCCATCATCAAGGTGAACGAACTTTCCGGATACAGGATGTTGAGCAACGTCGCCAAGGCAATGCCCGAACTCGACAGCAACAGTGCATTCAGCGGGATCCCGCTCTTGCTCAGCTTGCCCATGGACTTGGGTGCGTAACCGCCACGGGACAGGCTGAACATCATGCGCGTGGTGATGTACAACTGGCTATTCATCGCCGAAAGCGCGGCGATCAGGATCACGAAATTCATCACCCCTGTTGCGCCGGGAATGCCGATGGCTTGCATGACCGTGACGAATGGGCTTTGCGCATGACCTGCCTGGACCCACGGCACGATCGCCAGCATCAGTGCGAGGGTCAGCAGATAGAACACCACCAGGCGCACGATGGTCGCGCGAAAGGCCTTCTTCACCGCTTGCTCCGGGTCCTGCGCTTCACCGGCGGCTACGGCGATCATCTCCACGCTCAGGTAACTGAAGATCGACACGATGACCGCGACCCACATGCCTTGCAGGCCATTAGGGAAAAAACCGCCGTGGGCGGTGTAATTGTGTACACCGTATTCCGGGTTGCCGGAACCGAACACCACGTACACCGCGAGAATGATGAAGCCGACAATGGCGCCGATCTTGATGGTCGAGAACCAGTACTCGAACGTGCCAAAGGTCTTCACGCTGATCGCATTGAGCACGATCAGCACACTGGAGAACGAGACGATCCATACCCACTCCGGCACGTTGGCAAACCAGTACTTCATGTACATCGCCACCGCCGTCACTTCCGTACCGACCGCCAGCACGATCGCCGCCCAATACGCGTAGCGCACCAGGAACCCGGCCAGCGGGCTGACATAGAATTCGGCATAGGCACCGAACGAACCGGAGGTCGAATGGGCCACGGTCATTTCCGCCAGGCAGCCCATCAGCAACAACGTGATGATCGCGCCGATGGCGTAGCTGAGCAGCACGCTCGGCCCGGCATAGCCGATGGCGTAGGCACTTCCCATGAACAGCCCGGTGCCGATCGCGCCACCAATGGCGATCATGCTCATTTGCCCGGACGTCAGCTGACGCCGCAGGCCCTGTTCACGGTTGGATATCGTTTCAAAACCGGTGTTATCGGTCATTTTTATGTCCTCTGAATATTGTCTTTCTTGAAGAGCACGTCTTGGTTTTTACCGGTGGGGATCAGCCACGCACAGCAGGACACGGATCAGAAAATACTCAGTGGATATTCGATGATGACGCGCACTTCGTTGTTGTCCGTGGTATCGGCCCGGGCCACTTGCGCGGTCGAACGCACACTGGCCTGGCGCACCCGCACCGACAGGTCCCGCGCCTTGCCCGACTGCACGACGTAGCGCGCCTCGATGTCGCGTTCCCAGCGCTTGCCGTCATCGCCGTAGCGGCCATAGGCGCCGTTGGGACCACCGTCGTAATGGCTGTCGTCGATATGGTCACCGCTGACGTAACGCGACATGAAGCTCAGGCCCGGCACGCCGAACGCCGCCATGTCCAGGTCATAACGCAGCTGCCATGAGCGTTCGTTGGGGGCGTTGAAGTCGAGCACCTGGACCGAGTTGGCGAGGAAAATCGAAGTGCCTGGCTGCTGGTCGAAACCCAGGTAATCGAACGGCTCATCGCCATCGACTTGCTGATACGCCAGGGTCAATCGATGGGCACCGAACTTGTACGCGCTGGCCAGCGACCAGCTGGTGTTGTCGATCTTGCCGGCCAGGCTCTGGCCATCGTCGTGGGTGCGGTAGAGGTTGAAATCCAGGTTCAGCGACTGGCCTTCACTCAGGGCAAAGGTGTAGTTGCTGTTGGCATAGTACTGCCGCCAGATATCGGTGAACTGCGAACCGTACAGGCTGACGCTCAGTTGGTCGCTCAGGGCGTAACTGCCGCCCAGATAGTCGACGCTGCGGGTTTCCACGCCAGCGTACAGCGCTTTCAGCGCACCATTGGCATTGGTCGAATTACTGTCGTTGCCGGCAGTGAAATGACCGATGTCCAGTTGCAATGCCTTGAGTTCATTGCTGGTCAGCTGAAAACCGGTGGCAACACTGGTGAACAGTCGCGCATTACCGGTGCCGAACACCGGGTTGAGCGGTGTCAGGTTGCCGTACTTGAGTTCGGTCTGCGATATCCGCGCCTTCACCGCGCCGCCCGCTTCGGAGTACTCATCCTCGGGACGACCATCGGAGTCGACCGGCAGCAAACCCGTGCCCGTGCGTCCCTTGCCACTGTCGAGCTTGATGCCTAATTGCGCGTAGGCATCGACCCCGAACCTCACCGTTCCCTGGGTGTAGCCGGAGCGGTAATCGAGCATGATCCCGTGGGCCCATTCATCCCGATAATTCTGGCCGCCAGGGTTGTTGAGGTTGTTGCGGTAGAAAAAGAAGTTACGGTTGGTCAGGGTCAGGCTGCTGCCTTCGACGAATCCATTGTCGGCGGCGGCATAGGCCATTTGCCCGAGGCAACTGCCGATGGCGAGCGACAAGGCGGGCCAGGGGGACAGTCTCATTCTGCGTGCTCCTTATTATTGTGTTTGCACAGAACAGTTGATCGATCGCAGGCGAAGCCCTGCCGCCAGGAAACCTGGCAGCAAGACCTGGACAACACAGGTATCAGGTGACGCTGTGGCGAACCTGGAATTGCGCTTGCGCCCAGGTTTTCTGATCGAGAATCTCGCCAAGGATCTGCACCGCATCCCAGACCTCGGTGAAGGTCGTGTACAACGGAGTGAAACCGAAACGCATGATCCGCGGCTCGCGGTAGTCGCCGATCACGCCTCGCTCGATCAGGGCCTGGATCACCGCATAACCTTGCGGGTGTTCGAAGCTGACGTGGCTGCCACGCTTGGCGTGCTCTCGTGGCGTGATCAACTTCAGTTCGTGAGCCGCACAACGCTGTTCGACCAGTTCGATGAACAAGTCCGTCAGGGCCAGGGATTTGCGGCGCAAGCTGGCCATGTCGGTCTGGGCGAAAACGTCCAGCCCGCACTCGACCATCGCCAACGAAGTGATTGGCTGGGTGCCGCACAGATAGCGAGCAATGCCGCTGCTCGGCTCGTAGCGCGATTCCATGGCGAACTGCCGCGAATGGCCAAACCAACCCGACAGCGGCTGCGGCACCAGATCGCACAACTGCGGCGAGACCCAGACGAACGCCTGCGAACCCGGACCACCATTGAGGTATTTGTAGGTGCAGCCGATGGCGTAGTCGGCGCCCGCCCGATGCAGGTCGACCGGCACCGCGCCGGCGGAATGCGCCAGGTCCCAGATGGCCAGCGCCCCACACTCGTGGGTCAGCGTGGTCAGCGCTTGCATGTCGTGCATGTAGCCGGTCTTGTAGTTGACGTGGGTCAGCATCACCACCGCCGTGTCCTGGTCAATGGCTTGCGGCAGCTCTTCAGGGCTGTCGACCAGGCGCAGGGTGTAACCCTGTTGCAGCATCTCGGCCAGGCCTTCAGCGATATACAGGTCGGTAGGGAAGTTACTGCTTTCGGTGACAATCACCCGTCGTGTCGGCGACCTTGTGGCCTGCACCCGTAGCGCGGCGCTGAGCACCTTGAACAGGTTGATCGAGGTGGTGTCGGTCACCACCACTTCACCGTCACGGGCGCCGATCAGCCCGGCCAGGCGGTTACCCAGGCGCTCGGACAGATCGCGCCAACCGGCACTGTTCCAGCTGCGGATCAGGCCATTTCCCCACTCTTGGGCAATCACCTCCTGAGCACGCGCCAATGCCGCGACCGGTCGTGCGCCCAGCGAATTGCCATCGAGATAAATCACACCGTCGGGTAGCGCAAATTGCTGGCGTAGCGGCGCGAGAGTGTCCTGGGCATCACGCTCCAGGCAATCGTTTCTTGTTGTCATCGGGTGTCCTGTTCTTTGAAGGTCGTAGCGTTTATGCAGGCGTTGTCGGCCCCTTTTTTCGTGGAGAAATAATGAACGATGCCTTGGAGAATTTTCGTGCAAACTAAGCGGCTACGAGGTAGTTATTTCGCATAAAATTCGAATCCAACACCCATAAACGCGGATTTACGCCAGCCATGAATCTCGACTCGACAGACCTGCGAATCCTCCATCAACTGCAACAGGATGGCCGCATTAGCAATCAGGAACTGGCAGAGAAAGTCGCCCTGTCGCCGTCGGCCTGTCTACGAAGGTTGCGCCTGTTGGAAAGCGAGGGAATCATCAGCGGCTATCGCGCCGTGCTGAATGCGGAACGGCTGGGAATCGAACTGGAAGCCATCGTGCATGTGTCATTGCGACAGGACGTCGAGGACTGGCACGAGACCTTCATCAAGAAGGTCCAGTCGTGGCCGGAAGTGGTGACTGCGTACGTGATTACGGGAGCGAGCAACTATGTGCTGCGGGTCCAGGCGCGCAATCTCAAACATTTCTCCGACTTCATCGTCAACCACTTGAACCGCACGGCGGGGGTGACTGATATCCGCTCGGAAATCGTCCTGCAGAAGATCAAGGAGCGTGAATCGTTGTTGGACCTGGTGGTGCGCAAGTAAGGAACGGATCGCTCAGAAGCCGCGCAGGCGCCGGGCTTCATTGCGCTGCAAGGTCATGCTCGGGGATTCGTCGAACAGCTTGCGGTATTCGGCGGAAAAACGCCCCAGGTGGGTGAAGCCCCAGCCCATGGCGATCGCGGAAATATTGCGTGCCGAGCCGTGCTCAAGAAGCTCCTGACGCACGCCGTTCAGGCGGTACTTCTTCAGGTAGACCATCGGCGACAATGCGAAGTACTTCTTGAACGCCTCAAACAGCTTGAAGCGTGAAACCCCGGCAGCCGCTTCGATGTCCTCCAGATGCAAAGCCTCGCGAGCATTGTCATGAATGTATTGCCGCGCACGGATCAGGTAGTGCGGCAACTTCACGCCCAGCACCTCGCGCAGCTCTTCTGAATAGTTGTTCGGCTGGGCGAGGATCAAGCCTTTGATCAGCGAACTTTCAATGTCCCGGGTGAAAGCCACTTGCTCGTAGAGGTCGCTGCCGTGTTCCAGCTCAGCGATGAAATAGCGCGCCATCCGCCACCACGAAGCCGACGCGCCATCGACCGCATCCATCATCGGTTCGAAGCGCAGCGGTGCATCCAGCGGCCGCTGCAGCAGGCCTTCCAGGGACTCGCTCATGGCGACGCGGGTAATCACCACCTGGACTTTGCGGCAGTCGCCGGAAATCGCCAGCAGCTGGTTTTCATTGGGGGAAATGATCACCCCCTGATCGCGGTCGGATTTCACCACGTTGCCGTTCTTGCTCAACTCCTGTTCGCCCACCAGGGGCAGGCTCAGGCTGTAGCTGCTGAAACGCTCGGGATCCTCGATATCGATGGTCACATCTGTGCCGTATTCGATAGTGCCCAGCGTCGTGGCCATCGATTTGAACATGTTGGCGCTGTGATGGAAGCGGATTCGCTCGGGCGTCGTGGTCACGAGTCGATGCGGCCCGCAGATGCCGGACATCCAGCTTCTTGCGGCCTCGAGGTCGTCGCTGTCGACACGAATGTCGCGACTCTGCGGATCGGTTTTGCTGTTCATCACGGTGCACCCACAGGCTATTTTTCAGCGCGCTCTGACGGCGCGTCTCAGGCGTGGAAAACGCAAGT
The DNA here is from genome assembly GCF_044744285.1 of Pseudomonas sp. NPDC087336. Lineage (NCBI taxonomy): Bacteria > Pseudomonadati > Pseudomonadota > Gammaproteobacteria > Pseudomonadales > Pseudomonadaceae > Pseudomonas > Pseudomonas sp. NPDC087336. Next base: position 21,213 of record NZ_JBIUYA010000032.1, on the reverse strand, counting down.
TCCAGGCCACAAAACGCCAGCGCCAACTGAGTGGATAGCAATTCTCGACTATGTGGATAACGTAGCCGGTGAACGTGTCCCAACAGGCACTCGACGTTGCGCAAAACAGTACCTGATTGCTGCAGACAGGTGCAGCCGTTCATCGCTTGGTGCGCGGTCTGGGTAATCGCTGCCCAGCTTGATACCACCTGGGTGTTACCCCCCAAATTTTACGGACTGCCTTCGCCCACAAACCGGATAGACCCCCACCCGCCCCACTCCCTCTAATGGGCACACCGATTAGCCCCAATAAAAAACAGGTGCACACCCATGAGTGGCGAAAAAAACGTCGAGCAGTGGAAAGCGTTTATCCAGGGCTGCCTGGACTTCCGTCCGGCAGAAGGCGTGTTCCGCATCGCCCGGGACATTTTCACCGAGCCGCAGTTGTTCGATCTGGAGATGGAACTGATCTTCGAGAAAAACTGGATCTACGCCTGCCATGAAAGCGAGCTGGCCAATAAGCACGACTTCATCACGATGCGCGCCGGCCGCCAGCCGATGATCATTACCCGCGATGGCGACGGCCAGCTCAACGCGTTGATCAACGCCTGCCAGCATCGCGGCACGACCCTGACCCGCGTCGGCAAGGGCAACCAGTCGACCTTCACCTGCCCGTTCCATGCCTGGTGCTACAAGAGCGACGGGCGCCTGGTGAAGGTCAAGGCGCCGGGCGAGTATCCGGAAGGCTTCGACAAGGCCACCCGTGGCTTGAAAAAGGCGCGCATCGAGAGCTACAAGGGTTTCGTCTTCATCAGCCTCGACGTCCACGCCGATAACAGCCTTGAAGACTTCCTCGGCGACGCCAAGGTGTTCTTCGACATGATGGTCGCCCAGTCACCCACCGGTGAGCTGGAAGTGCTGCCCGGCAAGTCGGCCTACACCTACGACGGCAACTGGAAACTGCAGAACGAAAACGGCCTCGACGGCTATCACGTCAGCACCGTCCACTATAACTACGTGGCCACGGTGCAGCATCGCCAGCAGGTCAACAGCGAGAACGGCACCAGCAGCGCCAGCACCCTGGACTACAGCAAGCTCGGTGCGGGCGATGCCAATACCGATGACGGATGGTTCGCGTTCAACAACGGTCACAGCGTCTTGTTCAGTGACATGCCGAACCCGACGGTACGCTCGGGCTACGCCACCATCATGCCGCGCCTGGTCGAAGAACACGGCCAGGAAAAGGCTGAATGGATGATGCATCGCCTGCGTAACCTGAACATCTACCCAAGCCTGTTCTTCCTCGACCAGATCAGCTCGCAACTGCGCATCATCCGCCCGGTGGCCTGGAACAAGACCGAGATCATCAGCCAGTGCCTGGGGGTGAAAAACGAATCGGACGCCGACCGCGAAAACCGCATTCGCCAGTTCGAGGATTTCTTCAACGTGTCGGGACTGGGCACACCGGACGACCTGGTGGAATTCCGCGAAGCCCAGCGCGGTTTTCAGGCGCGCCTGGAGCGCTGGAGCGATATCTCCCGTGGCAGTCATCAATGGGCCACCGGCGCCACGCCCAACAGCGAGTCGATCGGCATCGCCCCGGCCATGACCGGCACCGAATTCACCCACGAAGGGCTCTACGTCAACCAGCACAGCAACTGGCAGAAGTTCCTGCTCGATGGCCTGGACGCGAAATCCCTGAAACTCCGTGAGGTGCAATGATGAATGCGCAATTGCAGTACCAGATCGAACAGTTTTTCTACCGCAAATCCGAACTGTGCGACGCCCAGGACTGGGATGCCTACATCAAGCTGTTCGACGAGCAGAGTGAATTCCACCTGCCGCAATGGGACTCGGAACACGTCTACACCCGCGACCCCAAACGCGAAATGTCGCTGATCTACTACCCCAATCGCTCGGGCCTGGAAGATCGCGTGTTCCGCCTGCGCACGGGCAAGTCTGCGTCCTCGACGCCGATGCCGCGCACCCTGCACCTGATCAACAATGTACGGATCGGCGAACTGGAAAACGGTGAGCTGGAAGTGCGCCTGAACTGGCACACGCTGTTCTATCGCCTGGCCACCTCCGAGCAGTTCTACGGCCGCGCGACCTACCGGCTCAAGCCCCACGCCGACAGCTGGCTGATCAGCCGCAAGCATGTGCTGCTGCTCAACGACACCATCAACTCGGTACTCGACTTCTACCACCTCTGAGCCCCTGGAGACCGAGGCATGAATCACAAAGTAGCGTTCAGCTTTGCCGACGGCAAAACCCTGTTCTTTCCCGTGCAACCCAACGAAATCCTGCTCGACGCCGCCCTGCGCAACGGCATCAACATTCCCCTGGATTGCCGCGAAGGCGTCTGCGGCACCTGTCAGGGTCGCTGTGAATCGGGCGACTACAGCCAGGATTACGTGGACGAGGAAGCGCTCTCGAGCCTGGACCTGCAGCAGCGCAAAATGCTCACCTGCCAAACTCGGGTAAAGTCCGATGCGGCGTTTTATTTCGACTTCGCCTCCAGCCTTTGCAACGCCTCGGGTCCGGAACAACTGAGCGCAACGGTGACGGACGTCAGGCAAGTTTCAGCCAGCACCGCAATCCTGCACCTGGATCTCGGCACGACAACCCCACTGGATTTTCTGCCAGGGCAGTACGCCCGGTTGTCGATTCCGGGAACCGAGAGCAAGCGCTCCTACTCGTTTGCCAATCGGCCGAGTGAACACAATCAACTGCAATTTTTGATTCGCCTCTTGCCCGACGGGGTGATGAGCAACTACATCCGTGAACGCTGCCAGGTGGGCGACGAAATCATTCTGGAGGCACCGCTGGGTGCCTTCTATCTGCGGCATGTGGCCAAGCCGCTGATCCTGGTGGCGGGCGGCACCGGGCTGTCCGCCCTGCTGGGCATGCTCGACGACCTCGCCGAACGCGGTTGCGCGCAGCCGGTGCATCTGTACTACGGCGTGCGCGATGCTGCCGACCTGTGCGAACGCGCACGGATCGAGGCCTACGCCGAACGCCTTCCGGGGTTTCGCTACACCGAAGTGGTCAGCGATCCAGCGCCACAGTGGACGGGAAAGCGCGGCTACATTGCCGAGCATTTCGACATCAGTGAGCTGCGCGACGCGCCGGTCGACATGTACGTCTGCGGTCCGCCGCCGATGGTCGAGTCGATCAAGGACTGGCTGCAGACCCAGGCACTGGAAAGCGTTCACCTGTATTACGAAAAGTTCACCGAGAGTAATATCTGATCTTTCAAATCAGGCCTGACAACAATAACCAGAAGGGAACGAGATGGCGGATGAAATCTTGCAACAGGGAACGCTCAAGCGGGGGTTGAAGAATCGACATATTCAACTGATCGCCCTGGGCGGGGCGATTGGCACCGGGCTGTTCCTGGGCTCTGCAGGCGTGCTCAAGTCGGCCGGACCGTCGATGATCCTCGGTTATGCGATTGCCGGGTTCATCGCCTTCCTGATCATGCGCCAGTTGGGCGAGATGATTGTCGAGGAGCCGGTGGCAGGTTCCTTCAGTCACTTCGCCCACAAGTACTGGAGCGGTTATGCCGGCTTCCTGTCCGGCTGGAATTACTGGGTCTTGTACGTGCTGGTGGGCATGGCCGAGCTGACGGCCGTCGGCAAGTACGTGCAGTTCTGGTGGCCGGAGATCCCGACCTGGGTCAGCGCCGCGGTGTTCTTCGTGCTGGTCAACCTGATCAACACGATGAACGTCAAAGTCTTCGGCGAGATGGAGTTCTGGTTCGCGATCATCAAGGTCGTGGCCATCATCGGCATGATCGTCCTGGGCTGCTACATGCTGTTCAGCGGCACTGGCGGCCCGCAGGCGTCGGTCAGTAACCTGTGGAGCCACGGCGGTTTCTTCCCCAACGGCACCACCGGTTTGCTGATGTCGATGGCCTTCATCATGTTCTCCTTCGGCGGCCTGGAACTGGTCGGCATCACGGCCGCTGAAGCCAGCGAACCGAGGAAGGTGATTCCCAAGGCGATCAACCAGGTGGTGTATCGCGTGTTGATCTTCTATGTCGGCGCACTCACCGTGTTGCTGTCGCTGTACCCCTGGGATCAACTGCTGCAGACCCTCGGCGCATCCGGCGATGCCTACAGCGGCAGCCCGTTCGTACAGATCTTCTCGCTGATCGGCAGCGACACCGCCGCGCACATCCTCAACTTCGTGGTGCTCACCGCGGCGCTCTCGGTCTACAACAGCGGCGTCTACTGCAACAGCCGGATGCTCTACGGCCTGGCCGAACAGGGCGACGCACCGAAATCGCTGATGAAACTGAACAAACAGGGCGTGCCACTGCGGGCGCTGGGTATCTCGGCGCTGATCACGATGCTGTCCGTGCTGGTCAACTACCTGGCGCCCCATGAAGCGCTGGAGTTGCTGTTCGCCCTGGTGGTCGCCTCGTTGATGATCAACTGGACGCTGATCAGCCTGACCCACCTGAAGTTTCGCAAGATCATGGGCCAGCAAGGCATCGTGCCGGGCTTCAAGTCGTTCTGGTTTCCTTTCAGCAACTACCTGTGCCTGGCGTTCATGGCCATGATCATCTGCGTGATGTGGATGATTCCGGGCATACGCGCCTCGGTCATCGCCATCCCGGTGTGGGTGACGATCATCTACCTGTTCTACCGGATGCGTGTGGCGCGCGATCGCGGCTTGCCCGTCGCGCAATAATCCTGCTCACCAACAAAAAGCCCCGGCATTCATCGAATGCCGGGGCTTTTTAATGCTTGTCAGATCAAAGGGTCGAACGCACCCGCCACAACTCCGGGAACAGTACGGTATCGAGCATCTTGCGCAGATAACCCACCCCTTCAGTGCCGCCAGTGCCCGGTTGAAAGCCGATGATCCGCTCAACCGTGGTGACATGGCGGAAGCGCCACTGGCGGAACGAGTCTTCGAGATCGATGAATTTCTCGGCCAGCTGGTAGAGGTCCCAGTAACGCGACGGATCTTTGTAAACCACACGCCAGGCCGCTTCGACCGAGGCGTCATGCTGCGTCGGGCCGGACGGGTCACGCTCGAAACGCTGAGGGTCGATCGCCAGTCCGGCGTTGGCCATCAAGCGAATGGCTTCGTCATACAGCGAAGGGGTGGCAATGGCTTTTTCCAGCTCCTGCAACAGCTCCGGCCGATGGGCGTGGGGGCGCAACAGCGTCGCGCTTTTGTTGCCCAGAATGAACTCGATTTCACGGTATTGAAACGACTGGAAGCCCGACGACTGTCCCAGGAACGGCCTGATCGAGTGGTACTCGGTGGGCGTCATGGTGGCCAGCACCGTCCACGCATGCACCAGCTGATCGAAGATCCGCGAGACCCTCGCCAGCATCTTGAAGGCCGGCGGCAATTCACCCAGCCGAACGTGTTCGCGGGCGGCCTTGAGTTCGTGCAGCATCAGCTTCATCCACAGCTCGGAGGTTTGGTGCTGGATGATGAACAGCATCTCGTTATGGTCTGGCGACAGTGGGTGCTGGGCACTGAGGATGCGCCCCAGGTCCAGGTAGTCGCCATAGCTCATGGAGTCGGAAAAATTCAGCTCGGCGTTATGCCATTCCTCTGTCTGATTGGCAGGCGAATACGGACATTGGCTCATTGAACAGGCTCCTCATGCAGCGGTGAATTCAGTGGACGCAAGATAGCCCTGACCGGGCTGGCGTCGAGATTGGCAAAGCGCAGCGGCAGCGCGATCAACTCGTAATCCCCTTCCGGGACGTCATCGAGCACGATGCCTTCGAGAATGGCCATGCCGTGGTGCGCCACGGCGTTGTGCGCATCCATGGTCTTGGATTGCTGCGGGTCCAGCGACGGCGTGTCGATACCGATCAGACGCACGCCGAGACTGGCGAGCAGGTCGACGGTGTCTTTGGCGACCGCCGTGAATTCGGGGTCCCAGGTGGTCAGCGGCGCCTGTTGATAGGTGCGCAGCAGCACGCGTTCGGGCAGGTTGGTCAAACGACCTTGCAGTTGCTCAGGCTGCACCAGTGCATCGCTGTCCAGGCAATGCAGCACCCGGCAAGGCCCGATATAAACATCGAGCGACACATCGCCAATGGCCGCGCCGTCCTTGCTGTAGTGCAGCGGCGCGTCGACATGGGCGCCGGTGTGCGGCGACAGCGTGATGCGTCCGACATTCACCGGGCATTCGGGCCCCAGCGTCCAGACGCGTTCTTCCTGAAACGGCGTGTCCCCCGGCCAGGTCGGTGTTGCGGTACTCAAGGGCGGGCTGATGTCCCACCAAGACATTGTTTTTTTCATTGCACAGCTCTCGGCCTTTTCCGAGGTGAATGATACGAGCGATACCTGTGCATGTTCTTGCAAATACGTTCGAAAAAGCCTGGGGCTTTCGCACAAACTGCCAGATATCGGCGGTTTATCGAGTGGAAATTTCAATGGCCCCGCAGCCGATGGCAGGCCTCGAGCGGGTGATGGCCGCTGCGTTTCTGGATACCTCGATGTCGAACACAGACAACTGATCCCGGGGCAGGCCCTATAGGGTGCGTCTTCAGCTCTCCCCCAAACGCCGGAGTCATCATGACCGCACCGATTACCGTTCTTCGCGACACCCATCCGCTGCCCGTACTCGACGCCTGCAAATGGGAAAAACTCGAAGGCGACCCGCACACCGTCAACCTCAACGCCTACACCAGCGAAGATGGCAGCAAGATCATGGGCACCTGGATCTGCACGCCGGGCAAGTGGTACGTGGAATACGTGAAGTGGGAATACTGCGACTTCCGCGAGGGCTACTGCATCATCACCCCTGAAGGAAAAGAGCCGATCCACCTGCGCGCCGGTGACATTTTCGTCATTGAGCCGGGGATGAAAGGCACCTGGGAAGTGGTGGAAACCGTGCGCAAGTATTTCGTGTTTGCCTGATGCAAAAAAACCGGGAAATCACCCGACGTGATTTCCCGGTCAATGTATTGAATCGTTTTATTGCGGCTTGCGATAACCGTTGATAATCGCCGAGAAGTCACTGCCGCCTTCCCCACGCAGGCTCATCGCCTGATACAACTGTTGTGCCACCGCGCCGAGCACCACCGGCTGGTGCGCCTGACGTGCCGCTTCCGTGGCCAGCCCCAGATCCTTGAGCATCAGCTCGGCGCCGAAGCCACCGGTATAGCCGCGCGAAGCCGGTGCCGTTTCGACGATGCCCGGCCACGGGTTGTACATCTCCGAACTCCAGCAACGTCCGGTGGAGCTGTTGATGATGCCGGCCAGCACCTTGGTGTCGATGCCCAGCGCATCACCCAGCGCCATGGCTTCGCTGACACCGACCATGGAAATGCCCAGCAAAAGGTTGTTGCAGATCTTGGCGATCTGTCCGGTACCGACTTCGCCGCAATGGACGATGTTGCGGCCCATCTGCGCCAGCACCGGTTGCAGGGTCGCGAAGAGTTCCGGGGTTGCACCGACCATGAACGTCAAGGTCCCCGCCGCGGCGCCACCGGTACCACCGGAGACCGGCGCATCGGCCATGGCCACGCCCTGTTTGGCAGCGGCGGCGGCCACGTCACGGGCGGTCTGCGGATCGATGGTGCTGCAATCCACGGCTGGCACACCCTTGCCGATTCCGGCGAGCACACCGTCTTCACCCAGCCAGACGCTACGTACATGCACGGCAGCGGGCAGCATGGTGATGACCATTTCCGCACCTTGCGCCGCCTCACGGGCCGAAGCGCTGATGCTGCCGCCCAGTTGCTCAAGCTCCGCCAGCACGGTCTTGTTCAGGTCGACCAGGCGCAGTGAATGGCCGGCCTTGATCAGGTTGCGCGCCATCGGCGCGCCCATGTTGCCCAGACCGATAAAAGCGATGTTCATGTCCGGCTCCTTAACGCAGGTTGATGGTGGTGTTCACACCGTCGTTGACGCTGTCGTCATCGAACCAGCGGCTGGTGACGGTCTTGGTCTGAGTGTAGAACTGCACCACTTGCTTGCCATACGGGCCGAGGTCGCCGAGCTTGGAACCACGGGAACCGGTGAAGCTGAAGAACGGGACCGGCACCGGAATCGGGATGTTGATGCCGACCTGGCCAACGTCGATTTCGTTCTGGAACTTGCGCGCCGCCGCACCGGACTGGGTGAACAGGCCCGTGCCGTTACCGAACGGGTTGGCGTTGACCAGGGCAATGGCCTCGTCGAGCGTATTCACTTCCAGCACGACCAGCACCGGACCGAAGATTTCCTGGGTGTAGATCTGCATGTCAGTGGTCACACCGGAGAACAGGGTCGGGCCGACGAAGTTGCCCTTCTCGTAACCGGGAACCGTGATTTCGCGACCATCGAGCTCCAGTTTCGCGCCTTCCTTGATGCCGCTCTCGATCAGGTCGAGAATTCGCGCCTTGGCCTTTTTCGAGATGACCGGACCGACATCGGTGCCCGGCTCGCTGCCGGCATTCACCTTGAGTTTCTGCGCCAGCGCTTTCAAGTCTGGCAGCCATTGCTTGGCCGCGCCGACCAGCACCACCACAGACGTGGCCATGCAGCGTTGACCGGCCGCGCCGAAACCGGCGCCCACCAGCGCATTCAGCGCCTGTTCGCGATTGGCATCGGGCAGCACCACGGCGTGGTTCTTCGCGCCCATCATCGATTGCACGCGTTTACCGTGCTTGCCGGCCAGGTCATAGACGTGGGTGCCGACCGCCGTCGAGCCGACGAAGGAAACGGCCTTGATGTCTTTGTGGGTGCAGAGCGCATCCACCACATCCTTGCCGCCGTGCACCACGTTGAGCACGCCGGCCGGAACGCCGGCCTCGATGGCCAGCTCCACCAGCAGCATGGTCGACATCGGATCCTGTTCGGACGGCTTGAGCACGAAGGTGTTGCCGCAGGCGATGGCCATCGGAAACATCCACAGCGGAATCATCGCCGGGAAATTGAACGGTGTGATCCCGGCGCAAACGCCAATTGGCTGACGCAGGGTGTAGGTGTCCACGCCGCCCGCCACGTTTTCAGCGAACTCGCCCATTTGCAGGCTGCCGATGGAGCATGCGTGCTCGACCACTTCCAGGCCACGGAAAATATCGCCTTCAGCGTCGGCAATGGTCTTGCCCTGCTCGGCGCTCAGGACCGCCGCGATGCGCTTGGAGTGTTCACGGATCAACGCCTGGAGCTTGAGCATGATGCGCATGCGAGCGCCGATCGGCGTCAGCTTCCAGGTCTGGAATGCGCGATGGGCAGCGCTGATGGCAGCGTCGACTTCTTCAGCGGTGGCAAACGGCACCTTGGCCAACACTTGCTGGGTTGCCGGGTTGATGATGTCGTGCCATTCAGTGGTCTGGGATTCGACCCACTGGCCATCGATCAACAGTTTGACCTTTTGCACAGTGGTCTCGTTTGGCGTAAGCGAAGCGTTCATGTGGGTCTCCGAATCTTTGTTTTTATTCCAGGAGCCAGGGCGAAAAGTCACCCTGCGATTAGACGTGTGCCGCGAATTGGTGATCGAGCTGTTTTTGGAGTATAGATGTGCAAACTTCTAATAAGAACGCACATAAAAGCCGGACCATCATGCAAAAAAACATCACGTCTCTAGGCTCCCTGAACTGGGATGACCTCAAGTTTTTCCTTGAGGTCTCCCGTACCCGCAAGGCCAGCACCGCGGCCAAACGCCTGGCCGTCGACTACACCACCGTGTCGCGGCGCATCAGTTCACTGGAAGCTTCGCTGGGCACCTTGCTGTTCGAGAAATCCCGGACCAGCGGCTTCGTCCTGACCGCCGAAGGCCAGCGCCTGATGGGCTACGCCGAGTCGATCGAAAGCACGCTGCACATGGCCTGCGAGCAGGTATCGGGGTCCGGCGTGGCGTTGTCCGGCCATGTGCGCATGGGCTGCACTGAAGGTTTCGGCAGCTTTTTCATTACCCCGCAACTGAGCCACTTCGTCGACGCCTACCCGGCGATCTCGGTGGACATCCTGCCGCTGCCGCACTTCATCAGCCTGTCCAAGCGCGAGGCCGACATCGTCATCGCCCTGGAACGCCCGGAGCACGGGCCCTATGTCTGCTGCAAACTGACCGACTACCGCCTGCAGCTGTATGCGACCCAGCAATACCTCGACAAACACCCGGCGATCCGCCGCCCGGCCGACCTGGGCAAACATTCGTTCATCAGTTATGTCGACGACCTGGCGTTCAGCTCCGAGCTGCTGTACCTGGCCAACGTGCTCCCCGGGGCCAGCGCCAATTTGCGCAGTACCAGCGTGATCGCGCAGTTCGTGGCTGCGCAGCAAGGGCGATCGCTGGCCATCCTGCCGTGCTTCCTTGCCGCCCAGGACCCACGCTTGTTGCCGGTGTTGCCGCAGGAAATCAATATCACCCGGCAGTTCTGGATGTACTGCCGGGAGGATTTGAGGAAGCTCAAGCGGATCACCCTGTTGTGGGATTACATCCGCGCGGTGACCGAGCAGAACCAGGACCTGTTGATGGGTGACAGTCGGCAGATGCTGTTTGCCGACTGAGGACCTTCAAAAACGTTCAGGTTGTAACCGGTTGGCGGCCAGCCACTTTCCTGGACAATGTCTTGCCAAAAGCAATCCACCATTTTTCATAATAGAAAGTGGAGATATGCGCGGTGATGAAAATCGCGGCGAACAACAACGGACGCTTCAGATATTTAACGACGGTATCTCCACTACCCAGCCATGTATGTGCCAGCAGTGGATGAACAACGTAGAGCGCATAGGAAATGGTGGCGATATAAAACAGAACGCGATTGTTCAGAAGCTGGGCAACAACACGTGCCTGGCCATTGACTAACGTGCTCCCCACCATGGCTGCGGCAATATAGGGGCGCAAGTAGTTCATGAAGCTTCCGTCGGGATGACTGGACACGACAAACAGGACGAATAAAATTATTTGCACAACCCATATTTGCTGCGGAAGCTTAACAAGGTTGCGGCCCAATCCTTTGTGGTATATCAGTGCAAGTAAGCATCCAGAAAGTATTTCATCAATGCGATAATAGGTGTTGATCACGACATGAGCATCGTTCATGACCCGGTAGGTCGTGACAGCGAGGGCGAGAAAAGGGATCAGCACCATCCACCTTTTCCTCATCAGAACGACCAGCAACGCGATGGCCACATAAAACTGGACCTCCATGCACAAACTCCACAGATGGCCGTTTACATTGCCAAGCCACATGGGCGGCCAGTTGGCAAAGAAAAGAAAGTTTGCGATGTAGTAATCCGGAGGGCTGCTCATGATAGGTAGAACAATTGCCATGTATAACCAGGCAAGAGGCACAATCCGAAAGAACCTGCGGATTAAAAAATCAATGACGCTGTCGTTCTTGAGCAGGAAACTTGTTATCAGGAAACCCGACAGTGTAAAAAATATGGCCATACCCATGACGCCTGCAGCGGAATTCAACTGCAAAATCTTTGGGCCAAGTGGTAGCAAGTGACACGCCAGGACCAGCAAGATACTTATGCCGCGCCATCCATCAAGTACGTTTAATCGAGAGCCTGCTACGGAACTATCACTCATATTGGCATTCGCTCTTTGGATATGAAAACCCAATAGTCGTAGCAGTGAACATCTCATGGAGCCAGACCATTTAAGCCTGAAGTCTAGGCCACCTTTTGAGCTTTACACTTCACGCCATGATAAAATTTTGTCGCGAGCCAGTGGCTGAATAACTGGTTTTTTGACGTTGCTTTCATGGCGTGAAGTGCATCGTCCACTTTTTGGCAGATGCACTGCGAGCGCTGTCAGTCGCTCGCCTCCTTGAGTTCCAGCATCAGCCCGCTCAAGCGTTTGACCCGGCGCCGTACCGCCTCTTCGAAGACGCCTGCCCGAGGCTCGATCAATGTGAACCAGTCCTTGGCCCGGGTGATGCCGGTGTAGATCAGCTCCTTGGTGAGCACCGGGTTCAGGGTATCGGGAAGGATCAACGCGGTGTGGGCGAATTCCGAGCCCTGGGACTTGTGCACCGTCATGGCGTACACGGTTTCGACATCATTGAGTCGGCTGGGCAACACAAAGCGCACACCGCCCTGTCCGTCGTTCCTCGGGAAGGCTACGCGCAGCACCGGTTTCCCGGCCTCGGGCCCCTCGCGCTCGGGGAGCTTGAGGGCAATACCGATGTCGCCATTCATCAAGCCCAGGCCGTAATCATTGCGGGTCATCAGCACCGGCCGACCTTCGTACCACTGCTGGTCACTGTCGATCAGCCGTGCCTTCAGCAAGGCGTCAGTCACCCGCTGGTTCAAGCCTTCCACGCCCCAAGGGCCTTTGCGCACCGCGCACAACAACTGGAAGGTGTCGAATGCCTGCAGGACCTGCCGGGCCCAATCGGTCCAGCGCACGTCTTCCAGAGGACAATCGAGCGCTGGACGCTGGTTGCGCAGCAGGCTCAAGTAGTAGCGGTAGCCTTGCGGCCCCTCACCATGACCTTCGAGCAACAGGCGCTCCAGCGCGCGATCCTGTTCATTGCGCAGGGACAGGCAGAACACATCGTCGTGGCTTCGCGCCGCCAACAATTTCCTGGCTTGCGCAGGCTGTTGCTGGTTCACCCAACGGGCCAACTGGCCAATGCCGCTGCCTTCGCCGAATCGCCGCGAGTGGCGCAACATCACCACTTGCTGGGCCAGCGGATGGGTGCCTTGGGAATCTTCCTCCAATCCGCTGGCGTCCAGGCTTTCGCCACTAACGGCCTGCAGCCACTGGCGGGTCTGCGGGCTATACCAACCCGCTTCGGCGTCGCGACACAGATCCCCCAGCACGGCACCGGCCTCCACCGACGCCAGCTGGTCCTTGTCACCCAGCAGTACCAGGCGGGCATGGGCCGGCAGCGCGTCGAGCAGGTTGGCCATCATTTCCAGGTCGATCATCGACGCTTCATCCACCACCAGTACATCCAGCGGCAAGTGATTGCCGGCGTGGTGACGGAAATGCCGCGTCCCCGGGCGGCTGCCGAGCAGGCGGTGCACGGTGGTGACGTCAGAGGGAATTTTATCGCGGATGGCTTCAGTGACTTTCAGCGTGCGCACTTGTGCGCTGATGGACTCAGTCAGCCGCGCCGCGGCCTTGCCGGTGGGCGCGGCAAGACGAATGCGCAGTGGCTTGCCCGCCTCTACCGCCGGGGCCTGGAGTAAAGCGAGCAAGCGCACGACGGTGGTGGTCTTACCGGTTCCCGGACCGCCAGTGACGATACTGAAAGCACTGCGCGTCGCCAGGGCGCAGGCGAGTTTCTGCCAGTCGATGACCTCACCGGGCCTGGCCGGACCGAACAGCCCCGTGAGGCGCTGCAACAAATCATCCGGCGTGCTTTCTTGCGCCGCCAAACGCTCACGCAAAGCATTGTCGATACGTCGCTCGTAGGCCCAGTAGCGCCGCAGGTACAGGCGTTTGCCGGCCAACACCAGGGGCCGCTGTTGCACGCTGTCGCGCTCGTCCGCAGCCAACGCAACCAGGCTGCTGGCTGCCAGCACCTTGCACCAATGGGCGCCATCCAGCGCTTCCAGCAACTGCGAAGGCAGCAACATCGTGCCCCCTTGCAGGTCACCTTCCGGTGGCAGCGACAGGGCGAAGTCCGGCTCCTTGAGGGTCTCGAACAGATCCAGGCACACATGCCCGTGCCCCAGCTGGTGACTGGTCAATGCCGCCGCCAGCAGCACCAGCGGATCATCGTCCGGGGCCAGTTCGTGGAGAAAACCGACGAAGGCCTTGTCCAGTGCTCGCAACCAGCCGCGCTCAACCCAGCGCGTGAGCAGCAGCAACAGGTCTTCGGCGCGACTCAATGGGGTGAGTTGCGCCAGGCTGTCGGCGCTCAGTGGCGTCGACAGCACATCGGCGAAGGTACGGTTCATAGCAGTTCTCCCTGTTCCCAGGCGGGTTCAACCCTGGGCTGCGGCTTGCCCTGGAACAGGCGGTCAAGTTGCTCGATCAACGCCCGGGGCGGGCGGGCGAAAAATACGCCCTGGCTTGGCGCACGGGTACCGCGCAGGAACAGGTACAGCGCTCCTCCGACATGCCGGTCGTAGTCGTAATCGGCCAGCCGGGCCTTGAGCTGGCGATGCAGGGCCAGCAGGTACAGCACGTATTGCAGGTCGTAGCGGTTGTCGAGGATCGACTGCTCCATGGCCTGTTCGGTATAGGCCGCGTCGTCGACCCCGAGCCAGTTGGATTTGTAGTCGGCGACGTAGTAGCGGCCGTCATGCTCGAACGTCAGGTCGATGAAGCCCTTGAACATGCCGTTGAGCATCACCGGTTCGGCGGCCACCCGCGGCACGCCGTTGTGGGTGTATTGGCACACCAGGGCATCGAGCTTGAGCACATCGACCTTGTGGCTGGCGAACCAGAACTCCATCTCGACCCGATACTGGGCCAACTGCCCGAATATCACCGGCGCCTGGCCGCTGCCCAGCGGCAATGGCGACTTGAGCAGATGCTGCAACCATTCACTCAACGTGCTGATCCAGCCCTCCCAGCCACGGCGATTGCAGCGACGGGCGATCGCATCTTCCACGGCTTGTGGGGTGACGGCGAAACCTTCGTTGCCTGCCCATTCGAGCAAGCCATGGAGAAAGGTGCCCGGGTTCGGGCCACGGGGGAATCGATGGATATCGGCACCACCGGCCACCATCTCCCGGGGGGCATGCGGGTCGAGACGTTCGTCGTCGAAGAGTTTCTGTGCCTGCGGGCTTTCGGGCGCCTGGTCACTGCCGATGCTCAGGCTGTCGCCGATGCGCAAGGCGCTGTAGGAGGCAATCCACCAGTTTTCACTGGCCTTGCGTTGCACCGTCAACGGCGCCAGCAACGCCGCGGTGTTCTGCGGTGGATGGTAATGCTCGGAAGTGGCCTCAGGCATTGCGCCCAGGCCAATCGCCGGACAGCCCTGTTGCAGGTCTCGCAACCAGGCCTGCAAACCCGCCGACTCGTTCAGGCAAGCACCACCGCCCAACAGATACCCTAGTGCCGACAGGTGCAGCACCGAACTGTTGCCGTTACCACGCTTGAGATCCGCCACGCCCAGCCAGCAGGCGTGTTGCGCCCGGGTCAGGGCTACATACAGCAGGCGCAGGTCTTCGGCCAGGCGCTCGTCATCGGCCAGGGCAATCAGTTCGGCCGTGGGGTTCAAGCTCACCTGGGCCTTGCCCGCGGCGTCGTGGTAATGCAACGGCAAGCGGCTGCCATCCACCGGTTTGGCTGAACAAATGAACGGCAGGAACACCAACGGGTACTCCAGCCCTTTGGACTTGTGGATGGTCACAACCTTGACCAGTTGCTCATCGCTTTCCAGGCGCAGGATTTGCTCTTCACCCGCCTGGCCCGACAAGGCCAGGTGCTCGGACAAATGCCGGATCAAGGCCTGCTCGCCGTCAAGTTCGGCGGCCGCCTGTTGCAGCAACTCGGACAGGTGCAACAGGTTGGTCAGCACCCGCTCGCCATCGCTGCGCGTCATCAATGCCTGGGGTAGCTTGAAGTCATGCAGCAAGCGTCGCAGCATCGGCAACACACCCTGCTTGCGCCAGAGTTCGCGATAACGGCGGAACTGCATGACCCGCGCTTCCCAGGCCAGTTCGTCCTGGTTCAACTGCTCCAGTTCGGTCAGCGACAGATTCAGCGTGATGCTGGCCAATGCGGCGCGTAGTGGCCGCTCGACGTCCGGCTCGGCGCAGGCCTTGAGCCAGGTCAGCACGTCGTGGGCTTCCTGTGCGGCGAACACCGAGTCCTTGTCCGACAGGTAAACGCTGCGCACGCCTCGGGCCGAGAGCTCGGTACGCACCGCCTGGGCTTCCTTGCCGTCGCGCACGAGGATGGCAATGTCCGAGGGCATCAGGCCTTTGAGTGCCTGGTCGTCACGCACGAACCCCGCAAGGCCTTGTTGCCCGCCGTTGAGCAAGGCGGTGATTTCACTGGCACAGGCGGCCGCCAGTTGCTGGCGATAGACCGCGCCGGACATCGGCTGCTCGGCCGACAGGTGCCAGATGTTCAACGCCGGTACTGCCTGATGATTGATGCGCAGGACCTCTTTGCGTCCCTGGGACTCGACGGGCAGGAACGGCACCGGGTTGTCGCCATTTTTTTCCCGGAACAGAAAGGCCCCACGCCCGGCCTCGCGAGACTCGGCATAGTCGAATACATGGTTCACGGCGCTGACCATGCCATGGCTCGAACGGAAGTTGGTGCCCAGGGTATGCAGGCGGCCAGTGGTTGCCTGACGGGCGCGCAGGTAGGTATAGATGTCGGCGCCGCGGAAGGCGTAGATCGCCTGCTTCGGGTCGCCGATCAGGAACAGCCCGCTGTCGGGGCTGTTTTCTTCAATGCGGTAGATGCTCTCGAAGATCCGGTACTGCACCGGGTCGGTGTCCTGGAATTCGTCGATCAATGCCACCGGGAACTGTTCGCGGATCAAGCTCGCCAGGCGCTCGCCGCCATCGCTTTGCAGCGCCGCATCCAGGCGCAGCAACATGTCGTCGAAGCCCATTTCCGCACGACGGCGCTTTTCCTCTTCGAAACGCGCCCCCACCCAATGGGCAGCGTGTTGCAGCACGGCGGCATCGGGCGTCGGCAAGCCATCGAGACAGGCCTTGAGTGCGGGCATCGCGTCCAGGCCCGGATGATCCGGCGCAGGGCCCTTCTTCCAGGCTTCGGCCATGCCGTCGGGGGTCAGGCGCGTGAAGCCGGTACCGATGTCCAGTTGTTCAAGGGACTCGTCTTCGGCCCAGGTTTTGATTTTCTCGAACCAGGGCTCGAAATACCGCGCCTGCATCTTGCGCCCGTCGACGCTCTTGCTGGCGACACCTTCGTGACACAGGGCCAATAACTCGTCGGCCCACTGGCGCCAGGGCATCTTGAGTTCAAGCAAGGCGGCTCGCCGCGCCTGCAGACATTCCGTGATCAACTGAGCCGGTTCTTTACCGGCGAGGGTGTCCCGCTCGCTGTTGAACAGCCCACGGATTCGCGGCAACAAGGCCGCCGGCCCGCCCCAATTACCGCGCACCCAGTTCAACGCATCGCCCTGCATCGGATAACAGAACAGCCGCCAGTAGTCGCGCAGGACTTCACCCAGCAGATCGCTGTGGTCGGTTTCCAGGGTCTGGGTAAACAGGCTGCCGCTGTCGAAGGCGTGCTCGCGCAACATGCGCTGACACCAACTGTGGATAGTCGACACCGCCGCCTCATCCATCCATTGCGCGGCGATGTCCAGGCGATTGGCGCAGCCGGGCCACTGCTCGGGCGCGTACTGTTCACGCAACTGATTGATCAGCCCGTCGGGGGCCGGCGTTTCGTCGCGGAAAAAGCGCGCGGCTTCTGCCAGGCGCGTACGGATACGTTCGCGCAGCTCTTTGGTGGCGGCATCGGTAAAGGTCACCACGAGGATCTGTGGTGGCAGCAGTTCACGTCTGAAACCATTGGAGTCTGCGCCATGGCCCAGGACCAGGCGCAGGTAGAGTGCGGAAATGGTGAAGGTCTTGCCGGTCCCGGCGCTGGCCTCGATCAGTTGACTGCCACGCAGCGGGAACGCCAGGGCCAAAGGTGTCTGGGTGGTCATGGGCGGGTTTCCTCACTGGCCACTGATCGCCAAGGGGCCTCAAGCAGCGGTCGATACAGCGCGTCACACCAATCGGCGAACGTCTCGTCTGCGACCAGGGCGTCGTAATCGGCGAATTGCCGCGCGAGCGCCACGCTTTCTCGACGCTCGCCGTCAGTGGTCAAACCGTCCCCCTCATAGGCCTTGCGAGCAGCGGCCTGGCCCTTGACCGGATCGGTTTGCCCAAGCCATGCAAAGGCGGTCTTGACCGCAATGGGCAGCGGTTGGCGCATGCCTGATTGCCAGGCCAGCAACAGATCGCCCAAGGTGCGCAAGGCACTGTCCTGTGCAATCGGGTCGAGCAGCAGGCTGTCGTCACTGGCCACCAAGGCAGTGGTCATCGGCATTCCGCTGGCGCACGCCACCAGATGGTTGACCCACGGCCGTGTCAGCCGATGCCATTTGCGGGTCTTGATCGAACCGATGCTGTTGGGGATCGTCGTGACCGCCAACAAGCCACCGTCAGCACGTTGATGCAGGCCGCTTAGCCAGCCCTCGATACGCAGGTCATCCACTTGCAGATTGACTGGCAGGGCACTGGCCAGGGGCGTTGGCCACAAGGCCAGGAGCTGTTGATAACGTGCAAGCAGGTCCGGCAAGGGTTCGATCAGCTCGCGTTGCAGGCATTCGCCAAATCCCGCCATTGGCAGCAGCCCACTGTTTTGCAGGCGACTGGCGTGCGCCTCCAGTACCCGGTCGCTGTTATCCAGGTCTGCCAGTGCCGCGCCGAGCAGACTGTCACTCAGGCCATAGCGTTGCAAGGCATCGAGCACAAAGGGTTCTTCATCGGCCAAAGGCGCTTCGGCCGCTTCAAAGAACACCTTCAATCGCTGGCTGAAGAAATGTCGCACCGGGTTGCGCAGGAAATCCTGCAACTGCCCAAGACTCAGCGGCTCCTCCTGGACGTGGGCATCGAGCATCGTGTGGCCAGGCGTTTGCCCGCTGGCTTGATGGAGCACCTGCCATTCACTGGCATAGCTGAACAGGGCATCGCCCTGGTGGAAGTAACGGGCACTGAAGGGTTGCAGCGGGTGCTCCTGGGTCATGGCCTCAAGCAAGTCTTGCTCGGCATCGGCCGATCGCCAACCGCAGGCCAAGTGGTCACGGAGCTGGCCGATCAACACCGATGCCGGGCGCTCGCTATTATCGCGGATGCTGCGACCGACCCAGCTCACATAGAGTTGATCACGTGCCGACAACAAGGCCTCCAACAGCAAATAGCGGTCATCCTCACGTCGCGAGCGATCGCCGGGCCGGTAGTCGCTGCCCATGAGGTCGAAGTCCAGTGGCGGCTGTGCCCGCGGGTAGTCGCCATCGTTCATCCCCAGCAGGCACACCAGCTTGAACGGGATCGCGCGCATGGGCATCAGGGTACAGAAGTTGACCGCTCCGGCCAGAAAACGCTGGGACAACCGTCCCTGATCGAGCCCGGCCAGCCAGGCTTCACGGACCACCGTCAGCGGCAGTTCGTCGTGCAAGCCGACTGACTCACAGTTCTCCAGCCAGGTTTCGCGCAACGTTTCCAGCTGTGTCAGCAAATACTCGTCGTGCTCGTTACTGGCCCGGAAGAACAGCGCCACCAACGCCTGCAAGCGCAGGCTCCATTGCTGGGGCGATGCCGGTCGAGAGAGTTCGTGGTGGGCAATTTCCAGTGCATCCAGCAGCGCCACCAGCGGGCCTATGAGCGCCGCATCCAGCCCACCGATTTCGTCGTAGGGTTCGATGCCGCCACAGGCACCCGAACTGCCAACAGCGTACCCGAGCAACATCCGCCGCAAGCCAAAACGCCAACTGTTTTGCTCCAGAGCCTCAGGCAGGCCCAGGCCTGCACGCTGCTCGGCATTCATCCCCCAGCGGATGCCCGCCCCTTCGATCCAGCGGTGCAGGGTTGGCAGGTCGCGTTCCTCTACGCCAAAGCGCTCCCGGAGCGCGGGGACGTCCAGCAGGTCGAGAATCTCGCTGACCGGGAAACGGCTGTCTGGCAGCTTGAGCAGATGCTCCACCGCGATCAGCAGTGGATCACGGCCGCGCTGCCCCTGGTCTGCGAGGGTGAAGGGTACGAAGCGCGGATCATGGCGCTCCAGCTGACCGAACACCGCGCGAATGTGCGGGGCGTAGGCATCAATGTCCGGGACCATGACAATCACATCCCGGGGCCGCAATAGCGGATCGGCACTGAAGCGCGCGAGCAACTGATCGTGCAGGATCTCCACTTCGCGCTGGGCGCTGTGGGCAATATGGAAACGGATCGATGAGTCTTTGCGCAGATCCACGGCCGGCCAGTGGTCGCGGGTTTCGCCCAGTGGGCGCAACTCAAGGATATCGTCCTGCAACTGGTTGAGCATGTGCAACGGCTGGCTGTCACTGAACAGGTCGATGCGCCCGTCACGAAACGCCGAGCGATAACTGTTGGGATCGTCGTAGCTGTCGAGCAGGTTGATGTAGTCCCGCCCCTGCTTGCCCCATGCGGCCAGTAACGGATGGGCGTGTTGATGCAGGGTTTGCGGGTCGAGAACACCGGGCATGCCGCTCTTGCGCGCCTGACGTTTGTATTGATGGCGCAACAGGTCTTTGTCGGCGACGATGTCTGCCCAATGGTGACGGCAGGGGTTGTGCACGCACAGCAGAACCTGGCTGAATCGAGCCAGCCCGGCCAGGGCCTCGAGGGCTTGAGCAGGCAGCGAGGAAATGCCGAACACGATGACCCGTGACGGTAATCCGCTCGGAGCGACGTCGAGGCTATTGATGCGTTCGATAAACCGCTGATGCACGCCGGCCCGGCTTTGCGCCATCCCTTCTTCACCGACATCCAGCAACAGTGCGCGCCACAACTCTGCCTGCCAGGCATTGGCCGCGGTCAGCGGCTTGGCTTCGCCCCTGCCGTTACGTAGCTGGTGACGACCTTGCGCCCAGTCTTCGAGCCAGTCGGCGCGGTACACCTGGTATTGGTCGAACAGATCCGCCAGTCGCTCAGCCAGTTGATAGCGTTTGCGCAAATCGGGGTCATGGGTGAGAAAACGCTGCAGCGGTTCGAAGTGTGGCTGATTGATCAACTGCGGCAGCAGACGCATCAGGCGCCAGGTCAAGGGGGCTTTATCCAGCAGCGATTTGGCGGGAATTTCGTCGCGGCCCAAGACCATCCGATAGAGCTGCCACATGAAACTGCCGGGGAGCTGCACGTCGATGGCGGCGGCGATTCCGCAGCCCCCCATGTCGTCATCTTCAGCGTCTTCGGCCAGTGCCAGCTTCAGCCATTGCGCGATGCCGTTGCTCTGCACCAGGGCGATTTCATTTTCCAGGGGAGCCAGCGGGTAGCGCCGCATCCAGCTCACCACCAGGCTACGTAACTCGTCCAGGCGATTGCCGTGAACCACCATAAAACCAGCACTGAGGGACGTTGCGTCCGGCATAAAGGCTTCCTTGGAAAGCGCAAATCGAGGGGCGACTTTAACATTGAAGGCGATTGGCTTCATTGTAGGGTAGGCGCGTGGCTTGCCCGCGAAGCATACGCCGCGGTACGTCAGGTACAGCGCGTCATCAGAAAAAGGAGCCAGAAAGACAAAACCCCTACCTGCATACGCAGATAGGGGTTTTGGAATTTAATCTTGACGATGACCTACTCTCACATGGGGAAACCCCACACTACCATCGGCGATGCATCGTTTCACTTCTG
>NZ_JBIUYA010000031.1:0-73804 GCF_044744285.1 Pseudomonas sp. NPDC087336 | reverse complement strand
AACTGAGGGATCGACGAAGGCAGGAGCGAGAAAAGCTGAAGGCTGCCCAAGGCAGCCTTCAGCTATGAAACATGTTTACCGGACACTAGTGACGCTCTGCGTGGGAATGCAGCCCGGGACGCTCTGCGTCCCATCCAGAGCCGAACGCGGAGCGTCCGTTGAGGTGTTCCCACGCAGAGCGTGGGAACGATCGTTACCGGTGCGTCGCAATCCAGATCAGCAACCCCGCCTGAAACACCGCGAACGCCACCAAACAGGTAATGGTGAAACGTAATCCGGCGTCTTCACGCTTGTATTTGCTGACCTTCTCTTCGTGTTTCTTCAGTTTGACTTCCTGCTCGGCCAGGTTCTGTTCGGCTTGCTGGAGCATCTGCGCCGCCTCGAGAATTTCCACGACCTGCAGTTTCTCGGTGTTCCAGTCGCCCAGCAAGTCACCGACCCTGACCTCCTTGACGCTGCCCTTCAAATGCTGGGCATCGGCATAGACCACATCGAAACCGTGCACCCGCAAAAAGTGATCGCGGCGCAGGCGCGTGTCTTCATTCAGGGCATCTTTATTGTTGAGGTCAATACCGTCGACGGTGTAGCCGGGCCAGCGCTTCTTCGCCCAGGTAATGCCCTGCGCCGCCATGAAACGACCGATACCACGGTTCAACGGTTCGACCTGCAGTCCGCTGTCCGGGCTGAAATGCACGCGTTTTTCGGCGTGATCGACCCACACGTCCAGAAGATTCTGTTCCTTGCGCACGCGCTGGCCGGGGAGGGAGACGCTCATGCGCATCAGGCTGCGCAGCTTGTCGTTGCGTTCGGCATAACCGAATTCGACAAAGCGCAGGGGTCGACTACCGGTATTACGATCAGTCTGCAACGGCGCCAGGCGGAGCATCTTGTGGTGCTCGACGTGAACGTCCGCCCAGGGCAGCTCAACCGCTGGCGGTACGTCTTTTTCAGCGGTGGTGTCGGGTGAAGTCTGGGTATCGGTCATAACGGCGAGATCCTGTCCAAGCTCAACGTGCCGCCAGCCAGTGCGCTGGCGACAAAGGCTTATCGGCCGTTTTCGACAAGACTGGAGGTTAAATTAACTGGAGCGAAGCCCGTCGATGAATCCGAGGATTCGCGCGCCCAGTTCCGCCGCCAGTGGCAAATTCGGATCCTTGTAGGAGGCCAGCTGGCGTTTGACGTCGTTGGGCACGATGCGCATGACGTGGTTCATGCCTTCGATCAGCGCCAGTTCCGCGTCCGGTTTGGCCGCCTTGAGCAACCGGGCGTCATTGACCCCGACCTGGATGTCATTGCTGCCCTGGATGATCAGCGCCGGCATTTTCAACTTCGCGAATGCCGCGGCAGGGTCCTGGCGGAACAGGGACATCAGGTACGGCTGCACACTCGGACGGAAGATCACCTGCAGTTGCGGTGGTACGTTGTCGTCGGTTTTCCCGGCCTTGAGGCTGTCGAGCAGCTCATTGCTGCGCAGCATCAGCGGGGGAGGCAGGCGATTGCCCAGTTGCTGGCGCAGGACCTGGTCGATCGGCCGGGCGCTGCCGGACATGGAAATCACCGCCGCCGCATCGACGCTCGGCGCCGCGAGGCTGGCGATCAAGGCCCCTTCGCTGTGGCCCAGCAGGATCAGCTGGCTGAAGCGCGGATCGGCCTTGAGTTTTCGGCCCCAGGCTTCAGTGTCGGCCACATAGGCCTCCACCGACAGGTTGCGTTCGTCAGGGGTGGACGCCAGGCTCGCCGCCACACCGCGCTTGTCGTAGCGCACGCTGGCGATGTTGTGTTTGGCCAGCACCCAGGCCAGGCGTTTGAGGCTGTCATTGCGCCCGCCTTCGGGGTTGTTACCGTCACGATCGGTCGGGCCGGAGCCGGAAATGATCAGGACCACCGGCACCGGCGTGTCGGATTTAGGCAGTAGCAACGAGCCGAAAAGCTCGCCGGTGCCGGTGTCCAGCGTGATCGGCCGTTGCAGGACAGTCGCCTGGGCGAATCCGGAAATCAGGGTAAGGCTCAAGGCTAGAACTCGCAGCATTGTCACGCCATCATCATCAAGGTGCCGGTTGGACTCGTACACACCCATAAGGTTCGAGGATGAACTAGTTGGATAGCCTGCGTATACTGGCGCGCATTACGTATTAAGGTTCATTTCACGGAGCGTCCTGCATGTCCGGCAATACCTACGGCAAGCTGTTCACTGTCACCACCGCTGGCGAAAGCCATGGCCCGGCGTTGGTCGCCATTGTCGATGGCTGCCCGCCGGGGCTGGAGATTTCCCTGGAGGATCTGCAGCGCGACTTGGATCGCCGCAAGCCCGGCACCAGCCGCCACACCACCCAGCGCCAGGAAGCCGACGAAGTCGAAATCCTCTCGGGTGTGTTCGAAGGTCGCACCACCGGCTGCGCCATCGGCCTGCTGATCCGCAACACCGACCAGAAGTCCAAGGACTACTCGGCGATCAAGGACTTGTTCCGTCCGGCCCATGCCGACTACACCTACCACCACAAGTACGGCGAGCGCGACTATCGTGGCGGCGGCCGCAGCTCGGCCCGGGAAACCGCGATGCGCGTGGCTGCCGGCGCGATTGCCAAGAAGTACCTGGCGACCCAGGGCATTGTCATTCGCGGCTACATGAGCCAGCTCGGCCCGATCGAAATTCCGTTCAAGACCTGGGATTCGGTGGAGCAGAACGCGTTTTTCAGCCCTGACCCGGACAAAGTGCCGGAGTTGGAAGCCTATATGGACCAGTTGCGCCGTGACCAGGATTCTGTTGGCGCGAAGATCACCGTGGTCGCCGAAGGCGTGATGCCGGGCCTGGGCGAGCCGATTTTCGACCGTCTCGATGCGGAACTGGCCCACGCGCTGATGAGCATCAATGCGGTGAAAGGCGTGGAAATCGGCGCCGGTTTCGCCAGCGTCGCCCAGCGCGGCACCGAGCATCGCGATGAGATGACGCCGGAAGGTTTCCTCAGCAACAACGCTGGCGGCATTCTCGGCGGCATTTCTTCCGGTCAGCCGATCGTTGCCCACCTGGCATTGAAGCCAACGTCCAGTATCACCACGCCGGGCCGTTCCATCGATATCCATGGCAACCCGGTGGACGTCATCACCAAGGGCCGACACGACCCGTGCGTCGGCATCCGCGCCACGCCGATCGCCGAAGCGATGATGGCCATCGTGCTGATGGACCACTTGCTGCGTCACCGTGGCCAGAACGCCGATGTGCGTGTGAGCACGCCGGTGTTGGGCCAGATCTAAGCCAACGGTGACGGCGCTCCCGTACTGGCGGCTGTCCAGCTTTTATCTGTTCTATTTCGCCTTGCTCGGTTCGACAGCGCCTTTCCTGGCGCTGTACTTCGATCACCTGGGATTCTCCGCGGCGCGCATCGGCGAGCTGGTGGCGATCCCGATGCTGATGCGATGCGTGGCGCCGAACCTCTGGGGTTGGCTCGGCGACTACACCGGGCGACGGCTGGCCATCGTGCGCTTGGGCGCGGTGTGCACGTTACTCACGTTTTCGCTGATTTTCGTCAGCAAGACCTATGCCTGGCTGGCGATGGTCATGGCCTTGCACGCGTTCTTCTGGCACGCGGTGCTGCCGCAGTTCGAAGTCATCACCCTGGCGCACCTGCAAGGCCAGGCCGCCCGCTACAGCCAGATTCGCCTGTGGGGCTCGATCGGCTTCATCATCACGGTGGTCGCGCTTGGGCGCCTGTTCGAATGGCTCAGCCTGGACATTTACCCCGCAGCGCTGGTGCTGATCATGGCCGCGATTGTGCTCAGCAGCTTGTGGGTACCGAACGCCCAACCGGTCCAGGGCGAGCGATTGACCGGCGAAGGTTTCCTCGCGCAACTGCGCAGCCCCGGGGTGTTGGCGTTCTACGCCTGTGTGGCGCTGATGCAGATGAGCCACGGTCCCTATTACACCTTTCTCACCCTGCACCTTGAGCGACTGGGCTACAGCCGGGGCGTGATCGGCATGCTCTGGGCCGTTGGCGTGGTCGCTGAAGTGCTGATGTTCATGGCCATGAGCCGGATCCTCGCGCGGTTCTCGGTACGGCGCGTGTTGCTGGCGAGTTTTCTGCTGGCGGCGTTGCGTTGGCTGTTACTCGGTTCGCTGGCCGAATTTCTCTGGGTGTTGTTGTTTGCCCAGGTGCTGCACGCCGCGACGTTCGGCAGCTTTCACGCCGCGGCCATCCAGTTCGTGCAGCGCAGCTTCGGCCCACGCCAGCAAGGGCAGGGCCAGGCGTTGTACGCCGCACTGGCCGGCACCGGTGGCGCAATGGGCGCGTTGTATTCCGGTTACAGCTGGACGGCCCTTGGCGCGCCCTTAACCTTTAGTATTGCCAGCCTCGCAGCGCTGGCGGCAGCCGTTATCATTGCCACACGAATGCAAGAGGACACGCGCTCCCTCTTGAACCCTTAAGGAGTTGTCCTGATGAGCAGCCTGTCCGTTTATCACGTTTCCAGTCCCGACGTACCTAACAAGGTGCTGACTCATTTCGAAGATATTGCCTCGACCCTCGCCGAGCAGGGCGTACGTTTCGACCGCTGGCAGGCCACGGCGAAGATCCGCCCCGGTGCCAGCCACGAAGACGTCATCAGCGCCTGCCAGGCGCCCATCGATACGCAGATGACCGGGCACGGTTTGCGCGCGCTCGATGTGATCAGCCTCGACCGCGATCACCCGCAGAAGGAGTCGATACGCGCGAGCTTCTTTGCCGAGCACCGCCAGGACGAAGCCGAAGTTTTGCTGTTCGCCGCGGGCAGTGCGTTGTTGTCGGTGCACATCAACGATTACGTCTACGCCGTGCTGTGCGAGAAAGGCGACCTGATTGTGCTGCCAGCAGGTACCCGGCAGTGGCTGGACATCGGCGAGCAGCCCTATGTGGTCGCGATCCGTCTGTCCAGCAACCAGCCTTGGGTGGCCCGTTTCACCGGCGACGACGGTGCTGCTCGATTCCCGGGGATGGATGACTGCTGAACAGTCCACACAACTCAGGCCGTGAAGCGCAAGCTTGCACGGCCTGATGGTTTACTGCGGCGCGACACTTACAGCGAATGATAGGTCGGCAGGGCAAAGCGCTGCTGGCTTTGCAGCAGGGAGATTTGCGGCAATTCGCTGGCCTGTTCCGCCAGATCGCGGCGAATGGCGCTGATGACCCACGACAGTTGGTCGCCATTGTGCAGCTGCTGGTAGGAGATCGAGCGTTTGAATTCCTTACCTTCGCTGCGCAGAGTGAGCAGGATGCCGCCGTCAGGTCGATCCTGGGTGGTCACGTCGAAGTTGGAGAACAAGGAGGAAAATTTTTCTTGGATCAGGCTCATGTCTGTCAGCTCCGTTAGCTCTTGAATGGCAAGCATGGGGAGACTGTTGCAGTGATTGTGCCAGTATTCCTGTTTCTAAAATCTTCATGTAAAACAATGACATATAAATTTTGACGATTTTCGCTTTCGTGCAATCTGCATGAATGGCTATCGTGCATCCTGCATTTTGCGTGGTCGTCGGCGTTTCGATGGAACCATTTCGCGTATGCGCGCTCACGATTTCAAACGTGGGTGTCGCGGATACAAAACATTTCAAAAACCGCGTGTACAGCTGCAGAACCGTTGACGTATTTTCGGGGTCGATCAACGCCGCCCGACAATAAGAAGAGCCCACGGGAACAGCCATGAGCCGCACGCAGCACGACACGATCACCTGGGGCATGATGCTCCGCAAGCTGCCTTCCATTGCCAAGGCCATTGTGCGTGTGGTCAAGGGCAGGAGGGTCGCCAACGTCAAGGATCCGACCCAAGCGTGTGGCCTGGGCTGGAGTTTCGAACAGGCGACCCTGCGTAACCCCGAAGGCCCGGCCTTGCTGTACGGCGAGGTGCTGCTGACTTACGCCCAGGTCAACCGCTGGGCCAATCGCATCGCCCACCACCTGATTGAGCAAGGCATCGGCAAGGGCGACGTGGTGGCGGTCTTCATCGAGAACCGCCCGGAACTGCTGGTGACCCTCCTGGCGGTGGCCAAGGTCGGCGCCATCAGTGCGTTGCTCAATACCTCGCAAACCCGCGATACCCTGGTCCATAGCCTGAACCTGGTGACACCCTCAGCCATAGTCGTCGGCGCGGAATTGGTGCCGGCCTACCTGGCGGTGCGCGAGAGGGGATCGATCGAGAGGGCGCGTACCTGGTTCGTCGCCGATCAGGACACCTACAGCCACCCCGGCATCGCGCCCGACGGCTTCGTCAACCTGATGACGGCCAGCGTCGACGCCTGCAGTGACAACCCCGCCAGCAGTCAGCAGGTCTTTTTCGACGATCCCTGTTTCTACATCTATACCTCGGGCACCACCGGGTTGCCCAAGGCTGGGGTTCTCAAGCACGGGCGCTGGATGCGCAGTTGCGCAAGCTTCGGCATGATCGCGCTGGATATGCGCCCCGAGGACATCGTCTACTGCACGTTGCCGCTGTATCACGCCACCGGCTTGTGCGTGTGCTGGGGCTCGGCCATCAGCGGGGCCTCGGGATTCGCCATCCGCCGCAAGTTCAGCGCCAGCCAGTTCTGGAACGATGTGCGCAAGTACCGGGCGACCACCCTGGGCTACGTCGGCGAATTGTGCCGCTACCTGGTCGACCAGCCACCCAGTGCCGACGACAGCCAGCATGGCGTGACCAAGATGATCGGCAACGGTTTGCGTCCCGGGGCATGGGGCGAATTCAAGACGCGTTTTGCGGTCGGGCATATCTGCGAGCTGTATGCCGCCAGTGACGGCAATATCGGCTTCACCAACATCCTCAATTTCGACAATACCGTGGGTTTTTCCCTGATGTCCTGGGAACTGGCGGCCTATGACCACGACAGCGGTGCGCCGATCCGTGGCGCCAATGGTTTCATGCGCAAGGTCGGCAAGGGCGAGCAGGGGCTACTGCTGGCCAGGATCGACGACAAGGCACCGCTCGATGGTTACACCGACCCGTGCACGACCGAAAAAGTCGTGCTGCACGACGTGTTCGTCAAGGGCGATCGCTACCTCAACACCGGTGACCTGTTGCGCAACATCGGCTTCGGTCATGCGCAGTTTGTCGATCGCCTGGGCGACACCTTCCGCTGGAAGGGGGAAAACGTGTCGACCACCGAGGTCGAGAACATCCTGCTGCAGCACCCGAACATTTGCGAGGCCGTGGCCTATGGCGTGGAGGTGCGCAACACCAACGGCCGCGCCGGGATGGCCGCGATCACGCCCGCCGAATCCCTGGCGACCCTGGACTTCGGCGAGTTGCTGGCCTTCGCCCGGCAACACCTGCCGGCCTACGCGGTGCCGCTGTTCCTGCGGGTGAAAGTGAAAATGGACATCACCGGGACCTTCAAATATCAGAAGACCCGGCTCAAGGACGAAGCCTTCGACCCCGGCAAGACCGGCGATGACCCGATCTACGCCTGGCTGCCGGGCACCGAGACCTATGTGCAGGTCACCGGGCAGGTGCTGGCGGACATCCAGGGGGGCAAGCATCGTTATTGAAAAGGGCTATGGCCGCGAATCAGAAAAAACAAGTGACAGTGGCGAGTACCCTCGGGAAACTGTCGACTTTGCGAAAAACTGAAAGTGGAGCGTTCAATGTCAGACAAAAGCCGCCAGATGACCCCCGAAGAAGCCGCCGAGTTTGCCGAACAGGTCTTCAACAAGGCGCGTGAGGGTGATGCGGCCATGATGGCTGCGCTGCTGAGCAAGGGCCTGCCGCCGAACCTGCGCAATCACAAGGGTGACACCTTGCTGATGCTGGCCGCCTATCACGGCCACGTGGACACGGTAAAAGTCCTGCTCGAACATAAGGCGGATCCGGAAATCCGCAATGACAACGGTCAGAGTCCGATTGCCGGCGCGGCATTCAAGGGCGACCTGGCCGTGATCAAGGCCCTGGTCGAAGGGGGTGCGCAGGTCGAGGGCTCGTCATTCGACGGCCGCACCGCGTTGATGATGGCGGCGATGTTCAATCGCGTCGAAGTCGTCGACTACCTGATCGGCAAAGGTGCCGACCCGAAAGCCAAGGACGCCAACGGCATTACCGCGCTGGATGCCGCCAAGACCATGGGTGCCGTTGATACCGTCGCGCAACTGGAGAAACTGCTCGGCTGAAGTCGTTTCGGGCCAGGTCTGAACGACCTGGCCTGACAAAGCTCAGTAAACCCACACCTCGACCCGCCGATTGCGGATCCGCCCCTCATCCTCGCTATTGGCCGCCACCGGCATCTCGGCGCCGAAACCGCGAATGTCACGCAGCACCACGCCACTTTTCACCAGTTCGCGGCGCACCGCCATGGCCCGCAGCTTCGACAGCAGGTCGGCGCGTGCCGGATCGAGCTTGGCATCGCCGAACCCGACCAGCGTCACCTGGCGATCGGTCTTGCCGTGCTGCTTCATATAGTCGAGAACCCGTGACAGGTCCTGTCGGGCCTTGTTGTCCAGGCTGGCGCTGCCTTCTTCGAAGCGAAAGTTCACCGTCAGGCGCATGGCGTGGCGGCTCAGTGCCTGGTAGCCCTCAGGCATCAACGCATTCGGTGTAACCGCCATGGCCTGGATCGTCTGGGCGATGAAGCCGTTGGCCGCGACGATCGCCTGGCCCTGTCGACTTTGCGCGAAGGCCACCAGCGCTTCGGCCCAAGGGTTGTTGCGTTTGGGTGGCAGGTAAAAGAACAAACGCCGCGACAGTGGGTAGTCTTCCGTGGCAATCAGGCTGTTGAGCGGCAGCATGGCCATGGACTGGCCGTCGGCAATCGCCACGGCCTTGGCCGAGCGTACGTAGGGCAGGCCGATAAAGCCGATGCCGTGCGGATCCTGGCTGACGGCGTCGGACAATTGTTCGCTGGACTCGAAACGTTTTGCGCTGCCGCTCAGGGTTTTGCCATGACCACTGAGGACCAGCTCCCTGAAGGTGTCGTAGGTGCCGGACTGATCATCGCGCGCATAGAGATGGATAGCCCCGCCGTGGCCACCGAGCTCTTCCCAGGTTTTCACCTCACCACTGAAAATGCGCGCCAGTTGCACCGTGTCGAGTGTATTCAGCGGGTTTTGCGGATGCAGGATGATTGCCAGCCCGTCGATGGCGATGACTTGCTCGGCAGCGACGCTTTTCAGGTCGCCCAATGCTTGCAGGCTAACCAGCTCGCTGTCCTTGATCGGCCTGGAGGAGGCGGCGAGATCGGCACTTGCCGCTTTCAACGCAGTGAAGCCGGTACTGGAGCCGTGGGCGGCCAGCTCCACTTCGACCCGACGGCCTTCCACGGTTTCACCGACGATACGTGATTCGTTGGCCTTGTCCGTCGCTTCGCTGTGCACCTTGAGCAGACCCTGCTCGCGCATCAGACCCTCGATCAGCGCCGGCCCCAGCGCTGCGCCGATGGTGTTGGAGCCCTGGATACGCAACACCGGACCTTGCCCGGGAATCGGCAAGGCGCTGGCTGCTACCGACAGCGGCAGCCCGGCGCAGAGCATCAACAGCAACCACACGCGCAGCGACATGCCGGCACCTTTCAAGACCAAGGGAAGAGCCGGGAGAATAAGACAGAAAGATTTCCGAAAGATGACAGCCCTGTAGGGGCGAAGGCGGCCTTAAAGCTGACCTGGCTGTGGATGCATGCGCTTGACCTGATCGTTCCCACGCAGAGCGTGGGAACGATCATCAGGCGCGGTTTCTTAACTCAACTCCAACCAGATCGGCGCATGATCCGAAGGTTTTTCCATGCCGCGCAGTTCGTAGTCCACGCCCGCGTCCTTGATCCGTGGCAGCAGAGCGTGGGACGCCAGGATCAGGTCGATCCGCAGCCCGCGCTTGGGCTCGTCTTCGAATCCGCGGCTGCGGTAGTCGAACCAGCTGAAGCGATCGGCGACATCCGGGTTGAGGTGGCGGAAACTGTCCACCAGGCCCCAGTCTTTCAACCGGCCCATCCACTCGCGCTCTTCTGGCAGGAAGCTGCACTTACCGGTCTTCAGCCAGCGTTTCATGTTGTCCGGGCCGATGCCGATGTCGCAGTCTTCCGGGGAAATGTTCACGTCGCCCATCACCACCAGTGGCTGGTCGTTCTTGAACTGGCTTTCCAGCAGCGCCTGCAGGTCGCTGTAGAAGCGTTGCTTGGCCGGGAATTTGGTCGGGTGGTCGCGGCTTTCACCTTGGGGGAAGTAACCGTTCATGATGGTCACGGGCACGCCGTTGGCGTCGGCAAAGGTGCCCCAGATGAAGCGGCGCTGCGCGTCTTCTTCATCGGTGGCAAAGCCTTTGTGCAGGGCTAGCGGCTCTTGGCGCGAAAGCATGGCAACGCCGTAGTGACCCTTCTGCCCATGGAAATACACGTGGTAGCCCAGGGCCTTGATTTCATCGAGTGGAAACTGGTCGTCATGGACCTTGGTTTCCTGCAATCCGATCACATCGGGCTGATGCTTTTCGATCAGCGCCGCCAGCTGATGCGGGCGAGCGCGCAGCCCGTTGATGTTGAAGGAGACGATCTTCATGGTCGGCAGTCCTGGCAAAAGGGCGATGCTAGCTGACATGCCGGTGTGGGGCTAGCTGTTGGTGCGCACGCGTACCACTGTATGACCAAAACTTGCCCACAGGTAATCACCGCAAGTCCAGACGATCGAACGCTCAAGTCAGCGCAGCGTGTGAACTTGGCTCGCACGGCGAACACTAATTTTCTAGGAGGCAAGAGTATAAAATCCAAAGTCATGGATTTAAATCTATCCTTCCTCAAGCTCACTGCTTTTATTGTTGCTTATTTGTATTTCGATATTTTCTGAGTGGTGGTGAGTGTGCTCAGTCTATTACCAGTACTTTCGTAAATTTTGATGTTCAGGTGCGTTGCGAATAGTGGCTAGTGTGGTTTTGATGTCTCTGTTTATTTGTGCTTGATTGATAGTTGTCCATAATTTGTTGTGAATAAAATTTTTATTTGAATTTGGAGGGATGTCATATTCGAGCTCTGTTTGAGGCAGTGCTTTAATATTGTCAAGTGCGCCATTAAATGCTTCTTCGTATTTAGGGTGTATACGAATTTTTATGTATTTCAGTTGTTCTTCCGCATTGACTAAAGAACTTCTTCCGCTTTCCAGCTCGTGTACTGCTTCTCTCACGATTTTTTTCTGGCCTCTCTTGGAATGCTTGGCTAAGTCGACCGTATACTGGGCGTCCTTATTGAAAAGGATGGTGGCTTTGCCATTCGTAATCGTTACTTTGCCTGCGATGGCGTCACGTGCAATGACGTTTGCTCTATAAGTTGAAGTATTAATCTTTCCTATTCCAATAATTCGCAGGCTACCATCGGGGTCTATCCAGTTTATCGGATCATTCCCACAATACGCATAAGCATTAACCCCACCTTTCCCAAACGGACTCAACTTGTCCGGACTGTTAAACCGCATCAACACCGGATTGAACTGCCGATACCCATTGCCCAAATGATAATGCCCGGTCACCAAATCCGGCCGTTCACCGTTAAACCCGAGCAGGCTCAACAAACCGCTTGCGAGCGGGCGATGGCCATAAGGCGTATAGGCAATACGATGAGCCTGGGTCGAGTCCATCGCGTTCAACACTGAACGTTGGTGATCGGTTGCCAGCAGCGTGGTGTCCACCTTGTCGCCCCAACGATTTTGTTGCGCCAGCACGTGCTCATCTTGCTGGAAGATGCTGCGTTGCGCGGCGTTGTGGATTTCCGTGGCCAGACGGTCTTTGCAGAAAAAGCGCTGGAGTCCGGCCTGCCGGTCTGGCGTCCAGGTGATGGAGCGATCCAGCGCATCGTAGCGGTAGTGACACAATACTTTTTGAAGAGGTGTTGTTGTCATTGCCTGATCTCCGGGCAAGGCTCAAGAAACGGTCATGTGAGCATCGGCCAGTTTTCAGGTTCTGCCTACTATCAGAACTGCTAGTACGGTGGGTGTCAGGTCAGCGCTTTTCGCTTCGTCGCCAGCATTGGCGGGGCGCACTTCAGGACGCCTTCGCCGGCAAGCCTGGCTCCTACAGGTTGCGACTTGTTTAACTCAGCCGAAAGTTGGTCTATACCTTGGTAGACCCAGCAAAACCGCTGTTTTGCAACCAACAAGGAACTGTGCGCGCACCCAGAGGCTCGTACCAACAAGAGCGCCACCATTTTGAGCGGCGCCCCGGGGAGATTGTCCGTCATGCCCGAAACCTCCACCGCCATTGCCGATATCCACATGCTCGACAGTGGCTACTCTCGTGAGGCCCGCTCGCTGCTGTACCAGGCCTACCGCCACGAGCCGACGTTCAGCTACCTGTTCGAAGCCGAGCGTCCCGGCTATGAACAGCGGGTGCGTGCCACCGTGCGCGAGTTGGTCAAGCAACACTTTTTCCAGGAGTTACCGGCCATCGGCTTGCTGGTCAACGACCGGCTGATCGGCATTGCCCTGATCGCGCCACCGCAACGGCGCCTGGGCGTGACTGAAAGTTGGGCCTGGCGTTTGCGCATGGTGCTCAGTACCGGTTTTCGCTGCACCCGCCGTTACCTTGAATATCACGACGCCGTCGCTGCCTGCGTGCCGAACGACTCGGTGCACGTGTTGCCGTTGCTGGGGGTTCACCCACAATTCCAGGGCAAGCATTTTGGTGAGCAACTGTTACAGGCGGTGCACAACTGGTGCGCGGTGGATGAAAACTCCCAAGGCGTGATTCTCGACACCGGCAACCCTCGTTATCTCGACTTCTACAAGCGCCAGGGCTATGAGGAAATCGGCGAGGTGGCCGTGGGACCGATTCGCGAACATGTGTTTTTCCACGCCAATCCGCAGGTATTACATACAGCAACAGCTTGAGGTCGAACTTTCTGTGCAAGCCAGGCTCTATCACGCTCCACGCTCGTGATAGCATCCGCGCCTATGAAGTTTCCAGGAAGAATTACCAGTGGCGTGCTGATGCTGATTACCAGCTGCACGGCACTGGCGCAAAGTGAATTGGATGTGCGGATCAAACCGTCCAACGATGCACTGAAGGCCAATATAGAGGGCTATATCGGCAGTCTCGGCGATCGTGACGAAGAAGCCTTGCTGCGCTTCAGTCGTGGCGCCGAGGAACAGGCGCGCAAGGCCGCCCAGGCCTTGGGTTACTACCAGCCGCAAATCGACAGCGAGGTAAAGGCCGGCAAGACGCCGCGCCTGATACTGACCATCGAGCCCGGCGAGCCGGTGCGTTTGCGCAACATCACGATCCGCGTCGACGGCCCGGCCGCCAGCCTCAAAGCTTTTCGGGTGCCCAAAAGCAAGGCTCTGCAAACCGGTGCGGTCCTCAACCACGGTCAGTACGAGGACGCCAAGCGCCTGATCCAGAACCAGGCCTCGCGCTATGGCTTTTTCAGTGGCCACTTTACCCGCCAGAAGTTGTCGGTCGACCCGCGGGCCGGCGTGGCCGATATCGAGCTGATCTACGACAGTGGCCCGCGCTACTCGCTGGGCAAGGTCAGTTTCGAAGGCGACACGCCGTTCGACGAAGACCTGCTGCAACGCATGGTGCCGTTCAAGGCCGGTACGCCGTATGACTCCGAACTGATCGCCGAGCTCAACCAGGCGCTGCAATCGAGCGGTTATTTCGAAGGCGTGCGGGTCGACGCGGCGCCGACCGCGTCCAAGGACGATGTGATCCCGGTGGACGTCAAGCTCGAAACCCGCAAGCCACGGACCATGGGCCTGGGCCTGGGTTATTCCACCGACGTCGGCCCACGGGTCAAGGCGAACTGGACCCGGCACTGGGTCAATCCCCAGGGGCACAGCTATGGCTGGGAGACCGAAATCTCGGCGCCACGGCAAAACGTCGGGTTGTTCTACGACATTCCCCTGGACCCGCCGCTGACCGACAAACTGCGCTTCGCCGGTGGTTACCAGAAGGAAGAAATCGCCGACAAGGACAGCCTCAGCAAGTTGCTGACCGTCGGCCCTGAGTGGCACAGCAAGTTGCCCAGCGGCTGGCAACGGGTGGTTTCGCTCAAGTGGCAGCACGAGGAATACCGCCTCGGCGACGACTCCGGCCTCAGTACGCTACTGATGCCCGGTGTGAGCTATTCGTACCTCAAGAGCGACAACCGCATCGACCCGCACAACGGTTATCGCCTGCAGTTCGAAAGCAAGGTCGCCAAGGAAGGCCTGGGGTCCGATAACAACCTGCTGTACGGCACCGCGCTGGTCAAAGGCCTGACCACGGTGTTCGACAAGCACCGCTTGCTCGGTCGGGTGCAGGTCGGCGGCAGTGCCACCAACGGCTACAAGTCGATACCGCCGTCGTTGCGCTTCTTCGCCGGTGGTGACCAGAGTGTGCGCGGCTACGACTATCAGAGCCTGTCCCCGGAAAACAATCAGGGTGACCGCATTGGTGGGCGCTACATGGTCACCGCCAGCGCCGAATACCAGTATTCCGTTGCAGAAAAATGGCGTGTGGCGACCTTCGTCGACCAGGGCAACTCCTTTAATACACTTGAGCTGCCGAACCTCAAGACCGGTGTCGGTATCGGCGTGCGCTGGATCTCTCCGGTGGGGCCGATCCGCCTCGACCTGGCCCATGCGCTGGACGACGATGGCGGTATTCGATTGCACTTTTCCATGGGGCCTGAGCTTTGAAGCGTGGCTTGAAAATAACTCTGCTGGCCGTTATGGCGCTGTTGCTGCTGGTGGTCCTGATACTGACCACGGTGCTGGGCACGGCGACGGGCAGTCGCTGGGCGCTCGGGTTCGTGCCGGGCTTGAGCCTGGACAATTTCCAGGGTCGCCTGGGCGGACAGTGGAGCGCCGACCATGTGCTGTGGCAGCAAGACACCAGTCGGGTCGAACTCGATAAAGTCATCTTCGCCTGGTCGCCGCTGTGCCTGACGCGCATGACCTTGTGCATCGAGCAATTGAAGGCTGATCGAGTGAGCCTGCAATTGCCGCCTGGCGAGGAGCAAGAGAGCAGTGGGCCGATCAGTCTTCCTGACTTGAAGCTGCCGCTGGTACTCGAGCTTGGGGATATCCAGGTTGGCAGCCTGCTGTTCAACGGCAGCGAACAACTCAAGGGCTTGCAACTGGCGGCGCACTGGACAGCCAATGGCTTGCAGATCGATTCGGTGCAATTGCAGCGCGATGAGCTGAGCCTGCACCTGTCTGGCCTGTTGCAACCGACCGGCAACTGGCCGCTCAAGGCCGAAGGCAAGCTGACCCTGCCCGCACCCGGCAGCGAGCCCTGGGCGCTGGCCCTGAAGGTCGACGGCGACCTGCTCAAGACGCTGAACCTGAAAGCCGACAGCAGCGGCTACCTCAATGGGCAACTGAGCGGCCAGCTGCAACCCTTGGTGGAAAACCTGCCGGCCATGCTGCGCATCACCGCTGACGGCTTCAAACCCAGCGCCGAGCTACCCGACACCCTGACACTCAATCAGCTTGAACTGACGGGCGCCGGTGACTTGAAAAACGGTTATCAGTTAATCGGCAAGGCCACGCTGCCGGCCGAACAAGGCCCGGTCGCGCTGGCGCTGCAAGGCAAGGTCGACGCCAACGGCGCGCAGATCGCCGCGCTGGACCTGACCGCCAGCGACCAGCAAAGCCTCAAGCTCACCGGGCAACTGGACTGGAGCAAGGGCCTGAGCGCTGATGCCAAAGTCGCCTGGCTGGATTTCCCGTGGCACCGTCTCTACCCGCTGATCGACGAACCACAAGTGGCCCTGCGCAGCTTCAATGGTGATGTCTCCTACACCGACGG
The DNA here is from genome assembly GCF_044744285.1 of Pseudomonas sp. NPDC087336. NCBI lineage: Bacteria > Pseudomonadati > Pseudomonadota > Gammaproteobacteria > Pseudomonadales > Pseudomonadaceae > Pseudomonas > Pseudomonas sp. NPDC087336. Next base: position 58,093 of record NZ_JBIUYA010000031.1, on the reverse strand, counting down.
CAAATACCTGGGGCACTTCGACGCCGCGCTGGATGGCCCGGCCGGGGCGTTCAGCCTGACCAGCCCGTTCGCTGGCGACCTGACGAAAATCTACCTGCAACAGATCCAGCTCGTCGCCGGGCAGGGCAAGGCCGAAGGGCACCTGAACCTGCAGTTCGCCGACGGCATCGCCTGGGACACCGCGCTGGATCTTTCCGCGATCGATCCGGCGTACTGGGTTGCGGAATTGCCGGGCACCCTGGCCGGACCGTTGCGCAGTAAAGGCGAGATGAAAAACGAAAAACTCAGCCTGAGCGCCGACCTGGACCTGAAGGGCAAGCTGCGCGGCCAACCGGCTGTCCTGCAAGCCAAGGCCGATGGCAGTGGCGAGCAATGGAATCTGAACGCCCTGCAGATCCGCCTCGGCGACAACAGCATCAACGGCAAGGGCAGTTTGCAACAAAAACTCACCGGGCAGATCGACATCAAGCTGCTGCGCCTGGCCCAGCTCTGGCCGCAATTGCGCGGCCAGGTCAATGGCCGGGTCGATGTCGCCGGCACGCTCAAGGCACCGCAAGGCAAGCTCGGGCTGCAAGGCACGCAACTGGCTTTCCAGGATAATCGCCTGCAAAGCCTGAACCTGGACGCGACACTCGACAGCGCGCAACGAGCGAAAATCGACCTCAAGGGCAGCGGTATCCAGGCGGGCGATACCTCGCTGGGCACGCTGACTGCCAGTGGGCAGGGCGACATCAAGAACCAGAAGCTGAACCTCGACCTGCAGGGACCGAAGCTCAAACTCGCGCTCGGCCTCGACGGTGCGTTGGATAAAGGCAACTGGCGCGGGCGCCTGGCCAGCGGCGACATCCAGGCCGGTGGCCAGGACTGGAAGCTGCAGGGGCCGGCGAAGCTGGAACGCCTGGCGGACGGCAAAATCAATTTCGGCGCCCATTGCTGGGCGTCTGGCCCGGCCAGTTTGTGCGGTGAGGACCAGCGCCTGATGCCCGAGCCGAAGCTGCGTTATCACCTCAAGCAATTCCCCATCGACAGCCTCGCCCAGTGGTTGCCCAAGGATTTCGCCTGGCAGGGCCGGCTCAACGCCGACGTGCAGCTGGACTTGCCGGCCAGCGGCCCGAACGGCGTGATCAGCATCGATGCCAGCGGCGGCACGTTGCGCGTGCGCGAGAAAGATCAGTGGCTGGACTTCCCCTACCAGACCCTCAAACTCACCAGCCAGCTGACGCCCAAGCGCATCGATAGCGAGCTGAATTTCGTCGGCGGCAAGCTCGGCGAATTGAACGTGCAGGCTCAGCTCAACCCGTTGCCGAAGAACAAGCCGTTGACCGGTACGTTCCGCTTGAATGGCCTGGACGTGTCGGTGGTGCGGCCGTTTGTGCCCATGGTCGAGAAACTGTCCGGTCGCTTGAATGGCAGCGGCACGATTGCCGGTGGCCTGCTGGCACCCCAGGTCAATGGCAATCTGTTGCTCAGCGACGGCGAGGTTTCCGGCGCCGAGTTGCCAATGGAGATTCAAGCGTTGCAATTGCAGGCGCTGATCGCCGGTGAATCCGTGCAGCTCGACGGCGGCTGGAAAAGTGGCAAGACCGGGCAGGGCAGCCTCAACGGCAACATCGCCTGGGGCCAGGCGCTGGTGGTGGACCTGGCGCTCAAGGGCTCGCAGTTGCCGGTCAGCGTCGAACCTTACGCGAAGGTCGAAGTGGCCCCGGACCTGAAAATCTCGATGAAGGGCGATGAACTGGCCGTCGCCGGCAAAGTGCGGGTGCCCAAGGGGGCCATCACCATTCGAGAGTTGCCGCCATCGACGGTCAAGGTATCCGATGACACGGTGATCGTCGGGCAGCAAACCGAGGAGGGCAAACCACCCCTGGCGATGAAAATGGACATCGATGTGGTGGTCGGCGAAGACAAGCTGAGCTTTGCCGGGTTTGGCCTGACGGCCAATGTGCAGGGGCACGTGCACATCGGCGACAACATGGACACCCGCGGTGAGCTATGGCTCAACGACGGCCGGTACCGCGCCTACGGCCAGCGGCTTACGGTGCGTCGGGCGCGGTTGCTGTTCGCAGGTCCCCTCGACCAGCCGTACCTGGACATCGAGGCTATCCGCCAGACCGACGATGTGATCGCCGGCATCCGCTTGAGTGGCAGCGCCGAGCAACCGACCACGCAGATTTTCTCGGAACCGGCCCTGGCCCAGGAACAGGCGTTGTCCTATCTGGTGCTGGGGCGTCCGCTGAGTACCAACGGTGAAGACAACAACATGCTCGCCCAGGCCGCGCTCGGCCTGGGCTTGATGGGCAGCTCGGGCGTGACCGGCGGCCTGGCGAAGAACCTGGGCATCGATGATTTCCAGCTCGACACCGAGGGCAGTGGCAACGCCACCAGCGTGGTCGCCAGCGGCAACCTTTCGGAGAAGCTCAGCCTGCGTTATGGCGTCGGAGTGTTCGAACCGGCCAACACCATTGCCTTGCGCTACAAGCTGAGCAAAAAGGTCTACCTTGAAGCCGCCGGTGGCGTGGCCAGTTCGTTGGATATCTTTTATAAGCGGGATTTCTGAGCCCTGCGGCAGCTCCGACGGGGTTTTGCGTTGGGTCGGATGGCTATCGTTCGATGCTCCTGTTCCAGCGGGCATTCCATGCCGGGCGCTGTTCGTTGACCTGGTCCCAGTCCACCGCGATCGCCGTTTCCAGGTACTGCTTCATCGCTTCGACCTGGCCACGGGTGCGGTCGGTGGTCGGGGTATTGGGGTTGGAAGGAATCTGGTCGCCGTCCTCAAGCGCAGTGGCCTGAGCCTGGGGTGTCAGCAGGAACGCGGCGAGTTTCTGCGCCAGCTCCGGTTGGGTGTTGCCGGCGATGGCGCATTCGGCCACGTTGAGCACCACCGCGCCTTCCTTCGGTTGCGCATATTCCACCGGCATGCCCTTGAGCTTCAGGGCTGTGACCTGGGTCGGCGTCAGCGGGAACAGCGCCGCTTCGTCAGTCTGCAGCATTTCAGAGATCTTCGCCGAGCTTGGAATGTACTCCAGCACGTTTCGCCCGACGGTGTTCGGCCAGGCCTTGAAGCCGGGGTCGACGTCGGTTTCGCTGCCGCCCTGAATCCGGTTGAACATCAGGAAGCCATGCAGGCCGAAGGTGGAGGAGGCCATCGACTGGAACACCAGTTTGTCCTTGAAACGCGGATCGGCCATGTCCATCCAGGAGGTTGGCGCACTCCAGCCTTTGTCCTTGAACAGGCGCGTGTTGTAGGCCAGCCCGGTGACGCCGAGACTGACGGCCACCGCCTGGTCCTTGATCCGGCCCTTGGCCGGGATCTGCGCCAGGGTCGGGCTGTCCTCGAGCTTGTCGCACAGGCCCATGGCGATGGCGCGGTACATGATGCCGTCGTCGAGGAACATCACGTGCATCTGTGGGTTGCCCTTGCTGGCCTGGACCTTGGCCAGGATATCGGCGGAGGTGCCCGGCACGATGACCACTTTCACGTTGTTGGCCTTCTCGAAGGCCGGCAGCACCTTGTCGGCGTAGAGCCGCTCCATGGTGCCACCATTCATGCCCAGGTAAAGCGTCTGCTCGGCATGGACCTGGGTCACCGTGAGCAGGGCGCCCAGGCAGGAGAACAGTGCACTGCGTTTGACGTTATTCATTGGCGCGACCTTCCTCTATCAAGCTACGGAGATGGAGTGAAAACGGGTGATGGAAAACGCATCCAGCGGCGTCTTTGACGCGCCGCTACAGATGATCTCGGTGAGCGCCTGGCCCACCGCCGGGCCGATCTGAAAACCGGCGCCGGCAAAGCCGAACGCATGCAACAGACCTGGCTGGGTACGGCTGTGCCCGATCACCGGTTGGCGATCGGGCAGGTAACCTTCAGTGCCGCTCCAGGTGCGAATCGCCTGGGCGCCCTCAAGAAACGGGTAGAGTTCGACGGCCTGGCGCAGGATCTCAAGTACGGCGCCTTGACCGGGGCGGGCGCGGGCCTCGTCAAGGGCAAAGCCCTGGCCGCCACCCAGCACGCAATTACCGCGCGCCACCTGACGCGCATAGATGCCGCCGCCCTCGACGCCGGTGCTGGCATCCATCACCAGCGGCAAGGGCTCGGTGACCAGCATTGCCGGGTGCCCGGAGTGCATCGGCACCGGCTCGCCGAACTGCGCGGCCAGGCTGCCGGCCCAGGCCCCGGCGCAGTTCAACAGCCAGGGCGCGTGCAGCTCCAGACCGGTTTGTGTACGCACGCGAAAGCGCCGGCCGTCGTGGTCCACGGCGGTGACCGCGCATTGTTCATGCACCAGCGCGCCGTGGCGTCGAGCGGCCCGGGCGAATGCCGGGGAGACCAGCCGCGGGTTGGCGTGCCCGTCGTCGGGGCAATAAGAGGCGCCCACCGCAACATCGCCGACCCAGGGGAAACGTGCACGCAATGCCTTGCGGTCGAGTACCTGCAAGTCGAGGCCGAAGCCCTGGCTGCTGACTTCATAGTTTTGCAGGGCGCGTAAATCGTCGAGGCTGCGAGCGAGCTTGAGGTGGCCGCTGCGTTGGTACTCACCGTCGATGCCGATCAACTGTGGCAGTTGCGCCCAAATGGCGTGGGAACGTTGCGACAACGGCAACTGCGACAGTGGACGGCCCTGGCGACGTACGCCGCCGTAGTTGACACCGCTGGAATGCGACCCGCAAAAATCCCGTTCCAGCAGCGCCACACGGCGCCCGGCCTTGCCAAGAAACAGCGCCGCCGAAGCCCCGACGATGCCGCCGCCAATGATCACTGCATCGACTTCGATCATGCTTCCATCTCCAGGCCAAAAGGCAGCGGCTTGATGGGGGCCTGGGCCCGCAGCCGGCCGATGTCGGACACGGCGCGCTGGCTTTCACAGGCAATGATTTCCGCCGCCGCAGCACCACACATCCGCCCCTGGCAGCGACCCATGCCGACCCGGCAATGGGCCTTGACCCGATTGATTTCCCAGTGGCCCTCGCGCACCACCTGGCGAATATCGCCGGCGCGGACTTCTTCGCAGCGGCAGACCATGACGTCATCGGCGACATCCGCAGCCCAGTGTTCGGGAAAGGCAAAGGCGCGTTCCAGGCCCTGGCGGAAATCGCCGATGCGTTCCAGCGCCTGTTCAAGTTGTGCGGGCCGTTGCGAGGGAATCAGGTAGCCAATGTCTTCGAGCAACGCCAAGGCGGCGCGCTCACCGGCCATTTCCGCGGCGTCGGCGCCCATGATGCCTGCACCGTCACCGGCCAGGTACACCTCGGTAACACTGCTGCGGCCGGCCCGGTCCCGTTGTGGCAGCCAGGCGCGGTTGAGCGGGTTCCAGGCGAATTCGCAGCCGAGCAGGTCGGCGAGTTGGGTTTCACTGCGCAGGCCGTGGGCGAAGGCGATCGCGTCGCAGTCCAGTGGATATTGGCTTTTGGCGTTGGACCACGTCAGCGACTGCACACGTCGCTGGCCATCGATGCGATTCAAGGTCGCGCCCTGATGCACCGGGATGCCATGCGCGGTCAGCCAGCCTCGGTAATAGATGCCTTTGGCCAACGTGCCCGGTTGCGTCAGCAGGTCGGGCAGGGCGCGGGCCTGGGCGCTAAAGGGTGAGCTGTCGAGCACCGCGACCACGTTGGCGCCGGCCTTGGCGTATTGATAGGCGACCAGGTACAGCAGCGGACCACTGCCGGCGAACACCACGCGCTCACCGATGGCGCAGCCCTGGAACTTCAGCGCGATCTGCGCCGCGCCGAGGCTGTAGACGCCGGGCAGGGTCCAGCCCGGCACCGGCAGAACCCGGTCGGTGGCGCCGGTGGCGACGATCACCCGGGAAAACTCCAGCCGCGCGGCACGCCCGTCGCACAAGGTGTCGAGGGCACCGTCCTCGGCGTTCCACACCAGCGTTTCGGGGCGGTAATCGATCTGCTCGCGCAGTTCGTCGATGGTCTGGTGCAGAGCGCTGGCCTTGTGCGCTTCGAAGCCATACAACGTGACCGGCGAACGCTTGAAGTTGGCCGGCTGGCGCCGATAGATCTGCCCGCCACCGCGTGTGGATTCGTCCACCAGGACCGGACGCACACCGTGGGCGACCAGGGTTTGCGCGGCTCGAATACCGGCGGGGCCGGCGCCGATGATGACCACAGGCTTCATGCGCACCTCATGTGTGAACGACGCTGAACCCCTGTGGGAGCGAGCTTGCTCGCGATAGCGGTTTGTCTGCCACCACATCTGTTGAATGTTCCACCGTCATCGCGAGCAAGCTCGCTCCCACAGGTTTGATGTATGTTCATAGGGCGCGCCCCGGTTCGCGGCTGATGTGATGTCCCGCTTCAAGCAGGGTCGAACAGGCACGCACCCGACGACCATCCCCCAGCCGCACCCAGCAATCCTGGCAGGCGCCCATCAGGCAAAAGCCGGCGCGGGGTTCGGCGCTGAAGTCACTGCCGCGCAGGTGGTCGTCGCAGCTCAGCACCGCCGTCAACAGGGTGTCGCCGAGCAGGCCGCTGGCCGGTTGCCCGTCGAGGGTGAAGTCCAGGGCCGGGCGGTCGCCTTCGGCCAGTCGTTTCAGCAGAGCCATGGCGCCCTCATTGTTTGCCCACTAGAACCCGATCCAGGCCATAGACCCGGTCAAGCACAATCATGGTCACCGCGGTCAGTGCAATGACCAGCGCCGACACCGCCGCCATCATCGGATCGATCGATTCGGTGGCGTACACGTACATGCGCACCGGCAGGGTTTGCGTGGCCGGCGAGGTGACGAAGATCGACAGCGTGACTTCATCGAAACTGTTGATGAACGCCAGCAGCCAGCCACCGGCCACCCCCGGCAGGATCATCGGCAAGGTGATCTGGCGAAACAGCGTGAAACGCCCGGCCCCCAGGGATTGCGCGGCGTGTTCGGCGCTGCGGTCCAGGCCGATGGCCGAGGCCAGCACCAGGCGCAGCACGTACGGCGTGATCACCAGCACATGGGCGAAGATCAGCCAGGCGAAGCTGCCGTTGACCCCCAGCAAGGCGAACAGACGCAACAGCGCCACACCCAGCACCAGGTGCGGAATGATGATCGGCGACAGGAACAGGCCGTTGAGAAAGTCCCGGCCGGGAAATTCGAAACGGGTGATCGCCAGCGCCGCCGGCACCGCAACCAGGGTCGCCAGGGTCGCGGCGCTGAACGCCAGGATCAGGCTGTTGTAGAACGCATCGACAAAATCGGCGCGCTCGAACACCGCGCGGAACCAACGCAGGGAAAACTCGGTGGTGGGCAGGCTCAGGGTGTTCTCCGGGGTGAAGGCCACCAGGCACACCACCACCAGCGGGGCGAGCATGAACAGCACCACCAGGGTATGAAACAACAGGGCGAAAGGACCGTTCCTGGACATGGCGAATTATCCCAGTGATTTCTTGTAGCGGCCTTCGATCATGCGGTTCCACGACAGCATGATCAGCAGGTTGATGAGCAGCAGGGCCACGGCGATGGCCGCGCCCATGGGCCAGTTGAGCTCCGACAGGTACTGGTCGTAGATCAGCGTGGCGACCATCTTCAGGCGGCGCCCCCCCAGCAGGCCGGGAATCGCGAAGGAGCTGGCGGCAAGGCCGAACACGATCAGGGTGCCGGACAACACGCCGGGCATGACTTGCGGCAGCACTATTTTTCGAATTACCGTGAATTGGCTGGCGCCCAGGGAGCGCGCGGCCTGTTCGGCAGCGGGGTCGAGCTTTTGCAGCGAGGTCCAGACCGGAATGATCATGAACGGCAGCATCACGTGGACCAGCGCAATCACCACCGCGAACGGCGTGTAGAGCAGCTTCACCGGCGAGCCTCCGAAGGCTTGCAGGGTCTGGTTGACCAGGCCGTCGGCACCGAGCAACAGGCTCCAGCCGAAAGCGCGCACCACCACTGATATCAGCAGCGGGGTGAGGATCAGGATCAGGAAAATCGAGCGCCACGGGGTGCCCATGCGGCTGAGGATGTACGCTTCGGGCACGCCGATCAGCACGCAGAGCAGGGTGGTCAGGGCGCTGATCCACAACGTGCGCAGGAAGATTTCATAGAAGTAGGGATCGCCCAGCAGGCTGCCGTAGTGCTCGACCGTGAAAGCGTCGCCGTCGATCCCCGAGCTGTAGTCGAAGACGTTGAATGACAGGATCAGCGTCAGCGCCAGGGGAATGAGCAGTAGACCGAGGTACAAGGCCAGGGCGGGTGCGGACAGCAGATACCCCTGGCGGCCCTGGCGGATGGCAGCGAGCGTACTCATGCCGTCACCTCGTCGACACTCAACACTCGCAACAGTGCCGCGTCCCAGTCCAGGCCAACCGCTGTGCCTTCGTTCAAGGGTGCTGCGCCGTCGTTACGGCGGACTACGCAGAGTTCACCGAGGCTGGTCGAGACGCTGTACAACCATTGGCTGCCAAGAAAGAAACGACTGGCAATCCTGCCCTGCAGGCGGCCGTGGCCGGCATCGCGCAGGTCGATCTTTTCCGGACGCAGGCTCAGGGTCAGCTCGCCTTTGCCCTGGCTGCATACCTGAACCACGCCGGCCATGTCGCGTTCACCGGGCAGCAGGTTGGCCTTGCCGACGAATCCGGAAATGAACTCGGTGCGCGGGTGTTCGTAGAGGGTGTAAGGGGCATCGATCTGGGTGATGCGCCCGGCCTGCATCACCACCACGCGGTCACTGATCGACAGCGCTTCTGACTGGTCGTGGGTGACCATCAGCGTGGTGATCCCGACTTCACGCTGGATGCGGCGGATCTCGAACTGCATCTCTTCACGCAGGTTGGCGTCGAGGTTGGACAGCGGCTCATCGAGCAGCAACACCGGCGGCTGGATCACCAGCGCCCGGGCCAGGGCAACACGTTGGCGCTGGCCGCCGGACAGCTCCCGCGGATAGCGCTCGGCGTGCTGGTTGAGGCGCACCAGCTTGAGCACCCTATCCACGCGTTGTGCAATCTCGGCGCTTGGTACCTTGCGCATGCGCAGGCCGAAGGCGACGTTGTCCTTGACGGTCATGTGCGGGAACAGCGCGTAACTCTGGAACACCACGCCCAGGCCCCGACTGGCGGGTTTGGCGTGGGTGATGTCGCGACCGTCGAGCACGATGCGCCCACTGGTGACTTCGACGAAGCCGGCGATCATTTGCAGGGTAGTGGTCTTGCCGCACCCGGAAGGGCCGAGCAGGGAAACGAATTCGCCTTTCTCCACCGACAGGTCGGTGGCGACCACGGCGTCAATATCACCGTAGCGTTTGCCGAGTTTTTCAAGTTGTACGAAAGCCATGACTGCGCCTCCACCGGGGATTGTTATGCGTCGCCCAAAGGCGCGCTTTTTTGTATGGGCAGATACGAAAGGTTGTTGCGGGGGGGCGTTGGCGCTCGACTTAAGTCGGCTGCCGTGATTGTTCGAATCGCCCCTGTCTGGACGCAGATTAGGACGAAGACTAGGATGGGCTCAATGGTGTATTTCACTCAGGCGATGACTATTTTCAGTTTTATTCGATCAGTAAATTAATTGTCGAGAATTAACATGTCAGATTCCATTGAGCGGAACGAAAATAAAAATGAGGTCGGTGTCGGCGCCGTCTCAAGACTGTTTGCGGTGCTGCGTGCGTTGGGCGATACCGTCGAGGGCGGTGAGCGGGTGACACAACTGGCCCAGCACATAGGCCTGTCGCAACCGACCACCCACCGGTTGTTGCGTAGCCTGATGGACGAGGGCATGGTCGAGCAGGATGCGCGCAGCAAGCGCTATCGCCTGAGCCTGGACTTTTTCGCCCTGGCGGCCCGCGCAGGTAACAGCGGCAACCTGCGCGAACTGGTGCGTCCGGCGCTGTTGCGGCTGTCGGCATCGTTGGGCGACTCGTTGTTCCTGCTGGCGCGCAGTGGCTTCGATGCGATCTGCCTGGACCGCAGCGAGGGGCCGTTTCCGATCCGCACCTTCACCGGTGATATCGGCGGGCGCGTGGCATTGGGGGTGGGCCAGGGCAGCCTGGCGATCCTGGCGTTCCTGCCGCAAGAGGAGCGCGATACGGTGATCCATTACAACTTGCCACGGCTCAAGGATTTCCACCTGTATGACGAGGTGTTCCTGCGTTCAGAAGTCGAGAACGTGCGCAAGCTCGGCTACGCCGGGCGCAACACCGGCGTTTTACAGGGCATGGCCGGGGTGGCGGTGCCGATCCTCGATCGCGAAGGGCGCGCGGTGGCGGCGTTGAGCGTGGCGACCGTGAGTGATCGGCTTGGCCCGGATCGCTTACCGACAGTGGTGGAGATGCTCAAGCGCGAAGCCGCGCTGATCGGGCCGCGGATCAATCCGTTTGATCCGTTGTTGCGGCGGCCTTCACAGGTGTTTGGGCAGGGGTAAAGCCTTCCCCGATCCCACAGGGGCTGGTGGTGTGATCAGAATTGGGTGGTTTGCCTGAGCATCTGCGCCGCCGGTGTATTCGCCGGGCTGACCATCGCGTAGTTGTACCCGCCCCCCGACCAATACTCGGCCTGCAAACCTCCATCACTGCGGCTACCCCGGGGCAGCAGATAGTTTTTCGGTCCCGGCGGGCGCACGTAAAAACTGATTTTCTGCCCGCGCGGGTCCTCGTAGACCACCATCGCCGCCGGTCCTTGCTCGGTGCTGAGCAAGCGCCCGCTGGCCGGTTTGAAGCCTGCGCCGGATAAATCAGGCAGGCGATTGGCCTGGGTGAAATAACGGTCGAGCCAGCCCTGCATGTCACCGTCGTCGCCAGCCTTGTAGTCGGCCGGCAATAGTCCCTGCTCGGCAATCAGACGATAAGCCTGCATGGCATCGGCCATCGGTTGCGCTGTGCTGAGGAGGGTCATTTCCCGGGCCTGCCAGCCACTGACCCCACCGATGCTGACGGCGATCAGCAATACCGCGGCGCTGGCCAGGTGGCGTCGAGACTGGCTTTTCAAGCGTCGGCGGATCTGCACAGGATCGAGGTCCGGATTGGCCGGCTGCTGCAAGGCACCACTCAGGGCCGCACGCAGTTGTTGGGCGTCCAGCTGCCAGGCGCGGACTTGTGCGCAAATTTGTGGATTACTGGCCAGGAAAGTCTCCACCAGACGCCGGTCTTGCTCGCTGAGCTGATGGTCGACGTAAGCGTGCAGGTCGCGTTCGCTGGGGGGCATGCTGATCATTTAAGTCTCCGCAGGGCAGGGCGGTTGATTTCGCCATCGCTGAGTTGGCGCAGGACCTGGCGGGCCCGGGACAGGCGGGACATCACGGTGCCGGTAGGCACGTCGAGAATCTCGGCGACCTCTTTGTAACTCAGGCCCTCAACCGACACCCACAGCAGCAGCGCGCGCTGTTCGGTGGGCAGTCGATCAAAGGCGTTGAGGGTCGATTGGGCGATCACGGTACGCTCCACCGAAGGCTGCGCATCGTCGCGCCCGGTAAAGAATTCGAGCATTCGCGCGTAGCGTCGGGTACGGCGGTGAGCATCGAGAAACTGTCGATATAGGATCGAGAACAACCAGGCGCGCAAGTCGCCCTCGACGCGCTTGTCGCCCCAACTCGACAGCGCACGCTCCAGGCACGACTGCACCAGGTCGTCGGCGCTGCTCGAATTGCGCGTCAGCGATATGGCGAAGCGGCGCAATCTGGGAATGATTTCTCTAAGTTGTTCGTCGATATCGTTCATGAATTTCTGGTTACTCACTACGCTTTGAACCAGGAAGACGCACGGCATTGAAGGTTATTCCACGCCCGAAAAAATAAATACCGGGCGATGGAATAAACCGCCGTGGGGTTCGTCTGCCTGATTCTTCTCACTTGTGGCCGATGGCCCTGGAGTCTTTCATGGTAGATCGATCATCACCGCCACCCTTGAGTGCCGCGAGCCTGACATTGCGACTGGCCGGCATTGCCGTGGTCGTGGCCGCAGTGGCCGGGGCCTTTGCCTACGTCAACGGCACCCTTGACCCGCAGCGCCTGACCCCGAAAAAGCTGGTCAATGTGCTGGAAACCAACAACGGTGTGCATCCAGGGTTTCGTCGCAACCACGCCAAAGGCGTGTGCGTGATTGGCCATTTCGAGAGCAGTGGCGAGGCTCGCAGTTATTCCACCGCACAGGTATTCAACGAGGCGCGCACGCCGGTGGTTGGCCGCTTCGCCTTGCCGGCGGGTAATCCCTACGCGCCCGATAGCGCCGTGCCGATCCGCAGCCTGGCGTTGCGCTTCACCCAGGCCAACGGCCAGCAATGGCGCACCGGGATGAACAGTATGCCGGTGTTCCCGGTGGGCACGCCCGATGCGTTCTACCAATTGCAGCAGGCCCAATCGCCGATTCCCGCTACCGGCAAACCGGACCCCGCCGCGGTGTCGGCGTTCTTCGGTTCGCACCCGGAAGCCGCACCGTTTTTGGCCTGGATCAAGACGGCCAAACCTTCGGCCAGTTACGTGACGCAAACCTACAACAGCGTCAACGCGTTCTATCTGGTCAACGCCTCCGGACAGCGCCAAGCGGTGCGCTGGAGCATGGCGCCGCTGGTTCAGGACGCACCTGGCGCCACGGCACCGCAGGGCAGTGATTTCCTTGAGAAAGACCTGGTTCAGCGCATTGCCGCGGGCCCGCTGCGCTTTCAATTGAACATCACCCTGGCCAACCCCGGTGATCCGGTCAACGACGCCAGCAAGGCCTGGCCTGACGGGCGCAAGGTGTTGAACGCAGGCACCCTGGTTCTTGAAAGCACCCAGCCGCAACTCAGCGGCGAATGCCGCGACATCAACTACGACCCGCTGGTGCTCCCTGCCGGCATCGAAGGTTCCGACGACCCGCTGCTCGCCGCTCGTTCAGCCGGTTACGCCAATTCCTACCTGCGTCGCACCAGCGAAGTCAGCCAGTTGCCCGCCGCCAAACAGGAGGCCCAGCAATGAGCAACCAACCCACCCACTTCGCTCCCCTGGCGCGCCTGCTGCACTGGCTGATGGCGCTGATGATCATCGCCATGCTGTTTATCGGCGCAGGCATGGTCGCCTCGGTGTCCGAGCGTCATGAATGGCTGATTCACCTGCACAAGCCGTTAGGCGTGGCGATTCTGTTGCTGGTGATCGTGCGATTGGTCGTGCGCTTCTCCACGCAGCAGCCACCGCTGCCCGCCGACCTGCCGGGTTGGCAAGCGCTGGCGGCCAAGGCGTCCCATGTGCTGCTGTACGCCTTGATGCTGGTTTTGCCGTTATTGGGCTGGGCAATGATTTCAGCGTCGGGCGAACCGGTGATGCTCAGCAGCTCGTTGCAGTTGCCGTCGATTGTGCCGGCGGACGCGCAGATGTTTGCGTTCCTGCGCAAGGCACATGGGTATCTGGCGTATCTGCTGTTTCTGACGGTGCTGCTGCATCTGGCCGCGGCGTTGTTTCACGGTTGGGTGCGCCGCGATGAGGTGCTGGACAGCATGTTGCGAGGCAAAGATCGCGGTTGATCGCAGGCGGCATTGACACCTGAAACCTGTAGGAGCGAGCTTGCTCGCGAAAAAACAGAGGGCAACGCGGGGCATCAGGCTTCCCGCGTCATCGTTGACCTCCATCGTCGGAACGCCGCCCGGAGCCGGCTCGCTCCTACAGGTATCGTGGTGTTGGGGGATCAGCGTAGCGAGTCGACCATATCCGCAACGGTGGTCAACACATCCTTGCCCAACTGCTTCGACCGTTTCCCCGACCAGCCGGTCAACGGGTTCGGATGGTCGTCGTGGTCCTTGAAGGGCATTTCCAGGGTCAGCGACAGGCAATCGTATTTCTGGCCCACGCTGTTGCACGCCAGGGTCATGTTCGCCTGGCCCGGTTCGTCGCGGGTGTAACCGTGCTTGGTCTGGAAGTCCTTGGTGGTGTGTTTCAGATGGCTGCGGAAGTGTTCTTCGAGTTCGGCGATCCGTGGCGTATAACCCGGGTTGCCTTCGCAACCGGCGGTGAACACGTGGGGGATTTCCTCGTCACCATGAATGTCGAGGAACAGGTCGACGCCGTATTTTTCCATCTGCTGCTGGACGAAAAAGACTTCCGGGCTGAGCTCCTGGCTGGCGCTTTGCCAGGCGCGGTTCAGGTCCTGGCCCATGGCGTTGGTGCGCAGGTGACCGTGGAAGGCACCGTCCGGGTTCATGTTCGGCACCAGGTACAGGTCGGCGCTGGCCAGCAATTTGTTCAACACCGGGTCGTCGTGTTTTTCCAGGCGCTCGATCACACCTTCCATGAACCACTCAGCCATGTGTTCGCCGGGATGTTGCTGGGCGATGATCCACACCTTGCGTTGGCCTTCGGCGCCGGTACCTTTGCGCAGCAGCTGGATGTCACGACCTTCGACGCTCTTGCCGGTGGCCAGCAGTTCGGTGCCGGCCTTGGTCAGTGCCTGCTCGATCAGCCAGTCGTGGCGGCCGCGGCTGTAGGGTTCGAAGTAGGCAAACCAGGCGTGGGTCTGTTCAGCTTCGAGGCTGAAACGCAGGCAGTCGCCCTCGAAAATGGTCGGCACACGAAACCAATTGACGTGGTCGTAGGACGCCACCGCCTGGTAACCGGTCCAGGCCTTGTTGTACGAGGACTGGCTGGCATTGTTCAGGCGAAACCAGTGGTCCTGGCCGACATGCAGGCCGCTGGCCTTGAAGTGGAACCATTGGAAATGGTTGCTTTTAGTGTCGGGGCGGATGGCCAGCAGGGGTTTGAGCGGGTCGCTGACATCGATGACCTGGATGTTGCCGCTGTCGAAGTTGGCACTGATGTCGAGAGTTTTAGCCACGGTCAGGGTTCCTGATTGAGATTCTTATGGCGGCTACTTTACACGCAAGCGTAGAAGGCTTGCAGCGCAGATAAAACGTTTCACCGACGATCCCTGCAATTGGCTTCCCGGTTCACACATTCACTTGCAGTGCATCCCGATTGACCGTGTTACCACCCGCACCACTTTGTGGCGGTTTGGTTACACCCTGGTTCATTTCCACTCGTTCCCGCCCGTAGCCCTTGGGCGCTCCCGGCCTTCATTATTTCAGATATATCAATCCAATCAGGCACCTGCAAACCGTAGGTGAAATCTGGCACGCAACGTGCTTTTTTGGCTTTATGGATAATTGGATACAAAAATACAAAAGGTGCATTAGATGAAATTCGCCCCTGCCTATACAGAGCGCCAGCCTGTCACCGCCGAAGAAGAGGCTTACAACTTTCTGCTGGAGGCCATCTGCAAAGGGCGCTACCGCACCGGGGAGCGGCTGATTGCCGAGGACATCGCCGGGGAAATCGGCATGAGCCGCATGCCGGTGCGCGAAGCCTTCCGGCGTCTGGATGCCGACGGCCTGGTGACGTTGCGGCCCAATCGCGGCGCCATCGTGCGTGGCCTGAACATCGAGGAGATGCGTGAAGTGTTCGAGATGCGCAGCGCCCTTGAAGGCCTCGCCATCCGCGTGGCCGTGAGCAAACTCACCGAGCGCCATTTCAGCCATCTCGAGCGCCTGCTCGATGAGATGGATGACTACCGCGAGGACGGCGCCGAGTGGGTCAGCCGCCATCGCGCCTTCCATGAATACCTGTGCAGCCTGAGTGAACGCCCGCGCCTGATGCGGCAGATTTCGGCGCTGTATTCGGTGATCGAACCGCACATGCGCCTGTGGCTGCAACACGCCGACAAACCCCGCAGCGCCCGGGACGAGCACGCTTCGATCATTGAAGCATTGCGCTGCGGCGACCCGGACAAAGCCGCTGCCGTGGTGTGCGAGCACATCGAGGGCACCATCCCGCGACTGATTCAGTTTCTCGAAGCCCACCCCTAGAAGAACAACCCCCTTCGTTGCAGCCAACTGGAGTCATGCACCATGCACAAGCCTTGCGCGTTAGTTGCCGTGTTCACCTTGAGTCTGTGTTCGCAATGGGCGCTCGCCGCCCCCGAGTTACCCGAGCGATTGAGCAAGAGCGAGAAGATCGTCTATTGCTCCGGCATGGATTCACCGCCGTTGGTGTCCTTTGACGTGAAGCAGAAACCGGTGGGGCTGCAGGTCGACATGGGGGAGGCGATTGCCCAGCGCCTGGGTGACAAGAAAGTCGAGTGGCGCATCTCGCCTTTCGCCGGGCTGATCCCGGCGCTGCTGGCGCAGCAGTGCGACATGATCGTCGATCAGTTGTTCGACAAGCCCGAACGCCGCGAGGTGATCGACATCGTCAACTTCATGTATTCCAGCCAATCCATCGTCGTGCCCAAGGGCAACCCGAAAGCGGTGAATACCCTGGAGGATCTGTCTGGGCTCAAGGTTGCGGTCAGCAACGGTTCGACGATACGGGTGCTGCTGGGCAAGGAAAACGAAAAGCTCGAAGCGGCCGGCAAGGCGCCGATGAAACTGGTGGTGTACAACGTCGACGCCGATGCGTTCCAGGCCTTACGCATCAATCAGGTGGACGCTTTCGGCACCACGGTCGAGTCTGCCGGCCATTATCAGCAACTCGCGCCTGACCTGTTCCAGTCGGCGGTGCCGGCGTTCAACCGCATCCTCACCGGCTTCGGCGTGCGCAAAAGCGACCCGCAGCTGACCGTGGCACTGACCGAGGTGTTGCAAGGCATGCGCGCCGACGGCAGTTACGCCGCGCTCCTCAGTAAATGGCATGTCGACAGCGACAAACTGGACTGAGGACAAAGCGGATGAATTTCAATTGGGATGTGTTCTGGCAGTACCTGTTGCAGCCTAGCGATGTCTACCTGACGGGGCTATGGCTGACCTGCCTGATCAGCGTGTCGGCGATGTTGCTCGGTTGCGTCCTGGGGCTGATCGCGGCGTTGATGAAGCTGTCGAGCAACCCGCTGTTGCAGTATCCGGTGCGCTTTTATGTCTGGCTGATGCGCGGCACGCCGTTGCTGGTGCAGATCGTGTTCTTGTACACGGCATTGGCGGCGGGGGGCATTTTCCGCTTTGAGGACCTGGATCTCGGCTGGATCGTCGTGCCCGGCAACATTCAGGCCGCGATCATCGCGTTGGGACTGAATGAAGGCGCGTACATGGCCGAGATCATCCGCGCCGGTATCGGTGCGGTGGACAAGGGCCAATACGAAGCCGGGCGCTCCCTGGGCATGACCTTCGCCAAGTTAATGCGGCGCATCGTCCTGCCCCAGGCGTTCCGGGTGATCGTGCCGCCGCTGGGCAACGAGTTCAACGTGATGTTGAAAAACACCACGCTGGTCAGCGTCATCGGGGTGCAGGAGTTGTTGCTCAGCACGCAAATGGTGACCTCGGCGACGTTCCGCGTGTTCGAGTTGTACCTGGTCGTGGCCATCTACTTCCTCGCATTGACCACGCTGTGGGGTTTCTTCCAGCGCTGGTTGGAAAAACGCTTCGGTCAGTCCGATCGTCCGGCACCGGCCGCCAGCCGGATGTTCGGGCGCAACACCATGAAACTGCTGAGGGGGCGTTGAAATGGCACACATGACTGAAGAGCTGGTCATCGAGGCGCTGGATATCCACAAGTCTTTCGGTGACCTGGAAATTCTCAAGGGCATTTCACTGCAAGTGAAGCGCGGTGAAGTGGTGGTGCTGATCGGCGCTTCCGGTTCCGGCAAAACCACCTTTATCCGCTGCATCAACCTGCTGGAAGACATCCAGTCCGGGCAGATCCGTGTCGGCGGTCGGCCCATGGGCTACCGCACCCGGGCCGATGGCAGCCTGGCCCGCGACTCGGAGCGCAACATCGCACGCCAGCGCCGGGACATCGGGATGGTGTTCCAGCGCTTCAACCTGTTCCCGCACATGACGGCCCTGGAAAACATCATCGAGGCGCCGATCCAGGTGCTGGGCGTGTCGCGCGCGGCGGCGGTGGAACAGGCGAGGGCGCTGCTCAAGCGCGTCGGGTTAGCGGAGAAAGCCGATCACTATCCGTCGATGTTGTCCGGAGGCCAGCAGCAGCGGGTTGCCATTGCCCGGGCGCTGGCGATGAAACCCCAGGCGATGCTGTTCGACGAGCCCACCAGTGCCCTGGATCCGGAGACGGTCGGCGAAGTGCTGCAAGTGATGAAGGAACTGGCCGAGGAGGGCATGACCATGGTCGTGGTCACCCATGAAATGGGTTTTGCCCGCGAGGTGGCCGACCGGGTGGTGGTGCTCGATCAAGGTGAACTGATCGAGCAGGGACCGCCCGAACAGATCTTCAGCCAGCCCAGGCATGCCCGTACCCGAGCGTTTCTCAGCCGCGTGCTTTGAGTGCATCCAACCCATTTGTGTGAGTCCTGCCATGTTCAAGTTTTCTGCCCATGAGTATCCCTACGCCTCACAACGTCAAAGTGTCTTCGCCAAACGCGGCATGGTCGCCGCCTCACAGCCATTGGCCGCCGAAGCCGGGATTGAAATGATGCGCCGCGGTGGCAATGCCATCGATGCAGCGATTGCCACGGCTGCGGCCCTGACAGTGGTCGAGCCCACCGGCTGCGGGATTGGCGGCGACGCCTTTGCGTTGGTCTGGACCCAAGGCAAACTGCACGGCCTGAACGCCAACGGTGCAGCCCCGCAAGCCCTGAGCATCGAGGCGGTAAAGGCGGCCGGTCATGAAAAAATGCCCTTGCATGGCTGGACACCTGTGACCGTACCGGGTTGTCCATCCGCCTGGGCAGAGTTGTCCACGCGTTTTGGTCGTCTGCCCTTTGCCGATTTGTTGCAGCCCGCGATCAACCTGGCGCGCGATGGTTTTCCGGTGTCGCCTGTGGTTGCGTTGCAGTGGCAAACCGCGCTGGAGGATTTCACCCCTGATCGCAGCGACGTGCTCGACAGCTGGTTCGAAACCTTTCTGATTGAAGGCCGCGCACCGCGCGCAGGCGAACTGTTTCGCAATCCGGCCCAGGCACACACCTTGAGCGAACTGGCGGCCACCGGTTGCGAAAGCTTTTATCGCGGCGCGCTGGCGCAACGCCTGGACGCCCATTCGCGCGCCACGGGCGGCTACTTGCGTGCCAGTGATTTGCAAGACTACCGCGCCCAGTGGGTCGAGCCGATCAAGGTCAACTACCGCGGTGTCGACGTTTGGGAGATTCCGCCCAGCGGCCAGGGACTGGTGGCCTTGATGACGCTGAAGATTCTCGAAGGATTCGCTTTCGACCACCGTGACAGCCAACAGACCTGGCACCGTCAGCTCGAAGCGATGAAGCTCGCCTACAGCGATGGGCTGCACTACATCACAGACCCGCAGCACATGCGGGTCGCTGTGGACGACTTGCTCAGCGACGCCTATGCCAGCCAGCGCCGGGCGCAGATCGGCGAGCGCGCAGTGGCACCGCGACCGGGCGACCCCCATGCCAGTGGCACCGTCTACCTGGCCACCGCCGATGCCGACGGCAACATGGTTTCATTCATCCAGAGCAATTATCACGGTTTCGGTTCCGGCGTGGTGTTGCCCGACAGCGCAATCGCCCTGCAAAACCGCGGTGAAGAGTTCAGCCTCGATCCCGCTCACGCGAATTGCCTGGCACCTGGGAAAAAGACATTCCACACCATCATTCCCGGGTTTCTCAGCAAGGACGGTGAGGCGCTGGGACCTTTCGGCGTGATGGGTGGTTACATGCAGCCCCAGGGGCATGTGCAGATGGTGATGAACCTGGTGGATTTCGGGCTCAACCCACAAGCGGCCCTGGATGCGCCGCGCTGGCAGTGGTTGGGCGAAATGAAGGTGGGCATCGAGCAGGACGCCTCGCGAGACCTGGCGGCGGCACTGGCCCGTCGCGGGCACGAAGTCGAGGTGGTGTGCGATCGCACGAGTTACGGGCGCGGCCAAATCATCCTGCGCGACCCTGCCACCGGTGTGTTGTGTGGCGGGACCGAGCCGCGGGCGGACTCGCATATAGCCGTGTATTGATAACCTGAGGGGGGCGTCCTCCTTGACGCCGTCGCAGCTTAGAGATTATGCGATTGATTCTCAAGTGCTATTTGCCATGGGTTTGCCCCAATGGCTTAAGGCTTCTCTTGCCAACTGACATTGTTTTGATATGATCCGCGCCATCAAATTTGCGACACATCAAGACTTCATTAGCCTGAAGCCATAAGCCAGAAAACTGGCAAAAAAAAAGACCCGGCAAAAAGCCGGGTCAAAAACCGTGATTAGCCTGATGAGGAGATAGTCCAGGAGACCGACCTAAGGTCACCTGGTCCATCGACTGATCTCGCGACCAGATGATGCAATAATAATCATTCTCGTTTGCAGGTCAAGCGATTTTGTCTGCGCGTCGGGAAAACTCTTTCCTGTCCTTCTGTTCCGCACCTTACTCCTACCCATTCTTGCCGCCCTCCAGGGAGCGGTTCACCATGGCCTTTGCCATGTCGATCATATGCACGGTCGAGAGCGCCAGGTCCCGATGCGCACCGTGCAGGTGGTTGGCTGACTCGTAGGCGGTGGCGGCCGCACAACGCAGCAGCCCCGAAGCATGCACCAGGGCTTCCTCGATGCCGATGTTACGGTTTACGTCAAAGAGATGCGCTTGTACCGCTTCCTCTGCAACAGCTGGTTTCAAGTAGTAATCCAGCGCTCGCTGTGCGGCGGCAGAACCCTGGGGTGAGTTGAGGGACGTATCGATTTGTATGTCGGGCAAGTCGTTGCTGGTTGGATTCATGGTCAAGGCGTGCTCCGTGATAAATTCAGATCCGTGAATCCATCATAATACGTTACGTATTTATGACAATTCTATTAATACTACATTTTGTGTTTTGTTGGGCGAGGCTCGCCACGTATCGTGCCGCACATGGATAAATGGATAGCCTTGGTCAAGGCCAAGATGAGTGAGCTCAAGATCACTCAGGAAATACTCGCCGACCGCCTCGGGATGTCCCAGGGTGGTATCGGGCATTGGCTGACAAAACGCCGTCAGCCCGGCATCGACGACATGAATCGTGTGCTGCAGGCCCTGGGCCTGGACTTCCTCGAAGTGGCGCTGGTGATTCGCGAGCCGGCGCAGGAACAGGACGACGAGGTTTGCCTGACGCAAAAGTACAACCCGTACTTTCGCTACCCGGTCAGTGATTGGCGCGATACCGCGCAGGTGCGCGATGGAGAGCGGGCGTCGTACCGTTTCGAACTGTCGGACTACCACGCCCGAGGCGCGGCGTTCTGGCTGACGGTGGTTGGCGATGCGATGACCGCACCCAGCGGCCCCAGCGTAGCCGAGGGCATGTTGATCCTGGTGGACCCGGATGTGGAAGCGGTGCCAGGCAAGCTGGTGATCGCGCAATGGCCCGATAGCAGCGAGGCGATTTTTCGCAAGTTGAGCGAAGAGGGCGGGCAACGTTACCTGGTCCCGCTCAATCCGACCTATCCGAAAAGCCTGTTCACCGACGAGTGTCGAATCATCGGCGTGGTGGTCCAGGCGACCGTCAAGTTCTAGCCAGGCCGGCCCGCGCCATGCGCGGGACCGGCCTGCCTGTCAGGCTTCTTCCAGTTCGACCAGTGCACTGCCTTCGCCGACCATCTCGCCTTCCTGGCAATACAGCGCCTTGATCACGCCGGCGTGGGGTGCGCGGATGCTGTGCTCCATCTTCATGGCCTCCAGCACCACCAGTTGTGCCCCGGCCTCGACCGTTTGCCCGGCCTCCACCAGCACCCGCACGATGCTGCCGTTCATGGGGGCGGTGAGCCCGCCGTGATGGGCGTGGCTGGCTTCAACGGCGGTGATCGGGTCGTAGGTCTCGATGCGGCGCAGTTCGCCTTCCCATTGCAGGTAGACAAAGTCGCCACGGCGGATCGCCCGGTGTTGGCGACGCACACCCTCGTGCCCGGTCAGCAGGTACTCGCCTGTGAGTCGTGCGCTGTGGGGCTGGAGGCTGCCCAGCGTCAACGCACGGTCCTGGCCCTCGCAACTCAGGTGCAGGGTGATTTGCGCGGGCAAGCCGGCGCGCAGGCCGTTGCCGATGGCCCATGGCGAGCTCGGGTCATCGCTACGCGACAGCGTGTGCAGGCTCTGGGCGAAGGCCTGGGCGGCAGCTTGCCAGAACTCGTCGCTGAGCGCCGCAGGCTGGGGCAACAGCTGATCCTGGTAACGCGGGATGAACCCGGTATCCAGTTCGGCCTGGGCAAACGCCGGGTGGCCGATGATGCGCCGCAGGAAATTGATGTTGGTCTTGAGCCCGCCAATGGCGAATTCATCGAGCATGGCCAGCAGGCGCAAGCGCGCCTGTTCACGGTCCTCGCCCCAGGCAATCAGCTTGCCGAGCATCGGGTCGTAGAACGGAGAAATCTCATCGCCTTCTTCGACGCCGCTGTCCACCCGGCGACCCGCACCCGGCGCGGATTCCCGATACAGCTCCAGGCGACCGGTCGCCGGCAGGAAGTCGTTGCCTGGGTCTTCGGCATAGAGCCGCACTTCAATCGCATGGCCGTTGAGCGGCACCTGGTCCTGGGTCATGGGCAAGGCTTCGCCGCGGGCCACGCGGATCTGCCAGGCCACCAGGTCGAGGCCGGTGATGGCTTCGGTCACTGGGTGTTCGACCTGCAGGCGCGTGTTCATCTCCATGAAGAAGAACTCGCCGCGTGCATCCAGCAAAAACTCCACGGTCCCGGCACCGACGTAACCGATGGCCTGCGCCGAACGCACGGCCGCTTCGCCCATGGCGCGGCGCAGTTGCGGGCTCAGGCCGGGCGCCGGCGCTTCTTCGACGACTTTCTGGTGCCGACGCTGAATCGAGCAGTCGCGTTCGTTGAGGTACAGGCAGTTGCCGTGTTGATCGGCGAATACCTGGATTTCCACGTGACGGGGTTTGAGCAGGTACTTCTCCACCAGCATCCGCGAATCGCCGAACGACGATTGCGCCTCACGCTGCGCCGAGGCCAGGGCTTCGGCCAACTGGCTGACGTCCTCGACCACTTTCATGCCCTTGCCGCCGCCACCGGCCGTGGCCTTGAGCAGTACAGGGTAGCCGATGCGTTCGCAGGCATCGCGGAAGGTCTCGAGGTCCTGGGCTTCACCGTGATAGCCCGGTACCAACGGCACGCCGGCGGTTTCCATCAAGGCCTTGGCCGCGGACTTGCTGCCCATGGCGTCGATGGCCGAGGCGGGCGGACCGAGGAAGATCAGGCCGGCGGCTTCGATGGCGCGGGCGAACCCGGCGTTCTCGGACAGGAAGCCGTAGCCGGGATGGATCGCCTGGGCACCGCTGGCCTTGGCGGCAGCGATCAGCTTGTCGATTTGCAGGTAACTGTCGGCGGCCTTGCTGCCGCCGAGGTCGACCCGGATATCCGCTTCACGGCTGTGCCGGGCATCGCGGTCGGTGGCACTGTGTACGGCCACGGTGGTCAGGCCCAGGGCCTTGGCGGTGCGCATCACCCGGCAGGCGATTTCGCCGCGGTTGGCCACCAGCAGGGTAGTGAGGACAGGTGCGCTCATCAACGCGGCTCCTTGGTGGTGGTTGCGGCTTGCCAGCTCGGCGGACGTTTTTGCAGAAAGGCACGCAGGCCTTCCTGGCCTTCGGGACTGACGCGGATGCGGGCGATGGCATTCTCGGTGTAGCGACGCAGGGCCGGGGTGAGCGTGCCGTCGCCGACTTCACGCAGCAATTCCTTGCTGGCGCGCATGGCGGCCGGGCTGTTGAGCAGCAGGTTGTCGATCCACTGTTCGATTTTCTGTTCCAGTTCGGCCGTCGGGTAACTCTCCGACAACAGGCCGAGCTCTCGTGCCCGTTGCCCGCCGAAACGCTCGGCGGTCAAGGCATAGCGTCGCGCGGCGCGCTCGCCCATGGCTTGCACCACGAACGGGCTGATCACGGCCGGTGCCAGGCCGATACGCACTTCCGACAGGCAGAACTGCGCGTCATCGGCGCCGATGGCCATGTCACAGCAACTGATCAGGCCCAGGGCGCCACCAAATGCCGCCCCTTGCACCACGGCCAGGGTTGGGATTTTCAGCTTGGCGAGGTTGTACATCAACTCCGCCAGCTCGCGGGCGTCGTCGAGGTTGGTGGCGTAATCGAGTTCAGCCGATTGCTG
Organism: Pseudomonas sp. NPDC087336; assembly: GCF_044744285.1. Taxonomy (NCBI): domain Bacteria; kingdom Pseudomonadati; phylum Pseudomonadota; class Gammaproteobacteria; order Pseudomonadales; family Pseudomonadaceae; genus Pseudomonas; species Pseudomonas sp. NPDC087336. The sequence goes on along the minus strand of NZ_JBIUYA010000031.1, from coordinate 34,193 downwards.
CATCCAGGCCAGATCGGCACCTGCGCTGAAGTGCTTGCCGCGGCCGCGCACCAGCAGGAAACGCAGGTTGGCATCACTCGCAACCTTGTCCAGGGCGAGGATCAGTTCGCGGATCATCTGGGCATTGAACGCGTTGTTCTTTTCTTCACGGCTGAGCCACAGCGTGGCAAAGCCACGGGGGTCGGTCAGCAGTTCGAGGGTATTGAAGTCGCTCATATTCATCCGTCTCCACAACTCTGTCCTTGTAGGAGCGAGGCTTGCCCGCGAAGGCGTCGGCACATCCAGCATCGATGTGACTGACAAAACGCTTTCGCAGGCAAGCCCGCTCCTACGGGATCACATCCGGAACACGCCGAAGCGGCTCGGTTCGATTGGCGCGTTCAATGACGCGGACAAGGCCAGTGCCAGGACATCGCGGGTCTGGGCCGGGTCGATGACGCCGTCATCCCACAAGCGCGCGCTGGAATAGTAGGGGTGGCCCTGTTCTTCATACTGGTCGAGGATCGGCTGCTTGATCTCGGCTTCCTGCTCGGCGCTGAAGCCATGACCACCGCGCTCGGCCTGCTCGCGCTTGACCTGCACCAGCACGCCGGCCGCCTGTTCGGCACCCATCACGCCAATGCGCGCGTTCGGCCACATCCACAGGAAGCGTGGATCGTAGGCCCGACCACACATGCCGTAGTTGCCGGCACCGAAACTGCCGCCGATGATCACGGTGAACTTCGGCACCTTGGCGCAGGCCACGGCGGTCACCAGTTTCGCGCCGTGCTTGGCGATGCCACCGGCTTCGTATTTCTGGCCGACCATGAAGCCGGTGATGTTCTGCAGGAACAGCAGCGGGATGCCGCGCTGACAGGCCAGTTCGATGAAGTGCGCACCTTTCTGTGCGGCTTCGGCGAACAGGATGCCGTTGTTGGCCAGGATCGCGATCGGGTAACCGTGCAGGTAGGCAAAACCGCACACCAGCGTGGTCCCGAACAAGGCCTTGAACTCGTCGAACACCGAACCGTCCACCAGCCGCGCGATCACTTCGCGCACGTCGAACGGTTGCTTGGCATCGGCCGGTACAATCCCGTACAGCTCGTCGCTGCCATAGAGCGGGGCGATCGGCGTGCGTTGCTGCACTTCACCGAGCTTGCGCCAGTTGAGATTGGCGACGCTGCGGCGGGCGATGGCCAGGGCATGTTCATCGCTTTCGGCGTAATGATCGGCCACACCGGAAATCTTGCAGTGCACATCGGCGCCGCCCAGGTCTTCGGCGCTGACCACTTCGCCGGTCGCGGCTTTCACCAGTGGCGGCCCGGCGAGGAAGATGGTCGCTTGCTCGCGCACCATGATTGCCTCATCCGCCATGGCCGGCACGTAGGCACCGCCCGCGGTGCAAGAGCCCATGACCACGGCAATCTGCGGGATGCCCTGGGCGCTCATGTTGGCCTGGTTGAAGAAGATCCGCCCGAAGTGTTCACGGTCCGGAAACACTTCATCCTGGCGCGGCAGGTTCGCGCCACCGGAATCCACCAGGTAGATGCACGGCAGGCGATTCTGCTGGGCGATGGTCTGGGCGCGCAGGTGCTTTTTCACCGTCAACGGGTAATAGGAGCCACCTTTTACCGTGGCATCGTTGGCTACGATCATGCATTCGACGCCTTCCACGCGACCGATCCCGGCAATCACGCCAGCGGCGGGAACGTCTTCGCCGTACACCTCGTAGGCCGCCAGCTGGCTGATCTCCAGAAATGGCGAACCTGGGTCAAGCAGACGATTGATGCGCTCGCGGGGCAGCAGTTTGCCCCGGGAGGTGTGGCGTTCTTGCGCTTTCGGGCCGCCACCTTGTGCCACCTGGGCAAGCAGGGTGTGCAGGGCGTCGACCTGTTTGAGCATCGCCGCGCTGTTGGTCGCGAACTCCGCCGAACGGGGGTTGAGCTGGGTATGCAGGATAGCCATGAGCAACTCCGATTAGCGGGTTTCGTTGAACAGTTCGCGACCGATCAGCATGCGACGGATCTCACTGGTGCCCGCACCGATTTCGTACAGCTTGGCGTCACGCAGCAGGCGACCGGCCGGGAATTCGTTGATGTAGCCGTTGCCACCGAGAATCTGGATCGCGTCGAGGGCCATTTGCGTGGCCCGCTCGGCGCTGTAGAGGATCACGCCGGCGGCGTCCTTGCGCGTGGTCTCGCCGCGCTCGCAGGCCTGGGCGACGGCATACAGATAGGCGCGGCTGGCATTGAGCTGGGTGTACATGTCGGCAACCTTGCCCTGGATCAGCTGGAACTCGCCGATGCTCTGGCCGAACTGCTTGCGGTCGTGGATGTACGGCACGATCAGGTCCATGCAGGCCTGCATGATCCCGGTCGGGCCGCCGGAGAGAACGACGCGCTCATAGTCGAGGCCGCTCATCAGCACCTTCACGCCGCCGTTGAGCACGCCGAGGATGTTCTCTTGCGGCACTTCGACGTCATCGAAGAACAGCTCGCAGGTGTTGGAACCGCGCATGCCCAGCTTGTCGAATTTGTTGCTGCGGCTGAAGCCTTTCCAGTCGCGCTCGACGATGAAGGCGGTGATGCCGTGCGGGCCTTTTTCCAGGTCGGTCTTGGCGTAGATCACGTAGGTGTTGGCGTCCGGACCGTTGGTGATCCAGGTCTTGCTGCCGTTGAGCACGTAGTGATCGCCGCGTTTATCGGCGCGCAACTTCATCGAGACCACGTCGGAACCGGCGTTCGGCTCACTCATGGCCAGGGCGCCGATGTGCTCGCCGCTGATCAGCTTCGGCAGGTACTTGGATTTCTGTTCGTGGTTGCCATTGCGGTTGATCTGGTTGACGCAGAGGTTGGAGTGCGCGCCATAGGACAGGGCCACAGAGGCCGAGCCACGGCTGATTTCTTCCATCGCGACCACGTGCGCCAGGTAACCCAGGCCGGCACCGCCGTACTCTTCCGGCACGGTAATGCCCAGCAGGCCCATGTCGCCGAATTTGCGCCACAGGTCAGCGGGGAACAGGTTGTCGATGTCGATCTGAGCGGCGCGCGGGGCGATCTCCTTGGCGACGAAGGACTGAACCTGATCGCGCAGCATGTCGATGGTTTCACCGAGGGCAAAGTTCAGGGATGGGTAGCTCATGGGTCACCTTTTGGCTTTTTTGTAGGGTGGGGAGGGCAGTGATTCGGCTCTCACCTTTACGTTAACGTAAACCTGTGACGAAAGGCTGTCAATCGCCCTTTACGTTAACGTCAACTTGAGCGAGAGTAGAGGCAGTTCAAGATAGAACGCGCAAGCGTCGGTAGCCCATCAATAAAGACAATAGGGGTCGTCATGGATCAACCCAGTGCAAGCCCGCAACGCAGTTACACCCGTGGTTCCCAGGACAAAGCCTTGCTGGCGATGACCATCGGCCAGGCGTTCGACAATACGGTCGCGCAGCACCCGACCGGGGAGGCGCTGGTGGTCCGCCATCAACGGCTGCGCTACACCTGGCAGCAACTGGCGGATGCGGTAGACCTGCATGCCCGGGCGCTGCTGGCGCTGGGCCTGCAGGCCGGCGACCGCCTTGGCATCTGGGCGCCTAACTGCGCTCAATGGTGCATTACGCAGGTCGCGACCGCGAAGATCGGCGTGATCCTGGTCAACATCAACCCGGCCTACCGCAGTTCCGAACTCGAATACGTGTTGAAACAGTCCGGCTGCCAGTGGTTGGTCAGCGCGGGGGCTTTCAAGACTTCCGACTATCACGCCATGCTGCAGGGCCTGGTGCCGGAACTGGCAGAGCAATCCGTCGGCAAATTACACAGCGAGCGCCTGCCGGAACTGCGCGGGGTGATCAGCCTCGACGCGCAGCCGCCGAAGGGTTTTCTGCCCTGGTCGCAACTGACCGAGTTGGCAGGCAGCGTATCGGTCGAGCAATTGCAGGAACGCCAAGACAGCCTGCACTTCGATCAGGCGGTGAATATCCAGTACACCTCCGGCACGACCGGCTTCCCCAAGGGCGCGACCCTCAGCCACTACAACATTCTCAATAATGGCTACATGGTCGGCGAAAGCCTGGGCCTGACCGCCGCTGACCGCCTGGTTATCCCGGTGCCGTTGTACCACTGCTTCGGCATGGTCATGGGCAACCTCGGTTGCATCACCCACGGCAGCACCATGATTTACCCCAACGACGCGTTCGATCCGCTGCTGACCCTCAGCACCGTCGCCGAAGAAAAAGCCACCGCGCTCTACGGTGTGCCGACCATGTTCATCGCCATGCTCGATCAGCCGCAACGTGCCGAGTTCGACCTGTCTAGCCTGCGCACCGGCATCATGGCTGGGGCGACTTGCCCAATCGAAGTGATGCGCCGGGTCATCAATGAAATGCACATGAGCGAAGTGCAAATTGCCTACGGCATGACCGAAACCAGCCCGGTGTCGTTGCAGACCGGTCCCTCGGACGACCTGGAGTTACGCGTGACCACCGTCGGCCGTAGCCAGCCACAGCTGGAAAGCAAAATCATCGACGAAGCAGGCAACCCGGTGCCCCGTGGCACCATCGGTGAGCTCTGTACTCGTGGTTACAGTGTGATGCTCGGTTACTGGAACAATCCGCAAGGCACCGCCGAAGCCATCGACCAGGCCGGCTGGATGCACACCGGCGACCTGGCCAGCATGAATGACGAGGGGTACGTGTGCATTGCCGGGCGCAACAAGGACATGATCATTCGCGGCGGCGAGAACATTTATCCGCGCGAACTGGAAGAATTTTTCTTCACCCACCCGGCGGTGGCCGATGTGCAGGTGATCGGCATTCCTTGCTCGCGTTATGGTGAGGAGATCGTTGCCTGGATCAAGTTCCACCCGGGCCATAGTGCCACCGAGCAGGAGCTCCAAGTCTGGTGCAAGGAGCGCATTGCGCACTTCAAGACACCGCGTTACTTCAAGTTCGTGGACGAGTTTCCAATGACCGTGACCGGCAAGATCCAGAAATTCAGGATGCGCGAGATCAGTATCGAGGAGCTCAAGGCGAAGCTGTAGGAGCTGGCTTGCCAGCGAAGGCGTCGTCTCGGTCAAGACATGTATTGACTGGCACGCAGCCTTCGCGAGCAAGCTCGCTCCTGCAGGGAGAAGGGGGGCGGTATTCTGAATATTTCATGAATCGCAGACAGCACAAAGGGGAGCCGAAGCTCCCCTTTAATTTTCGTTGCGTGTGCTCTTTTTTTATTATTGAGGGGCGGTCTGTTGTTGTTTTTGGCAACCGTGGCCCTTTACCGCTGTTTTTGTCGATCCCCATCCGGGATCAAGAGCAAACGTATTTTTTTGAGCGCTGATCTACTTTTTCGCTGAGCGATCCAACCAGTTCGGGAGCTACCTGAAGGTAGTTTTATTGTTCTCTGCCCGGTTGCGGGTAACTCCGAAAAGCACCCTGAAAAGCACATCCTCTCCAAAAAAATCTGTTAGCTGCGTCTCTGCCGTGTTGTTTTTGTTATGTCAGAGTCGTTACGTCTTGTTTTTATTGGGTTTGTCGCAATTTTTTTATTCTTGTTATGCGATAGATATAGCAGAAGCCGTGCCAACTTTTAAAAAGCCTTTAAAAACAATAACTTATGTTTTTGTAGGGTTTTCTGCCTCAGGGAAAACCCTACATTTTGTTTCCGTGTTACTCGCATGTGCCCACATTTCCGTGTCTGCGGTAACACCCCGACACACCCGCACACTCAGTGTGCACTGCGGGCCTTCGCTACACGGGAGCCAGTGGGACGTCCCAGCACGCTACAAATTTGCTGGCCGGCCAGGATCAGCGCATCCAGGTCGATTCCGGTTTCGATCCCTAGGCCGTTGAGCAGGTAGACCACGTCCTCGGTGGCGACGTTGCCGCTGGCGCCCTTGGCATAAGGGCAGCCACCGAGACCGGCGATGGAGCTGTCGAACACCGAGATGCCTTCCAGCAGGCTGGCGTAGATGTTGGCCATGGCCTGGCCGTAGGTGTCGTGGAAATGCCCGGCCAGTTTTTCCCGTGGCACTTGGGCCGACACCACCTCGAACATCTTGCGCGTGGCGCCAGCGGTGCCGGTGCCGATGGTGTCGCCCAGCGACACCTCGTAGCAGCCCATGGCATAAAGCTCCCGTGCGACCCGGGCGACTTGCTCGGGGGCGACGTCACCTTCATAGGGACAGCCCAGTACACAGGACACGTAGCCCCGCACGCTGACCCCATGTTGCTGGGCGGCATCCATGATGGGAACGAAGCGCTCAAGGCTTTCGCTGATCGAGCAATTGATGTTGCGCTGGGAAAACGCTTCCGACGCCGCGGCGAACACCGCGACTTCCTTGACGCCGCTGGCCAGGGCATCTTCAAAGCCGCGCAGGTTGGGGGCGAGGGCGCCATAGGTTACGCCGGCTTTGCGCTGGATCTGCGCGAACACCTCGGCAGAGCCCGCCATCTGCGGCACCCACTTGGGCGAAACGAAACTGCCGACTTCTATATAGCCAAGGCCCGCCGCCGTCAGAGCATCGACCAGTTGCACCTTGTCGGCGACGCTGATGGGTTGGGCTTCGTTTTGCAGACCGTCGCGGGGGCCGACTTCGACAATGCGTACATGGGTTGGTAGGGGCATAGGAGATTTACCTGTCTTGAGGAGATCGTTCCCATGCTCTGCGTGGGAACGATCATGGTGTAACCGATTGCTGGTTCTTGAGGGTTTGTTCCAGCGCCTGAACACAACGCTCTTGCGCAGTATCAAGCTCCAGTTTCATCTGCTCGATATCCAGCATCTGCTGTTCCAGCTGCTCCCGGCGCTCGCTGATTTTCGCCAGCATGCTGTGCAGTTGCTTGGTGTTACCGCTGGAGGGATCGTAGAGCTCGATCAGCTCGCGGCACTCGGCCAGGGAGAAACCGATGCGCTTGCCCCGCAGGATCAGCTTCAGGCTGACCTTGTCGCGGGGTGAGTAGATGCGTTCCTGGCCGCGCCGCTCGGGGCTGAGCAGGCCTTGTTCTTCATAAAAGCGAATGGCCCGGGGGGTGATGTCGAGCTCGCGGGCGAGGTCGGAAATGCTGTAGGTCTGGCTGCTCATGAGCGCGCTCGCAAAGGGTCATGGCGCTAAGCTAATGGCAGGTTGACGTATACGTCAAGTGGCAGCAGATTCCAGTGTCGTCACCGGCCTCTTCGCGGGCAAGCCGGATCGCCGCCCGCTCGTTCCTGCACCGCGAAGAATGATGACACGGTGTAACGCCCTACACCTTCTCCAGCTTCTTCTCCTGCGCCGTCACCTGCTGGCACAACTCGATCATCTGCTCGCGCATCCAGCGGTTCGCCGGGTCCTGGTCGGTGCTTTCGTGCCAGTAGAGGTGGGTTTCCACCTGCGGCACATCGTTGACCGGCAGATAAAAGGCGTGCAAATCGTTTCGACGTGCGAAGCGTTCCGGTACGGTCATGACCATATCGGTCTGCTGCAGCACTTGCGAGGCCATCAGGTAATGCTGGGAACGCAGGGCGATCTTACGCTGGATGCCCATTTTGCCCAGGGCCAGGTCGACATAACCCAGGCCGCTGCGCCGGCTGGAAATGTGGATGTGGGTCAGGCCCAGGTAATCATCGAGGGTGAGTTTCTCCTTGCCCGCCAGCGGGTGCCCCTTGCGCATGGCGCACACGTATCGGTCTTCCATCAACTTGACGTGGCGTACCTGCGGGTCGGTGTTGAGTGGTGCGTCCACGGCGAAGTCGAGTCGCCCGGCGGCCAGTTCCTTGGTGGTCTCGCGGCGCTTGGACAGGAAGCTTTCGATGATCACCGTCGGCGCAAGGCGGCGCAGGCGCTGGAACAGCGGCGGCAGGATCACCGCTTCAGTGAGGTCGGTCATGCTGATGCGGTAGGTCTTGACCGCCTGCAATGGATTGAAGATGCGGCTTTCCTGCACCGAAACGCGCAGCAGCGAAAGCGCGTTACGCACCGGGCCGATGATGTTTTGCGCCATGGGCGTTGGCACCATGCCCTGGGCGGTGCGCACGAACAATGGATCGTTGAAGGTCTCGCGCAGGCGGGCGAGCGCGTTGGACACCGCAGGTTGGGTAATCCCGACAATCTGCCCGGCTCGGGTCAGGTTGGCTTCGGTGTAGATCGCGTCGAAGACGATGAAAAGGTTGAGGTCGACCTTGCTCAGATTCATTTACGCGGCTCTCTTATTGTGTGGACGGTAGCCTTGGCTATCAGTCGATCATATATCAGTGATGAATGTTTATACACGCCGAGAATAGGCTAGGTAAATTTTCATGGCTGTTCTAGCATCGATTGCATGACCTAAACAACCTCCCGCAAGAAGGTAGCTGCCCATGGATTTCGCTTATTCGCCCAAGGTGCAAGAACTGCGTGAGCGCGTGACCGCGTTCATGGACACCTATGTCTATCCCGCCGAAGCGGTATTCGAGCGCCAGGTCGCCGAGGGCGACCGCTGGCAGCCGACCGCGATCATGGAAGAACTCAAACACAAGGCCAAGGCTGAGGGCCTGTGGAATTTGTTTCTGCCTGAGTCTGAGCTCGGCGCCGGCCTGACCAACCTCGAATACGCTCCGCTGGCGGAAATCATGGGGCGTTCGCTGCTGGGGCCTGAGCCGTTCAACTGCTCGGCGCCGGACACCGGCAACATGGAAGTGCTGGTGCGCTACGCCAACGAAGAACAGAAACAACGCTGGCTCGAACCCTTGCTGCGCGGCGAGATTCGCTCGGCGTTCGCCATGACCGAACCGGACGTGGCGTCCTCCGACGCCACCAACATGGCCGCCCGTGCCGTGCGCGACGGTGATGAGTGGGTGATCAACGGCAAGAAATGGTGGACCTCCGGTGCTTGCGATCCGCGCTGCAAGATCCTGATCTTCATGGGCTTGAGCAATCCCGACGCACCGCGCCATGCGCAGCACTCGATGATTCTGGTGCCGGTGGACACCCCCGGCGTGAAAATCCTGCGTCCGTTGCCGGTGTTCGGTTACGACGACGCGCCCCACGGTCACGCCGAAGTGCTGTTTGAAAATGTTCGGGTGCCCTACGAAAACGTCCTGTTGGGTGAAGGACGCGGCTTCGAAATTGCCCAGGGTCGTCTGGGCCCGGGGCGGATTCACCACTGCATGCGTTCGATCGGCATGGCGGAGCGTGCGCTGGAACTGATGTGCAAACGCTCGGTGAACCGCACCGCGTTCGGCAAGCCTCTTGCGCGCCTGGGCGGTAACATCGACAAGATCGCCGATTCGCGGATGGAGATCGACATGGCCCGCCTGCTGACACTGAAGGCGGCGTACATGATGGACACCGTCGGCAACAAAGTGGCCAAGAGCGAGATCGCGCAGATCAAGGTGGTGGCGCCGAATGTGGCCTTGCGCGTGATCGACCGGGCGATCCAGATCCATGGCGGGGCAGGGGTGTCCAACGATTTCCCGCTGGCCTACATGTACGCCATGCAACGCACCCTGCGCCTGGCTGACGGTCCGGATGAAGTGCACCGCGCGGCGATCGGCAAGTTCGAGATCGGCAAGTACGTGCCAAAAGAAATGTTGCGCAGCAGTCACTAAGACGGCAGTGGTAGCGCGGGCCCGATCCGGGCCCGCGTTCAATCAACGCTGGGCAACCCGTAGAACGCCCGCGCGCAAGCCGTAGTGTGGGCGGCCAGGTCTTCCTGGCTTTCGCCGCGGTGCAAGGCCACCTCACGTAACACTTCCGTCAGATACGCTGGTTCGTTGCGCCCGTTTTTCGGTTTGGGGCGAAGGCTGCGCGGCAACAGGTACGGCGCATCGCTCTCCAGCATTAATCGCCCGCGCTTGATTTCCTTGACCAGCGGGTGCAAATGCATGCCCCGGCGCTCATCGCAAATCCAGCCGGTAATGCCGATGTGCAAATCCAGGTCCAGGTAACTGAACAGGGCGTTCTTTTCGCCGGTGAAGCAATGCACCACGGCGGCCGGCAGTTGATCGCGGTAGTCGCGCAGGATGTCCAGCAGGCGCTGGCTGGCATCGCGTTCGTGCAGGAACACCGGCATTTGCAGTTCGACCGCCAGCGCCAGGTGTTCTTCGAGGACTTTCTCCTGTTGCGCACGCGGTGAAAAATCGCGGTTGAAATCCAGGCCGCATTCACCGACCGCCACGATGTTCGTTTCCTTCAGCAGGCTGCGCAGGCGACGTGCGCTGTCGGCATTCCAGTCGCTGGCCGCGTGGGGATGCACACCGGCGGTGGCGAACAGCCGCTGCGCTGTTTCGTCCAGTTGCTGGCACAACTCCAGCGCCTGCTCGCTGCCCTCGACATTGGTGCCAGTGAGCACCAATTGGCAGACCCCGGCGGCATAGGCGCGGTCCAGCACAGCCTGGTGCTTGTCGGCAAAACTGGGGTTGGTCAGGTTGACGCCGATATCGATGAGTTGCATGGTGCTACCTCGGGCCCAAGGCTGCAAAGCATACCAGAGCTCCGGATTTATAAGAAAAGCCAAGAACTACAACAGGTTATCGCTGTCTCTTAATGCCGCGAACACATCTGGGTGGTGGCGTTGCCACCATTGTGCCAGTATTTCGCGCGTTGCCAGCGCTTCAGGGCGCTCTGTTTCTGTCGCTTGATTGCGTGAAGCCATTCATGCGGTCGACCTGAATTCTTTGCGGAGAGTGGATGATTCGTCCCTCGGTTTTGCTACTGCTGTGTTGCTCGCTGCTGCTGCCGGTATCGGCGGTTGCACGACTGCCCGGGCCGCTGCAAGCCGTACCGGCGGCCAAGGTTCGTGACCTGACGGATATCCGCAGCAGTCGCGTGCTGCGCGTGCTGGTCAACCAGAGCCGCAACAGCTCCGGCGAAGTCCAGGGCCAGGCCATCGGCGTCGAATACCATCGCTTGCGCGCTTTCGAGCAGTACCTCAACGGCCACGCCCGCGATGGCCAGGAAATCACCCTCAAGATTATTCCCCGGGCCAAGGATCAACTGCTCGGTGCGTTGCAGCGCGGGGAGGGCGACCTGGTGGCCCCCGGAGAGCTGCTGGACCTGCAGCCGGGCTTCGCCGTCAGTAGCAGTGAGCCGGTTGCCAGTAACATCCCGTTGGTGTTGGTGGGGATCAAGGGCGAGCGTCGCTACACCCGCCTCGAACAACTGTCGGGTAAAACCCTGGCGTTACCCAACGGCAGCGCCGCCGGCGACGCGATCAGCCAGATCAATCAAAAGCTGGCGCTGCACAAACTGCCGCCCGTGAAGATCGAGTGGGTCGACCCGAGCCTGGCAGTCGAGGACGTGCTGGAGATGGTCCAGGGTGGGATCTTCCACCTGACCATCGTTGAACAACCGATCGCCGAGCGCTGGGGCAAGATCCTGCCGAAATTGCGTGTCGATCGCCAGGTGCTCATCAGCGAGCCAGGCGAAGAGTACTGGTTCGTGCGCCGCGACGCGTCGATGCTGCGGGCCAGCATCGATCGTTTCCTGGCGGGCTATAAAAAACCGTCGGACCAGGATGCCGCGTTTCTGCGCATCTATCGACGCCAGTACCAGGTCCACTATCCCCTGGCCAAGGCTGACCGCCAGCGCCTGGAGAAGCTGCGGCCGGTGCTGCAAAAACATGCGAGCGCCCAGGACATGGACTGGCTGAACCTGGCGGCGCTGGTGTTCAAGGAGTCCGGCCTGCAGCCCGCGGCGCGCAGTGGCGGTGCGCCGACCGGCCTGATGCAGATCACCCCGTCAGCGGCGCAACGTGTGGGCGTGAGCAACATTCAGGAGCTGGATGCCAACGTGCAGGCCGGCGCCAAGTACCTGGCGATGATTCGCCGCAAGTTCTTCGCCAGCCCCAAGCTCAATGAGCGCGAGCGCATGGCCTTTGTGCTGGCGGCCTACAACATCGGCCCGGAGCGGGTGCAGGGGATGCGCGCGGAAGCCCGGCGCCGCGGGTTGAATCCCAACCAGTGGTTTTTCCAGGTTGAACGCATCGCCATGGAGCAGGTGGGAATGGGACCTGTCAGCTATGTTAATAGCGTGAACAAGTATTACCTGGCGTTCGATCGGGAGCGGGAGTCGTTGGAGCCCCGGGGGCAAAAAGTTGCCCTTCGTAAATGATCGAATAAACTGATTGTTATCGCGGATTTTTTGCGCTTTTAACATGAGATTTACTGATTAATATAGCGGCCAACCAACACACACTCTCAAGGGACGACACAACATGAGCACACTGATCAACAAGGTATTGTTTACCCGCGCTGGCTACGGCCTGACCGTTTTGCGAATTTTCGTCGGCATCATCTTCGCTGCCCACGGTTCGCAGAAACTTTTCGGGGCATTCGGTGGCTATGGCCTGGCGGGCACCGCGCAGTACATGGAAAGCATCGGCCTGACGCCGGGCTACCTGATGGCGACGCTGGCGGGCGGTACCGAGTTCTTTGGCGGTTTGGCATTGATCATCGGCTTGCTGGTACGTCCGGCGGCGCTGGGCCTGACCTTCCTTTCGCTGGTGGCGATCTTTAGCGTTCATATCAGCAACGGCCTGTTCATGGCCAACAACGGTTATGAGTTCGCCCTGGCCTTGCTGGGCGGCAGCATCGCGGTGCTGATCGAAGGGGCCGGCAAGCTGTCGGCGGACCGCGCCATCGCCGGGTAATGGTTCGCGAGCAGACAAGAAAATGCCCGTATCAGCAGATACGGGCATTTTTTTTGCGTATCAGAACCCGAGTTTGTCGCGCAATCCGTAGTACCACGCACCCAGCGCAGCAAAGGGCGTGCGCAGCAGTTGCCCACCGGGGAACGGGTAGTGGGGCAGGTCGGCAAAGGCGTCGAAACGTTCAGCCTGACCGCGCAATGCCTCGGCCAGGACCTTGCCCGCCAGGTGCGTGTAGGTGACGCCGTGGCCGCTGCAGCCCTGGGAATAATAAATGTTGTCGCCCAGTCGCCCGACCTGAGGAAGGCGCGACAGGGTCAGCAGGAAATTTCCGGTCCAGGCGTAGTCGATTTTCACATCCTTGAGCTGTGGGAACGCCTTGAGCATCTTCGGACGAATGATCGCTTCGATGTTCGCCGGGTCCCGTGCGCCATACACCACGCCGCCGCCGAATATCAGGCGTTTGTCGTCGCTCAGGCGGTAGTAGTCGAGCAGGTAGTTGCAGTCTTCGACGCAATAGTCCTGGGGCAGCAGGCTTTTCGCCAACTCATCACCCAAGGGTTCGGTGGTGATCACCTGAGTGCCGCAAGGCATCGATTTGGCGGCCAGCTCCGGCACCAGGTTGCCCAGGTAGGCGTTGCCCGCCACGATAACGAACTTGGCCCTGACCTTGCCCTGTGGCGTGTGGACGACCGGGCTGGCGCCGCGCTCGATGCGCACTGCCGGCGACTGCTCATGAATGGTGCCGCCCAACGACTCCACGGCCGCCGCTTCGCCCAGCGCCAGGTTGAGCGGATGGACATGCCCGCCGCTCATATCGAGCGTGCCACCGATGTATTGATCGCACGCCACGACCTCGCGGATGCGGCGCTGATCAAGCAACTCCAGCTGCGTATGCCCGAAACGCTCCCATAGGCGCTTCTGGGATTCCAGATGACCCATCTGTTTGGCCGTGATGGCGGCAAACACGCCGCCGTCCTTCAAGTCGCATTGGATGTTGTACCTGGCCACCCGATCACGAATGATCCGCCCACCTTCGAACGCCATCTGCCCCAGCAACTGAGCCTGTCGGGGGCCGACACTGCGCTCGATTACATCGATATCGCGGCTGTAGCTGTTGACGATCTGGCCGCCATTGCGTCCCGACGCACCGAAACCCACCCTGGCCGCCTCCAGCACTGTCACCCGAAAACCGTGCTCCAGCAGGAACAGGGCCGAGGACAGCCCGGTATAACCGGCGCCGATCACGCAGACATCAGTCTCCACCTCACCCTGCAAAGACGGGCGCGGCGGTACCGCATTGGCCGATGCGGCGTAATAGGACTCTGGGTAAGGGGTGTTCGCCATCCTGCAGCCTCTGTTTAATAAATTTAACGAGTGTGTCGATCCTACCCGAGTTGAAAAACCGCCGCCAGCCAGCGGAAAATCTTCTTCCCCACAGCAAAATTAAATATTTTGCATTTTCATAGGGTTAGCTCGAAAAAAGGTGTTGACACCCTCCCGGAATTCCGTAGAATGCCGCCTCACAGCAGGCACGTAGCTCAGTTGGTTAGAGCACCACCTTGACATGGTGGGGGTCGTTGGTTCGAGTCCAATCGCGCCTACCAAACAGAATCCGCTCTGCTGGGCGGTCTAGAAGGGCTCACCGAAAGGTGAGCCCTTTTTTGTTGTCCTGGATTTCTTCAGGGCGTTCACAAGCTTCAGGTTTCGCTCACGCTGAGTGATTGTCGCCCACGTACTGATAGGGATCTTCAAGGCGAGGCAGGTGCATTGCCGTTGTCGTTCTGCCGGTCGGCTGCGAGGACCCGCGTCGGCTTCTCGAAACATCAGTTCATGAGTTGCAGAAGCAAATCAGTGCCAAAGGTGCTGGAATGACAGGCGAGGACAGGAGAGCCCCCGCCGGAGGATGACCCTGGATCGAATGACGTGTACGACCAGGATTGATCTTTTGATGTGCCCTGTCTTGGCTATGAGGTTATATGCACCCGGAGCATCTTGATTTATCCACCCCTGTGTTCTTGCCCATTACAGATGAAACCTGTGCAGGCTTGTTGCTCGTCGATGGCGCAAAAGCGCTTGGTGTCCTGACGGATCCGGAGCTGGCGGCGATGTTGGTCATCCAGAATCTGGCCCAGGCGGCGGATAAAGACCTTAATGCCAATGCGGCAGAGAAGGTCCTGGCCAGGCTCATTGCATGGGCGGTCGACTCGCGGCAGTCAACAGCCGCAGGTTTGTTGTCAGAGGCGCAACGGCTGTTCGATCCACGCAAGTTGTACTTCGGTCTAAATGCGATCAAAGGTCTCGACCTGCGTTTTCTTCTCGCCGATGAAGTTTCGGCGCGCGATTACCTGCTGCCCGATGGCAGGTGGGATGTCGGTTTCAAGATTCGCCACCAAAGTAACAACAATCCCTTTAGTCAGCAGATGGTGACGCCAAGGCATCGCGAGCGTTGGTTGAGTGCTGCACAAGACAAGCTGGTCAGAACCTTTCGTGCCAATCTGGACGAAGACCTGCATGTTCAGGGTTACGCCGGGATAGGCAAAAGTCACCTTATAGGGGCCTTAGTGGAGTGCCTGCGACCGGGTGGGACATTGATACTGGCGCACACGCCGGAAAAACTGGCAACGCTTAACGAGCGCATGGGCGCTGCACGCGATCGGAACACGGGCACAACCTTCGAGGCCTTTGCGAGGGCCCTGTTGCACGGTCCCAGGCCTAACCCCGCCAGTAAGCCGGCCAGGGGGCCGAGCAAGCAGGCGCTGTCGCAGGAGCTGAACATTCTCGGTTTTCGTGGCTACGATGGGCGGGCGACACTTGATGCCTGCCTCAGGGTGCTCGAGCGCTATTGCCGCTCCAGGGACCACAGCTTGTCGGCCAGGCATCTGCCTCATTTCAAGCAATCCTTGTCCAGCCTGGATGCCAGGGTGCTTCTTGAGTATTCGAGCCGCCTGTGGTCGTACCTTGAGGCAAGCCCGGCATGGGGCAGTCGGACCGGGTTCGAAGCATTGTTGATGATAAAGCGGGCAAGCCTGGCGGGTTGCGTGGTACCTGCTCGCTATACGCACGTCCTCATTGATGAAAGTCAGGATGTTCCCGCCTCACTGCTCCAGATCCTCGAGAGGGGGCGCCAGGTGTTGATTACGCTGGGTGATGAGTACCAGCAGGCCAGGGGCGAGATAGTCAAAAGAAAGCGGGTGGTGCGCCAAAGCGATGTTAGCTACTGCGTTCGCTCGGGTCGCAATGTCGAGCGTCTGGTTAACCCGTTGATCTGCCTGCACTCAGAGAAGAGCAAGGTTCCCTTCGAAGGAGCTCGTGATGCAGATGTCGGTATCGAGCATTATCCGCAAGGCTTCGTGCCGCCCGAGGGTTGCGTGGTGCTGACTGCGTCTCGCTGGGACACGGTGAAGTGGATGATCGAGCTGCACCATGCCAGCTGTCTATTCAGTTTCCCGGACAAAAAGGCGGAGTCGGATCTCAAGGATTTCATGATCACTGCCATCGCGCTGTTCAAACCAGACTACTACGGTGCCGAGAGCGGCGCGGATGGGGCGCACTCATATTTTAGCGAGATGACAGACTGGCAGCAGGTGCGTGAGGCGAACCTGTTCGACGAGTCGTTTCTTTGGGTCGAGAGCGAGTTGGAAGAAGGCTTCAATGTCGCCGGGGTAACTCGGTTGAACAGGATGATCAGTAGCTCCGCCAAGAGCTGCACGCTGATGATGGCAGAAGCAGCTGGGGGGATGGAGTTCGATCGGGTCCTGCTGACGCGCGGGCTGCTCACCAACGTGCAGTTCAAAGATGCCTATGAGTTCGATCAGCGGATCTGTGCCGTGTACATCGCGATTTCCCGCGCCAGGCAGCAGCTTTACCTTCCTTACGATGTGGTCGAGTGGATTGAATATCACAAGTACCAGAAATACCGTGAGTCGCACGGCTACTGATTGATTTCACCCGAATCAAAATCAGTTCGTCTTGGGTTGAACTGCAAGCAGCCAATTGCATCAAAGCAGGACAGGCAACCGGGCGTTACGTGGGTCATCGAGGCGGGAAGGTGATGATGGGGAGGCGGGCGATGATCAAGTTCTTTGCGGCTTACCTGTCCATTTGCCTTTTGCTTGAGTGGACGGTAGTCGAGGCGTCTCCCTGGATTGCCAGCCATGTGCTGCTGCGGTGGATTTTGTAGCGGCGCATCTGCAAGTGGGCGCCGTGCCTTGATGCGGCGATTCAGGCGTAAGATAGGCAGTGTTATCTCATCTGAAGGAGTCGCACATGATCTCCGACCAAATGAACAGACAGGCATCCGATCACAAGGCTGTGTGGGATCAATATTTCTGCGCCGCGTTGATTGCCGAAAGCCATCTGACGGCGCCCGTCGTTGGCGCGGTCACGCATGAAGACCGGCAGAATCTGTTGATTGAAAGGGCCAAGGCGCTCGCGGACAAGATGATTGAATGCAGGAAATAACCTGAGCCCAGCCTTCGCGCTGGGCTCTTCATTTCTGCGGCTTGGCCGCCGTAGCTGAACGATTCAGGCAACTAGCTCGACTTTACCTGTCGCCAGGCGGTAAATGCCCCCGACGATTTTCAACTGGCCCTTGCTGAGCGCGTCGCTCAGCAAGGGAGTGGCTTGCTTGAGGCGCTCGATCGAGTTCTTGATGTTTTGCACGGTCGCGTTTTCCACCAGGTCGCCTGGTTGACTGCTTACCTGCTCGATAGTGGGTTTGAGTGCGTCCGTCAGTGCAGGGATCTTGCCGGGGAATACAGTGTGGTCCTTGACGGCTTTCACGCCAGCCTCGATGGCACCGCAGCGCTCATGGCCCAATACCAGGATCAGCGGTGCACCGAGCACGGCCACGCCGTATTCAAGGCTTGCAAGACCTTCGTCCGTGACAAAGTTGCCGGCCAGGCGTACGGCGAAAAGATCGCCCCGTGCGGTATCGAAAGCGTATTCGGGGGCAATGCGCGAGTCAGAGCAACTCAGCACCGCCACGAAGGGGTTCTGGCCGGAAACCAAGGCTTCTCGTTCGTCCTTGAAGTCGTGCGTTTCGGAGTTGCCGCTGACGTACCGTTCGTTGCCCGCCATCAGCCTTTTCAGGGCTTCGTCCGGGCTAATGACGTTTTTGGGTTTTGGCGGCGCGGAGGTTATCTCGGCAGCTTGAGTCAGTCGGCTCGGCAGGGCGCTGGCCAATAGCAGGGCACCTGCTCCCCATCCGGCAAGGCGAAGAAAACGACGACGCTCATTGGTATTGGCTGCGGAGTTTGAATCACATGATTCACACATGATGTTGTGTACTCAGGTCAATTTGGTGGGAATGACTGCTATCGGGATAGTGCCTGAAGAACTTCGGCACTGGAGTGTTGGAGTCTAGTAGGTCTGTTACGTTATGTTTTACGCGGCCTCCAGAGGTGGGCAGCCGGGTAGGCTGCGGGGGACAGCAAATCTTCTGGCAGGTGCAAACCGCCGGTTCATGGACTACTACTGACAGGCTGATTCGACTTCATCCTTACAGGAGTTTCCCGATGCTGACTCATTGGTTGCTAGCCGCGGTACATCTTTTGGCGTTTGCGCTTGGATTCTGGGCTGTCCTGGTTCGTGGCTCGGCTTTTCGACGCCTGGCCGTCGGCGCAGGAGAGGCTCGCGATGTATTGATGGCAGACAACATATGGGGCATTTCTGCAGTTGTGCTGCTGGTTAGCGGCGGCATGCGGGCCTTTGGTGGTTTCGAAAAAGGCACGGATTACTACCTGCACCAGCCATTGTTCCATATCAAGATGACGTTGTTCGTCCTCATCCTGCTACTGGAAATTGCGCCAATGGTGACGTTGATCAAATGGCGAATTGCGCGCTCGCGTGGCGCGGCTATCGATACCTGGCGCGCGACGCTGTTTGCACGAATCAGTCATATCGAGGCGGTGCTGGTGTTGCTGATGATGGTGGCGGCCAGCGCAATGGCGCGCGGTATTACATTCGGCTGACTGAGGAGGGGTGCGCAGGCAATGTTGCGCTTGAATCTTTAGCCAGCCGTCGTTGCGGGGCGAACGGGCTGGCTACTGACGCGACAGGATTCAGGTTTGAGGCTTTTCCGGGGCGGTGAGGCCGGCCTGAATGCGCTGATAAATTTCTTCGCGATGCACTGCGACGTCTTTGGGGGCATTGATGCCAATCCGGACTTGCTGGCCGCTTACGCCCAGGATGGTGATCGTAATGTCATCACCAATATTAATGCTTTCACCGACTTTGCGGGTGAGTATCAGCATGGTCTTCTCCTTGATTGCTTTGTGGGGCACCTGATTCGGACAGTGCAGAGGTCGGTGTTATGTATAGATTAGTGCGAAGTCTCACGGTTTGGGTGCCTCTTTCTGACGCGCAGATACGGCATTAATTCCCAAGGCGTAACTATACAGAGGCCGCCACTATCATTCTCGTTGTTTTGAGCCCATTTTACGGCACTCGCGAAGTATTCATGAGTGCTAAAATCCCCCGCTTTAAGCATTCAGAGGGAAACGCTGTGCGCAAAATGGTCTTGGCAATTGCGGTATTGGCGCTGGCGGGATGCGGTGAGGGCAAGCGCGAGGAGGCACCAAAGCCGCAGCCTGCAGCGGCGGCAACGCCGGCACAGGTCGCGGGGCCACAGTGGGATCTCGAAGTACGGGGTGAAACCCCCCAGGCCGTCAGCGATCTCAGCGGCTGGCTGATCGAGCACAGCTTCATGTCCAACGTGGTCAGGGAAAATGGCAAGACCCGCATCCTGATGGGGCCTTACGGCTCCAAAGAAGAAGCCGACGCCAAGCAGGCGCAGGTGAATGCCGCACTGATCAAGGCGAAGAAGCAGAACATTGAAGTGCTGGTGCTGGAGCGCCCGACGGTCCAGTAAAGGCACAAGCGTGTGGCTGTAAAAAAGAAGGCCTGGGGTGTCTAACCCCGGGCCTTCATTATTTCAGCGAGCGTTTAACCGCAGGCTTTCATGTCGACCGGGCCGACGAACTCGTTGCCGCGCCCCATGACACACGCCACGCTCTGGTTGCGTTGGCGTTCCCAGGCTTGCACCGGGTAGGTCTTGTTCCAGGCCTGGTACAGCTGCTGGTCCTGTTTCGACAGGCGCAAACCATACTGCTTGCTCATGTAGAAATAGGTCCGGGCGATCATGCCGCGAATGGAAGGGCGGGGCATGACTTTTTTCGCCTTGAAGTCGACCTGGGTCAGGCACGAACCGTATTGGCCCGATTGTTCCGGCAGCCAGCCGAAGCTGAAATTGCTGCGGTCGCCATTGACCTCGCCGATGCTGGGCACCAGGTTGTGCAGGTCGGCTTCGGCCTTCTGGTAGATCGGGTCGTATCGCGTACAGTTTTTACGCCCGCCTTCCTGCCAGCACTGACGCTGATGCCCGATTTGCCAGGCCGGAACAATGTGTTCCCACTCGATGCGTTCGGCGCGCTTGGCGTTTTTGCGCGGCACATAACCGCACGCCGCGAGGTTCACCTTGTTACCGGTGTATTTGCAGCCGCAGTAAAACTCGGTGGATTGCGGTGCATACAGCTTCCAGGCGACTTTCTTGGCTTCGCTGAACGTGCGTGGCGCATCAGCCTGGGCGCCCGTGGCAAACAACAGGAACAGCAAGGCAAAACAACGGACACTCATCGACTCAGTCTTCCTTCGGCACGACCCAGAAAATCTGCACACCGCCATCGTCGCGATAGGCGAGGGTGACGTTGTCGTTCTCGTCGATTTCTTCGAGCAGGCGTTCCCACTCGTCCACGGGCTCGTCCGGAAGGCGGAAGATCAGGGCGGCCCTGGCTTTTTGCGCGGTAGGGCTGTTGATGATTTTCTGAACGCGCAGGCCCATGCGTACATAGGTGTCTGGTGCGGCTGAAGTGGTGTCCACAGGATTATCCTTATTAAGCTGTACGTGCATACAGTATTTAACTGTAGGCATTTTCGCAACTGCTTAAAATTCAAGAGAATCCTCTGACAGTGTTTTTTGCCGATTGGTGTAGGGCGATGAGAGTTTTTTTGTCAGGCCAGAGGCAAGGGGTGCCCGACCGGAGTCGGTCGGGCGAGGGGTGAATCAATATTCCCAGAACATCCGTTGCAGCTCTTTGCTGTCATTGGTCTTGGTCAGCGCGACCATCGCCAGGATCCGGGCTTTCTGCGGGTTCAGGTCGTGTGCCACGACCCAGTCGTATTTGTCGTCTGGCTGTTCGGCGTTACGCAGGACAAAACCACCGGCATTGACGTGGGAAGAGCGGATGATCTGCACCCCGTCCTTGCGCAGGGCTTGCAGGGCAGGAACGACCCGGGATGAGACCGAGCCATTGCCGGTGCCGGCATGGATGATGGCCTTGGCGCCCGACTGGGCCAGTGCCTTGTAGGCGGTGTCGCTGACGTTGCCGTAGGAGTAGGCGATTTCGACGTCAGGCAGGCTCTGGATGGTCTTGATGTCGAATTCCGAGTCCATGGTGTGGCGCTTGGCCGGGAGGCGGAACCAGTAGGATTTTCCTTCGACTACCATTCCGAGCGGTCCCCAGGCGCTTTTAAACGCCTCGGTCTTGATGTTGATCATTTTGCTGACATCGCGACCCGACTGGATTTCATCGTTCATGGTCACCAGCACGCCTTTGCCACGCGCTTGCTTGCTGCTGGCGACGGCGACGGCGTTGTACAGGTTCAGCATGCCGTCGGCCGACATGGCCGTGCCCGGGCGCATGGAGCCCACGACAATGATGGGCTTGTCGGTTTTTTCCACCAGGTTGAGGAAATAGGCGGTTTCTTCCAGGGTGTCAGTGCCGTGGGTGATCACGATGCCATCGACGTCCTTGCTGTCCGCCAGCTCGGCGACGCGACGGCCCAGCTGCAGCAGGTTGTCGTTGGTGATGCTTTCGGAGGCGATCTGCATGACCTGTTCACCGCGAACATTGGCCAATTCGCTGAGCTGCGGAACCGCGGCGATCAATTGTTCGATGCCGACCTTCGCCGCTTGATAGGTGGCGCTGTTGGCGGCGCTGGCGCCAGCACCGGCGATGGTGCCGCCGGTAGCCAGGACCACGACGTTCGCCAGTTTCTGTTGGGTTTCGACTTCTTTTGCCTGAAGGGCGGCGGGCAGGAGCAGCAGGAGGGCCAAGGTGCCCGGAATAAGATTTTTCAAAGCAGATGTCATTATTTTTCTCTCTTTTAGTGACGGTGCCGATGCAGGTTCATCTAAATGCCCCCCAAATGATCTGAACCTTTGGGGTGCTGGAGAAAGAGCACGACTCGTACCAGTTACACCTGGAATCATAAAAAAAGCGTAAGCCACTGATTTGTTTAGCTATTTAAACGACTCGTTGAATGGCGGTCGCCAGATCTTGTCCGGCTTTCCGACTGTCCATGGATTTTTCATTCGGCTTTCCGAAAATGATTACGGACCCAATGTAATGTTGACGTTAAATAAACGCCGGCATGTCGATGCTTTGGTGAAAAATCATCTTCAGGGAGTTCACATGTCGTAGACGGTCGGTTTGCTACATTCAGTTGATGCAGGTGGCCGCCAGTCTGGCGAAAGCCTTGACCGGTTCTGGCAGTATTGTCAGCACCACGGCGTGACAGGGCCCTACACATTGAAGCGCCTGCAACCTGCGAACGGCGTATGCCGGTCGTTGACAAATACCGGTAAAATTCGCATAGTCAGGGTTCGCAAACGTTTGCGAGGCCTCTTGTGGTGGCCGCGACGTTGCCCACAATAATCATAAGATCGGAGTGAACCCATGAAGCTGCCATTCGCTGGACGTCTTCTTGCTGTCGCAATACTGGCTGGTGCAACCGCCGCGCTGCCTGTTTCTTCGGCGTTCGCCCAGACGCCTGAAAAGCCCAAGGTCGCGTTGGTGATGAAGTCCTTGGCCAACGAATTCTTCCTGACCATGGAAGACGGCGCCAAGGCCTACCAGAAGGACCACTCCGGCGAGTTCGAGCTCATCTCCAACGGCATCAAGGACGAAACCGATACTGCCAACCAGATCCGCATCGTCGAGCAAATGATTGTTTCCAGGGTCAACGCGCTGGTGATCGCACCCGCTGATTCCAAGGCCATGGTGCCGGTGATCAAAAAAGCCGTCGACGCCGGCATCACCGTCATCAACATCGACAATCAGCTCGACCCGGCCGTGGTCAAGAGCAAGAACATCAGCGTGCCGTTCGTAGGTCCGGATAACCGCCAGGGCGCGCGCCTGGTGGGTGAGTACCTGGCCAAACAGCTCAAGGCCGGTGATGAAGTCGGCATCATCGAAGGCGTGTCCACCACCACCAATGCCCAGGCCCGCACCGCAGGCTTCAAGGATGCGATGGAGGCGGCGCAGATCAAGGTCGTGTCCGTGCAATCGGGCGACTGGGAAATCAACAAGGGCAACCAGGTGGCCTCCTCGATGCTCAGCGAATACCCGAACATCAAGGCCCTGCTGGCCGGCAACGACAGCATGGCGGTGGGCGTGGTGTCTGCCGTACGTGCCGCGGGCAAGGCCGGCCAGGTCCAAGTGGTCGGTTACGACAACATCAATGCCATCAAGCCGATGCTCAAGGATGGCCGCGTCCTGGCCACCGCCGATCAGTTTGCTGCCAAGCAGGCGGTGTTCGGCATCGAGACCGCGTTGAAGATCATCAAGGGCGAGAAAGTCGACAGCGGCACCAACGGCGTGATCGAAACTCCGGTAGAGCTGGTTACACAGTAATTTTGCGGCGACACAATGACGCTCGCCCGTCCCGGCGAGCGCATGGAGAGATTTATGTCTGTTAGCGCCCCGCATGCTGTCCTCTCGGTCAGCGGCATTGGCAAGACTTACGCGCAGCCGGTCCTGGCCGGCATCAACCTCACGCTCATGCGCGGCGAGGTGCTGGCACTGACCGGCGAGAACGGCGCCGGTAAAAGCACGCTGTCCAAGATCATCGGCGGGCTGGTCACGCCGACCGCCGGCCAGATGCAGTTTCAGGGGCAGGATTACCGCCCCGGCAGCCGCACCCAGGCCGAAGACCTGGGTATCCGCATGGTGATGCAGGAGCTCAACCTGTTGCCGACCCTGTCGGTGGCGGAAAACCTGTTCCTGCACAAGCTGCCCAGCAGCGGCGGCTGGATCAAGCGCAAGCAACTGCGCCTGGCGGCGATCGAGGCCATGGCTCAGGTCGGGCTGGACGCGATCGACCCGGATACGCTGGTGGGCGAGCTGGGCATTGGTCATCAGCAGATGGTCGAGATCGCGCGCAACCTGATCGGTGATTGCCACGTGCTGATCCTCGATGAGCCGACCGCGATGCTGACCGCCCGGGAAGTCGAAATGCTCTTCGAGCAGATCACGCGCCTGCAGGCCCGTGGCGTGTCGATCATCTATATCTCCCACCGCCTCGAAGAACTGGCGCGGGTGGCCCAGCGCATTGCGGTCCTGCGTGACGGCAACCTGGTGTGTGTCGAGCCAATGGCCAACTACAACAGTGAGCAACTGGTCACGCTGATGGTCGGGCGCGAACTGGGTGAACACATCGACATGGGGCCGCGCGACATTGGCGTGGCGGCATTGACGGTCAAGGGACTGAGCCGCGCCGACAAAGTGCATGACGTGTCCTTCGAAGTGCGCGCTGGCGAGATCTTCGGTATTTCCGGTTTGATCGGGGCAGGGCGCACGGAGTTGCTGCGATTGATCTTCGGGGCCGACACCGCGGACAGCGGCACGGTGGCGCTGGGTTCACCGGCGCAGGTGGTGAGTATCCGTTCGCCGGTGGACGCGGTCGGGCATGGGATCGCCCTGATCACTGAAGACCGCAAGGGCGAGGGCCTGCTGCTGACGCAATCGATCAGCGCGAACATAGCGCTGGGCAACATGCCCGATATTTCCAGCGGCGGCCTGGTCAACCCTGGCGATGAAGCGAAACTGGCCCAGCGGCAAATCGATGCCATGCGCATCCGCAGTTCCGGGCCGGCGCAATTGGTGTCCGAGTTGTCCGGTGGCAACCAGCAGAAGGTGGTCATCGGTCGCTGGCTGGAGCGTGATTGCTCGGTGCTGCTGTTCGACGAGCCGACCCGCGGCATCGATGTCGGCGCCAAATTTGACATTTACGCGCTGCTCGGCGAGCTGACGCGCCAGGGCAAGGCGTTGGTGGTGGTGTCCAGCGACCTGCGCGAATTGATGTTGATCTGCGACCGCATCGGCGTGCTCTCGGCGGGGCGCCTGATCGACACCTTCGAGCGCGACAGCTGGACCCAGGATGATTTGCTTGCCGCCGCGTTCGCCGGCTACCAAAAACGTGATGCGCAGCTCAAAGCAGCGGCGCCTAGGGATCTTCAATGAAAACCGCATCTTCGGCCGGCCAACGCATCGGCAATTTCTATGGGCTGGGTACGTATCTGGGGCTGGCCGGTGCCTTGCTGGCCATGATCGTGCTGTTCTCGGTGCTGAGCAGTCACTTCCTCTCCTATAACACCTTCAGCACCCTGGCCAACCAGATTCCAGACCTGATGGTCCTGGCGGTCGGGATGACCTTCGTGCTGATCATCGGCGGCATCGATCTGTCGGTGGGCTCGGTGCTGGCACTGGCCGCGTCGACCGTCAGCGTGGCGATTCTCGGTTGGGGCTGGAGCGTGCTGCCGGCGGCATTGCTTGGCATGGCGGCCGCCGCGCTGGCGGGGACCGTCACCGGTTCGATCACCGTGGCCTGGCGCATTCCTTCGTTCATCGTGTCTCTGGGCGTGCTGGAAATGGCCCGCGGCGTGGCGTACCAGATGACCGGTTCGCGCACGGCCTACATCGGCGACGCCTTTGCCTGGCTGTCCAACCCGATCGCCTTCGGGATTTCGCCATCATTCATCATTGCCTTGCTGATCATATTCATCGCCCAGGCCGTGTTGACCCGCACCGTGTTCGGTCGCTACCTGATCGGCATCGGCACCAACGAAGAAGCGGTGCGCCTGGCGGGGATCAACCCCAAGCCCTACAAGATCCTGGTGTTCAGCCTGATGGGGTTGCTGGCCGGTATTGCTGCACTATTCCAGATTTCACGCCTGGAAGCGGCGGACCCCAATGCCGGCTCCGGCCTGGAGCTGCAAGTGATCGCTGCGGTGGTGATTGGCGGCACCAGCCTGATGGGCGGGCGCGGCTCGGTCATCAGCACCTTCTTCGGCGTGCTGATCATTTCGGTATTGGCGGCTGGTCTCGCGCAGATCGGAGCCACCGAGCCGACCAAACGCATCATTACTGGTGCGGTGATCGTGGTGGCGGTGGTGCTTGATACTTATCGCAGTCAGCGCGCAAGCCGGCGGACCTGAGTCATGGCAACGATCAAGGATGTAGCAGCACTGGCGGGGATTTCCTACACCACGGTGTCCCACGTGGTGAACAAGACCCGGCCGGTCAGTGAAGAAGTGCGGGTCAAGGTCGAGGCGGCGATCAAGACCCTCGACTACGTGCCCAGTGCCGTGGCCCGTTCCCTCAAGGCCAAGACCACGGCGACCATCGGCCTGCTGGTGCCCAACAGCCTCAACCCGTACTTTGCCGAACTGGCGCGGGGCATCGAGGACTATTGTGAGCGCAATGGCTACTGCGTGATCCTGTGTAATTCGGACGACAACCCGGACAAGCAGCGCAGTTACCTGCGGGTACTGCTGGAGAAACGCATCGACGGGCTGATCGTCGCCTCCGCTGGGGGTGACAGTGGGCTGGCCCAGGGCCTGGCGGGCGTGCGCACGCCGATGGTGATCGTCGACCGCGGGCTCGAAGGCGTCGATGCCGACCTGGTGCGCATCGATCATGAATACGGCGCTTACCTGGCGACCCGGCACCTGCTGGAGTTGGGGCATCGGGACATCGCCACCATCAGCGGCCCTGCAACCACCAGCGTGGCGCAGATGCGCCTGGCCGGATTTCGCCGGGCCCTTGAAGAGGCGGGCATCCGTGTGGCGCACGGGCGCATGCTGGAAAGCGATTTCACCAGCACCGGCGGCTACAGCGCCGCCGCTATGCTGCTGGAAAAAAATCCCCCCAGCGCGATTTTCGCCGCCAACGACATGATCGGCTTCGGCGTGCTGCGTGCCGCCGCCGAGCGCAATATTCGCGTGCCGACGGACCTGTCGGTCATTGGCTTCGACGACATCCAGATGAGCCGCTATGTCTATCCGGCATTGACCACGGTCGGCCAGTCGATCCTGCAACTGGGCGAAATGGCGGCCGCAGTGCTGCTGCACCGGATCGCCAGGCCGGACCTGGCGATCGAACAGCGGATCGTCACCCCCAGCATCGTCATGCGCGAATCGACCGCGCCGTTGGCCGGGGTGTTTGATCAATACCGCTGAATCAAAAGCAGCGCAGAAACCGTCTTGATGAGTAGTCATGTATGTCAGCAAAAGTAGTGGTAGTCGGCAGCTTGAACATGGACCTGGTGACCCGGGCGCCGCGCTTGCCCCGTGGTGGAGAAACACTGATCGGCCAGTCGTTCGCGACGGTCTGTGGCGGCAAGGGTGCGAACCAGGCCGTGGCGGCCGCGCGCCTCGGCGCACAGGTGTCGATGGTGGGCTGCGTGGGCAGCGATGCCTACGGCCAGGTGTTGCGCCAGGCGTTGCTGGATGAGGGCATCGATTGTCGGGCGGTCAGCGCCGTGGCGGGGACCAGTGGGGTGGCGTTGATCGTGGTCGACGATAACAGCCAGAACGCCATCGTGATCGTCGCCGGGGCCAATGGCGCACTGACGCCGGTGGTGCTCGGCTGTTTCGATGTGGTGCTGCAGGAGGCGGATGTGATCATCTGTCAGCTGGAAGTGCCGGACGCCACGGTCGGCCATGCGCTCAAGCGCGGTCGTGAACTGGGCAAGACCGTGATCCTCAACCCCGCGCCGGCCAGTCGACCGTTGCCGCAGGACTGGTACGCGTCCATCGACTACCTGATTCCCAACGAGAGTGAAGCGGCAACGCTCAGCGGTTTGCCGGTGGACTCTCTGCACACGGCGCAGATCGCGGCCACTCGACTGATCGAGATGGGGGCCGGCAAGGTCATCATCACCCTCGGCGCCCAGGGATCGTTGTTTGCCGATGGCAAGGGCTTCGAGCACTTCCCGGCGCCAAGCGTGAAGGCGCTCGACACCACCGCTGCCGGCGATACCTTCGTTGGCGGTTTTGCCGCGGCCTTGGTAGACGGAATGAGCGAAGCGCAAGCGATACGTTTCGGCCAGTTCGCCGCCGCATTGTCTGTCACCCGCGCTGGCGCGCAACCCTCGATTCCCACCCTGGCCGAAGTGCAGGCGTTTAAAACACCATGAAAAAGACCCCTTTGCTTAATGTCGCACTGTCGCGGCTGATTGCCTCCCTGGGCCATGGCGACAAGGTGGTGATCGGTGATGCGGGCCTGCCGGTGCCGCCGGGTGTCGAACTGATCGACCTGGCCTTGACCCCGGGCATTCCGGATTTCGTCAGCACCCTGAAAGTGGTGCTCAGCGAAATGCAGGTCGAAAGCCATGTGCTGGCGCAGGAGATCCTGGAGAAACGGCCTCCGGCGCTGGCGACCCTGGCCGTGCTGGAGGCCGAGGGTGCACTGGGGCGGCGCGAACTGCTCAGTCATGAGCAGTTCAAGGTTCTCAGTCGACAGGCGCGGGCAATCGTGCGCACCGGCGAATGCCAGCCTTACTGCAATATCGTGCTGGTGGCCGGGGTAACGTTCTGATGGGCGCCCAGTGCGCACAACCGGTCGACTTGATCATCGATACCGATCCTGGTGCCGACGACGTGATTGCCTTGCTGTTTGCCCTGGCGTCGCCGCAAGAATTGAACGTGCGCGCATTGACCACTGTCGCCGGCAACGTGCCCCTGGACAAAACCTCGCGCAATGCACGGCTTGCCCTTGAGTGGGCCGGCCGCGAAGAGGTGCCGGTGTACGCCGGGGCATCGAAGCCGCTGGTGCGCACGCCCATCTATGCCGAGCACGTCCATGGTGAGGAGGGTTTGCCGGGTGTCGCGGTGTATGAGCCCAGACAAGGCCTGGCCGAGGGCAATGCGATCGACTTCCTGATCGATACGCTGATGGCCGCCACGCCCCATAGCGTGACCATCGCCATGTTGGGGCCACAGACCAACCTGGCCTTGGCGCTGATACGCGAGCCGCAAATCGTACGGGGCATCAAGGAGGTGGTGGTCATGGGGGGCGCGCACTTCAACGGCGGTAACATCACGCCGGTGGCGGAATTCAACCTGTTCGCCGATCCGCACGCGGCCGAGGTGGTGCTAAAGAGTGGCGCGAACCTGGTCTACCTGCCGCTGGATGTGACCCATAAGATCCTCACCAGTGATGCGCGCCTTGAGCAGATTGCGGCGTTGAACAACAAGGCTGGCACGATGGTGGGCGATATCCTGCAAGAGTGCATCGGCGGTGACATGGCGCGCTATGGCATTCCCGGTGGCCCGGTGCATGACGCCACGGTCATCGCCTACTTGCTCAAGCCCGGGCTGTTCAGCGGCCGTTCGGTCAATGTGGTGGTCGACAGCCGCGAAGGTCCGACGTTTGGCCAGACCATCGTCGACTGGTATGACAGCCTCAAGGCGCCGAAGAACGCTTTATGGGTTGAAAGCGGTGACGACCAGGGCTTCTTCGATCTGTTGACCGAGCGCCTGGCGCGACTGCGGTAGCGCTCGGACCCTACGGGCTCACGCTCACTGCGAATGCCCGCCTCGCGAGTGTTTTTCGAAGAGCTTGTCGATGAAAGAGCGTGCCGCTTCGGTACCCAAGTCTTTGACCAGCAGGTCAATGCCGATAATGGCCAGCTCTTCCGGGCTGCCGGGGCTGTAGGAAATATGGCCATCTGGCCACCTGATCTTGATGTCGGCTTCGATGCTCACGCTGGTCATGACAGGGCTCGGGAGTCAGGGAGAATGGTGAACGTCGAGTTAATCACTTTGCGACGCTTTTGGCACTGCGACTTAGGCATGAATGCAGGGCTGTGCGACACTTGGGCTTTGATGGCCATTTTAGGATTGTGCTGTGCAGATCGATTTGAACACTCCCGATGGCTTGACCCTTGAAGCGGTACGCCAGCTGTTGGCTGCAGCCAGCGACAATGAGCACACGCAATTGCGCGTGACCAAGGGCGGTATCGCCTATATTTCATCGGGGGTCGTGGGTGGCAGCGATATCGACGGCTTGCTGTTTCGCCTGGAAACCTGGGCGAAGGGCGCAGGTTATGTCGGGCGGGTGGCGGCCAGTGACGAAGTCTGGGTCATGCAGATCTACAATGCGTTGAAGCAGAACTGGCCAAAACCGGCCTTCGACTACATCGACGTCTACTGAGTACCATTCATATTCAGTCACGATTGAAAGGTGAAGGGCAGGGTGCTGCTCAGGCAAACTTGCCGTTTGTCCGTTGAGAAAGGCGGGGTGCCTGGGTTCCCCGTGAAACCAAACGCCGGAATGGCGGTCGCAAGAATTCAGCTAAATCATCGAATAAGGAGGCGTCATGCCTTGGAAGCTCGCGTCATTGGGTACTGTGCTGGCTGCTGCCATGCTGGCCGGTTGCAGCACGGCCACCACCGAGCCGACTGACCCAGCCACTACCACTGAGACAGGTCATAGCCGTTGCGAGGCCAAAGCGGCCGAGTTCACCATCGGCAAACAGGCTTCGCCCCAGTTGCTGGAGCAGGCACGCACCCGTGCAGGCGCGCAAAACGCACGGTTCCTGCAACCTAACGACATGGTGACGCTGGAGTACCGCTCGGACCGCCTGAACCTCAACACCGATGCCAATCGGGTCGTCACTCGCGTCAACTGCGGCTGATTCGATAAGGCTTTTGTATCGCCCATAAAAAACCCCGTCACATGGACGGGGTTTTTTTAGTGCGCCTGGAAATTACTCTGGGCGAACTTGAGCAGCTTGCATACCCTTTTGGCCTTTCTCAGCCACGAAGGAAACAGTCTGGCCTTCTTTCAGGCTTTTGAAACCGTCGCTTTCGATAGCTTTGAAGTGTACGAACAGGTCGTCACCGCCACCTTGAGGAGTGATGAAGCCGAAGCCTTTTTCATCGTTGAACCATTTAACGGTGCCGGTTTGGCGATTAGACATGGTGTATCTCCAAGAAACATATATTTTCAGTAGTACTGTGCTGCTCAGGCCAACTGGGCACACCCGAGTATCATAGTCGAAATGTTCGCTTTGGGAGCCCCCCACAGCGGTTGTTTGCCCTACAGTCGCACACTCTTTGTTCGCTGATTGGGCTGAAGGCCCCGTATTTAAAGGCTTTCAGCTCAACGTAAAGGTGAGAAAAAAACCTGTAAAACCTGAACAATTTGTAGGAAAAAGCGTTTTTCACGGGGGTTTTACCGGCTGAAAACGCTTTTTCAGTGTGCGTTTATCGGATTATTTTTTCGCTGGAGGGGCCTTGCACTTGGCGATCTGGCCCAGGGCCTGTTGTTTCAGGGCATCGCTGGCCTGGTTGTCCATCAGCGCCTGCAAATCCTTGGCCGGGTACGATTTGATTGCGTCAGCTCCACAGGCGCAGTGGGATTTTGCCGCTGCGGCGCCGATCTGTGGGGTGGCGGCCTGGGTGCACTGCGCCATGTACTTCTCGCGTTCACCCTTCGGCCAATCGGCGTGGGCGGCCAGCGGAAGCAGCAGGACGATGGGTGCGACTACAGCGAATAAACGATTCAGACGCATGCCGGGATGCTCCTTATGGGGAATGTCTTGTTATCTGAGGGGTAAAACGCGGTTCAAGTTCAGCACTCTGGCACAAAAACGCCAGATTCGCCTCGGCGCAGGGCCTGGACGCCGCCACGACCGTTCATCTGTGCTAGCATGCCTGGCTCGGGCGTTCGCAGGCGCCGGTCGACCTTCAGTCCCGGCCGCGGCAGATGCCCGAATAACCCTGATTTGAATCCCAGTCACTCTGGTTCGATTTTCCGGTTGGCCGCAAGGCTCCTGCCGCTGTAAGGCAGGCGTTCGTCATTGAATGGCCTGGATCGGATCTTGTACTGGCTCATCCCAACCCACGTGACCTTTGGTAGGGGTCACCACTAGGAGAGGAGGCGCCATGCCAACTATTACTCTTCCCGACGGCAGTCAACGTTCATTCGATCACCCGGTTTCCGTAGCCGAGGTCGCCGCATCCATTGGTGCCGGCCTGGCCAAGGCCACCGTAGCGGGCAAGGTCGATGGCAAGCTGGTCGACGCCAGCGACACCATCAGCCGCGACGCCACGCTGCAAATCATCACGCCAAAGGATGAAGAGGGGCTGGAGATCATTCGCCACTCTTGCGCCCACCTGGTCGGTCATGCGGTCAAGCAGCTGTACCCGACGGCCAAGATGGTCATCGGCCCGGTTATCGACGAAGGCTTCTATTACGATATCGCCTTCGAGCGTCCTTTCACTCCGGACGACCTGGCCGCCATCGAACAGCGCATGCAGCAGCTGATCGAAAAAGATTACGACGTGATCAAGAAAGTCACTCCGCGCGCCGAAGTGATCGAAGTGTTCAAGGCCCGTGGCGAAGACTACAAATTGCGCCTGGTCGAGGACATGCCGAACGAGCAGGCCATGGGTCTGTACTATCACGAAGAATACGTCGACATGTGCCGCGGTCCGCACGTGCCGAACACGCGTTTCCTGAAATCCTTCAAGCTGACCAAGTTGTCCGGCGCCTACTGGCGTGGCGATGCCAAGAACGAGCAATTGCAGCGCGTCTACGGCACCGCGTGGGCCGACAAGAAGCAGCTGGCGGCCTACATCCAGCGTATCGAAGAAGCCGAAAAACGCGATCATCGCAAGATCGGCAAGCGCCTGGGCCTGTTCCACACCCAGGAAGAGTCGCCGGGCATGGTGTTCTGGCACCCGAACGGCTGGACCCTGTACCAGGTGCTCGAACAGTACATGCGCAAGGTGCAGCGCGACAACGGTTACCTGGAGATCAAGACCCCTCAGGTCGTTGACCGCAGCCTGTGGGAGAAATCCGGGCACTGGGCCAACTACGCCGACAACATGTTCACCACCCAGTCGGAAAACCGCGACTACGCCATCAAGCCGATGAACTGCCCTTGCCACGTGCAGGTGTTCAACCAGGGCCTGAAGAGCTACCGCGAGTTGCCAATGCGCCTGGCCGAGTTCGGTGCCTGCCACCGTAACGAGCCGTCGGGTGCGCTGCACGGCATTATGCGTGTGCGCGCGTTCACTCAGGACGACGCCCACATTTTCTGCACCGAAGAGCAGATGCAGGCCGAATCCGCCGCGTTCATCAAGCTGACCATGGATGTCTACGCCGATTTCGGCTTTAAAGACGTCGAGATGAAGCTGTCCACTCGTCCGGAAAAGCGCGTGGGTTCCGACGAGTTGTGGGATCGCGCCGAAGCGGCATTGGCTGCAGCCCTTGATAGTGCTGGCCTGCCGTACGATCTGCAGCCGGGTGAAGGGGCGTTCTACGGTCCGAAGATCGAATTCTCGCTGAAAGATTGCCTTGGCCGTGTCTGGCAGTGTGGTACCCTGCAGCTCGATTTTAACCTGCCTGTGCGTCTGGGTGCCGAATTCGTCTCCGAAGACAACAGCCGCAAGCATCCGGTGATGTTGCACCGGGCGATCCTGGGCTCCTTCGAACGTTTCGTCGGAATCCTGATCGAGCACTACGAGGGTGCATTCCCTGCGTGGCTGGCTCCGACCCAGGCAGTGATCATGAATATCACTGATAAACAGGCAGATTTTGCCGCCGAAGTGGAAAAAACTCTCAACGAAAGCGGGTTTCGTGCCAAGTCTGACTTGAGAAATGAAAAGATCGGCTTTAAAATCCGCGAGCATACCTTGCTCAAGGTTCCCTATCTCTTGGTTATCGGAGATCGGGAAGTCGAGATGCAGACTGTCGCTGTGCGTACTCGTGAAGGTGCTGACCTGGGCTCGATGCCCGTCGCCCAGTTCGCTGAGTTCCTCGCGCAAGCGGTTTCCCGGCGTGGTCGCCAAGATTCGGAGTAATTATTATTAAGCGTGAAATGAGACAAGATAAACGAACTGCACCGAAAGCCCCGATCAACGAGAATATCTCGGCACGCGAGGTTCGGTTAATTGGGGCTGAAGGTGAACAGCTCGGGATTGTGTCAATTGAAGACGCGCTTCTTAAGGCTGAAGAGGCCAAGCTGGATCTGGTGGAGATTTCCGCCGATGCAGTACCACCTGTTTGCAAACTGATGGACTACGGCAAATCGATCTTCGAAAAGAAGAAGCAGATTGCTGCGGCCAAGAAAAACCAGAAGCAGATCCAGGTTAAAGAAATCAAGTTTCGTCCAGGGACGGAGGAAGGGGATTACCAGGTAAAACTGCGCAACCTGGTACGTTTCCTGAGTGACGGGGACAGGGCCAAGGTATCCTTGCGATTCCGCGGCCGTGAGATGGCCCACCAGGAGCTGGGGATGGAACTCCTCAAGCGAGTTGAAGGTGACTTGCTCGAGTACGGTTCGGTCGAACAGCATCCTAAGATGGAAGGACGCCAGCTGATCATGGTCATCGCCCCGAAAAAGAAGAAGTAATCAACAGGGCACGGCAGGCCTTCTGATTATGTTTATCAACTGAATGCGGAGTATCCGAACATGCCAAAAAAGAAGACCAAAAGTGGTGCTGCTAAGCGGTTACTCAAAACTGCTAACTGAATCAAGCACAAGCAAGCTT
>NZ_JBIUYA010000030.1:0-74470 GCF_044744285.1 Pseudomonas sp. NPDC087336 | reverse complement strand
GAAAAGCTGAAGGCTGCCCAAGGCAGCCTTCAGCTATGAAACATGTTTACCGGACACTAGTGACGCTCTGCGTGGGAATGCCTCAACGGACGCTCCGCGTTCGGCTTTGAAGGGACGCGGAGCGTCCCGGGCTGCATTCCCACGCGGAGCGTGGGAACGATCACTGTGAACCCTCCTGCACCTGCACGCTCGCCGTCATCCCCGCACTCAAGTTGAGCCCTTCAGGCACATGGTCGAGT
The DNA here is from genome assembly GCF_044744285.1 of Pseudomonas sp. NPDC087336. Lineage (NCBI taxonomy): Bacteria > Pseudomonadati > Pseudomonadota > Gammaproteobacteria > Pseudomonadales > Pseudomonadaceae > Pseudomonas > Pseudomonas sp. NPDC087336. The sequence goes on along the minus strand of NZ_JBIUYA010000030.1, from coordinate 74,231 downwards.
TTGATCCGCACCGGTATCCGTTGCGCCAACCGAACCCAGTTGAACGTCGGCTCGACTTCCGCCAACAACTGGCCATCCGGCGTGGTATTGCGGTCGGTAATGCCGCGACTGATGCTTTCCACCCGCCCTTGCAAGGCATCTCCGGCGCTCATCAACCAGACTTTCACCGGATCGCCGACACGAATGCGCGGCAGTTTGGTTTCTTCGAAATACGCCTGCACATAAAAGGTCGAGTCATCGATAAGGGCCATCACCGATTGCCCGGCGTTCACATAGTTGCCCTGGGCCAGGCGCAGGTTGGTGATGTGGCCGTTGCGCGGTGCATGGACCTGGCTGCGGTCCAGATTGATTTGCGCGGCCTTGACTTCGGCCTGGGCTTCGCGCAGCTCGCCACGGGCGATGCCGGCGTTGATCTGCGCGTTTTCCCGCAGTTCCGCACTGATCGCCTGCGGCCCGAGACTGGCGCGTCGGCTGGCTTCGCGTTCGCGTAGATTGAGTTGCTGCTGGCGGGTCTGCACCACGGCCTGGGCCTTTTCCAGCGCGGCTTCGAAACGGTCGCGGTCGATGCTCAGCAACAGGTCGCCGGCCTTGACCTGCTGGTTGTCGTAGGCCTTGAGCTCGCGCACCCAGCCTGACACATCCGGGGAAATCACCACCACGTCGGCACGGATGCGCGCGTCGCGGGTCCAGGGGGTCAGCATGTAGTACTGCCACAAATGCCCACCTGCAAAAATCGCCACCGCCACCAGGCACAGGGTGACTGCGACACGTACGGAGGTACGCATATTCAACTCCTTACAAAGGTCCGAGGACGACGGTGATCGCGGTCAATACGCAGACGTACAAGGCGCAATCGAATAACGCTTCATGCCAGATCCAGCGGCTCACCGGCGTCAGGCGCAACAACAGGCGCAAGGCGCCGGTCACCAGAAGTGCCAGCACCACATAAATCAGGAACGGGCTGAGCAGCACGCCGCCCACCGACCACTCACGCAAGCCCATCGACTTCCTCCTGCTGGCGGCACCAGGCGCGCCAGCTGTTTTGCAATTGCAGCACCGCACCCTGGGCCAGTTTCACCGCATCGCCGGGGGGCAAGGCGTACAAAGTTTGCAGCAACGCTGCGCTCGGCTCGGCCAATGCCTCGGCGCGACTGCCAGCGGGGCCTTGGCGCAGGATCTTTTCCAGATCATCGAGGTAACGCCGTTGCGGCTCCGTGACCGGTACCTGCGCCACTGCCAGGCTCAAGCGCAGATGTAGCAACTCATCGCCGATGTCCAGGCCGAGCAAGCCGTCGTCCCAACGACTGCGCGCCGGTTCCGGCAGTTCCGGATAATGCCGAGCCAGTTGCAGCAAGCGGTCGGCCATGCGCCCGCCGAACCAGCTTTCGGCGCCGGCCAGGTTGCGCCGGGTCAGGCGCACCAAATCGTCCAGGGTAGCCGCCAGCAGGCGTCGACCATGCCAGGCCGGGTCGCGCAGGATCAGCAAATGGAACGCCAGCACGGCCGCACCGACACCGATCACCATGGCCTGCGCGCTGTTGAAGAACGTCGCGACGTCGAACTGCATCTGGTTCAACGGTGCGACCAACACGATGAAATGCAGGCAAAACGAGGTGGCCGTAGCGCCGATCTGCGCCTTGCCATGCCCAGTGCGCCGAAAAACAGCGGTACCCCCATGGCCAGGCAGAGCATCGCGAAACTGCTCCATTGCGGCAGTAGAATTTGCCCGACGATAAACGCCGCCGGAATGGCCAGAAAAATACCCCGCATAAAACTCATGCCAATCTGCGCACCGTTCTCACGACTGGCAAACAGGCTGCATACCACGCAGGTCAACACCAGCGCACCGGCGGCAGCGGGCCAGGCGGTTGCCAGCCAAAAGCACGACACCACCAGGAAGGCCAGTGCGCTGCGGGCGCCAAACACCAGTGCCAGGGACAGATCGCGGTGCGGTGTCAGGGTTCTCGGCGGATCGAGTGTTTCACCGCCCTGCTCCACCGCTTTCAACGCCGCGTTTGCCGCCAGGGCGGTATCCATCAACAAGGTGAAACGGACCAGGCAGTAACTCTGCGCAGAACTGATGCCCTGATCATGGGAAGCATCGAGCAAACGCGGGCGCAAGGCTTGCAGGGTCGCGGCATCGGCACTGGTCAGCGCCTCCTGAACCTGGTTCATCCAGGGCAACAACTGCTCGGATTCTTGCGGCGCCAACTGCTTCCACTGCCTGCGCACCGAACGGGCAATACGCAACAGCATCAACAGTTTCTGACTCAGGCCACTGATGGCCCGCGCGCGTTGGCGGCCGCGGCTGCCTTCGAACCAGGCGTGTTCGCGCTGGGCGTCCACCGCGACGATTCTTCCGAGAATCTCCAGCAGCCCCTTGCGCGCCTGAGAATCACCGGCCAGGGTCGCCTGCGCCGCATAGATGCCGCTTTGCCAGGCAGCGCGGGCCTGATCCGCCAATTGCCGCTCGACCCGCAGCGGCCAGAGCAAGGCACTGCTGGCCGTGGCGCAGATAATCCCCAGGCAGATTTCCGTGCAACGCGCCACTGCCTGGTCGAACACCGTCAGCGGATGATTGATGGCGGGCAAGGCAATGATCGCCACCGTGTAGCCGGCGAGCACAAATGAATAGGACCAGGCGCTGCGCAACAACGTTGAGCTGGCGGTACACAGCCCTAGCCACAACGCCAGCGCCAACAGGAACAGCCAGGGCGTCTGGGCGAAGACGCCCATGAACACCACCGACATGATGGTCCCGACCAATGTCCCCAGCAGCCGCGCCAAGCCTTTTTGCAGGACCATCCCCGACAACGGCTGGGCCACGATGAAGGCCGTCATCAACGCCCAGGCCGGTTGCTCCAGGCCCCAGCGCAACGCAAGCCACAGCGCAATGCCCCCGCCGATCAAGGTCTTGATCGCGAATTGCACGGCGCGGCGGTCAGGCAGGAACAGGGCCTGCAAAGTGATAGGCACGGAATGGACTCTTGGGAGGACGATTTAACGATAGTCGGCCTGGGCCGTGTAACTTGAAAAAACAAATTATTAGCTAGCTATCTATATCCCGTCCAGCAGTAAATCCATAACACAAAAAAACGCCAGGCTGGCTGGCGTTTTTGACAGCTAACGAACGCTTACGAGCGTGCGCGAGCCTGGTTACGCAGGGCTTTTACCTGGTCGTGATTGCGTTGTACGCCGTGGTACTGGCGCTCAACGATGTCACGAATGCCCACCAGGTTGTGCTTGTTGATTTTTTCCATGGCGTCCCGGTAGGCCTTCAGCGCATGGTCTTCACCACGCTCGGCTTCATTGAGCACCGCCTCTTCGTCCTTGCCGGTGAACATCGCCTTCACATCGACCCAGCGCCGGTGCAAATCACCGCTGACACTGGTGGAGGTTTCCGGATCGCCACCCAGGGAACGCACGGCGCTCTGCAGTTCTGCCGCCGCCGCGGCGCAATCGGCCGAGCGTTGCACGAACAGGGTTTTGAGTTCAGGGTGCTTGATGTCTTCAGCGCAAGTCTTGAACCCTTCCTGACCGTCCTTGCTGGTTTCAATCAGGTCGTTGAGTACAGAAATCGCTTCTTTATTCATGTCGGTCATTTTTCAATTCCTTGCGGGTTGATGAAAGATGCAATAGGTATTGCACTCGTCATGCCAGCTCGAAGCTGATCAGTAATTTGTTATTTTTCAACAACTTAAGATCAACCAAGGAATTCGTATCCGTTTTATTTGCATGAACTGTCATTTGGCCTGCATGCAGAATGCCTGTATTTTCCAGACTGAATGATTCAAGGCGACAGATTGATGAACCCCGAAAAGCTCGAACTGCTGATTACTCGTCAAATGCCCTTCGGCAAATACAAGGGCCGAATCATCGCCGACCTGCCCGGCCCTTACCTCAACTGGTTCGCCCGCGAAGGTTTCCCCCACGGCGAACTGGGTGGCTTGCTGGCCCTGATGCAGGAAATCGATCACAACGGCTTGTCCGAGTTGCTCGAACCCTTGCGCGCCAAACATGGCAAACCCGCTCCCCGTCATTGAAATCCCCCACTCATCGAGTAACCCATGCCCGATAACACCCGCCGCGCCCGTGATGAAGCTTTCTGGCGAACCTTTGCCGACCGCTACGATGTCCAACCCGGCCCGATCAACCTGGAAAACGGTTACTTCGGGCGTATGTCGCGCACGGTGGTCGAGGAATACCAACGCAACATCGAGTTGATCAACCGCAGCAACTCGGTGTATGTGCGCCAGCGTTTCGAACAGGGCGAGAGCCAAAAGATCAGCTCGCAGGTGGCCGGTTTGATTGGCGTTGCCGCAGAGAGCGTCGCCCTCACCCGCAACGCGACGGATGGGCTGCAATCGTTGATCCGCAACTACAACCGCTTGCAGCCAGGCGACCAGGTGCTGTTCAGCGACCTGGAGTACGACACGGTCAAGGGCGCCTTGCGCTGGCTGGCGCGCAACCGCGGCGTCGAAGTGATCGAGATCGAACACCCGCATCCCGCCAGTTTCGACAGCCTGCTGAGCGCCTACCGCGACGCCTTCACGCGCTACCCGCGACTCAAGCTGATGGCCCTGACCCACGTCACCCACCGCACCGGCCTGGTGATGCCGGTCCAGGCAATTGCAGCCGCCGCCAGGGAACATGGCATCGACGTGATCCTCGACGGCGCCCATGCACTGGGCCAGTTCGAATTCGACCTCAATGAGCTGGGTATCGACTTCGCCGCCTACAACCTGCACAAGTGGATCGGTGCGCCGCTGACCCTGGGTTTCATCTACATCGCCCCCGGGCGCCTGGCCGACATCGACCCGGACATGGGCGAGATGCATTTCCCGGTAACCGACATCCGCGCCCGCACCCCCTACAGCACACCGAACATTCCAGCCTTGCTGACCCTGCCGCTGGTGATCGAGGAACATCATGCGATGGGCGGTTCCGCCGCCAAGGGTGCGCGGCTCAACTACTTGCGCAACCTGTGGGTAAGACCGGCTCGCGAGCTACCGGGGATCGAAGTCATGACGCCGGATGACCCCAGGCTGTATTGCGGCATCACGTCGATGCGTTTTGTCGCTCATGCCGAGCAGCAGCCGATGGTCGAGCGTTTGCTACGCGACTACAACCTGTTCACCGTAGTGCGCAGCGGTGCGGCCTGTGGTCCGTGTATCCGCATCACGCCGGGGCTGACCACCACCGCGGCTGACATGATGCTGTTGACCACGGCTCTCACAGAACTGCGCTGACCTGCCGGTTCATCAACCTTTTCTCGGGGCAAAAAAAACGGTGCACCGACCAAGCGCACCGTAAAGCCGTGAAACACACAACTACGTGTCAGGTAAAGCTGATCAGTCCAGCAGCGCCAAGGCCTCGGCGGTACATTCCTGAATGCGGGCCCAGTCGCCGTTCTTGATCCACTCCGGATCAAGCATCCAGCTACCGCCCACGCACATGACGTTTTTCAACGCCATGTAGCTCTTGATATTGGCAGGTCCCACGCCACCGGTCGGGCAGAATTTCACTTCGCCGAACGGGCCGCCCAGGGCTTTGATGGCCGCGACGCCACCGCTGACTTCTGCCGGGAACAGTTTGAAGCGGCGATAGCCCAGGCCGTAGCCTTCCATGATGCCCGAGGCGTTGCTGATGCCTGGCAACAACGGAATCGGGCTGGCAACGCTGGCTTCCAGCAGGTCGCGGGTAATGCCTGGCGTGACGATGAACTGCGAACCCGCGGCTTCGGCTGCGGCCAGCATGTGGCGATCGAGCACGGTGCCAGCACCGGTCACCAGCTCCGGGCGTTGCTCACGCAGGACCTGGATCGCCTTGAGGCCGAACTGCGAGCGCAAGGTCACTTCCAGGGCGGTCAGGCCACCGGCCGCCAGGGCGTCGGCCAGCGGCAGGATGTCCTGTTCGCGGGCAATGGTAATCACCGGCAGGATCCGCGCCTTGGCGCAGAGGCTGTCGATCAGGGCAACTTTATCCGCCATGGAAACGGTCGGGGATGGGTTTGTCATAGCGGCTGTTCCTTGGCTCATGGGCACCAGTAAATCTCTAACGTGGGTTGCAGAAAGGCGCGCACCGGCATTTCGGCGACATCGTCACCGGCCAGCGCGAAACTCAGGGTGGTCAGCTTGGAATGACCGGAAATCGACAGGATCTTGTGCTTGGCCGAGGCCAGCAGCGCACGGCTCATGGTCAGGCGCTGGTGTGGCACGGTCGGCGCCAGCATCGGGTAGCAGCGACGGGTACCGTCGGCCTGCAGCGCTTCGGCAAGATTCGGGCTGCCGGGGAATAGTGATGCGGTGTGGCCGTCATCCCCCATGCCCAGCACCAGCACGTCGATCACCGGCAGTTCGGAAAGCAAACGATCGGCGTGCTCGGCAGCCAGCTCAAGGTTGGCGCTGGCGCTGTACAAGCTCAGGAACTGAGCCTTGGCCGCGGGCCCCTGCAACAGGTATTTTTTCAGCAGGCCGGCATTGCTGTCGGCATGCTCGACCGGCACCCAACGCTCGTCGGCGAGGCTGACCACCACGTTCGACCAGTCCAGCGCCTGCTTGGCCAGGTGCTGGAAGAACGCCACCGGGCTGCGGCCACCGGAAACCACCAGGGTCGCCGTGCCTTGGGTATCAATGGCATCGCTCAGCTGTTTGGCCACATTCAGGGCCAGGCTTTCAGCCAGCAAAACCGGGCTCTTGAACGCATGTGCGTGAACGCCCTTGGGCAGTTTCAAATCAGATATCGCCATACCACGACCTCCCGTCCCGCGTGATCAGAGCAATGGAACTCATGGGGCCCCAGGACCCGGCCGCGTACGGCTTGGGCGCATCACCGGATTTTTTCCACCCGGCGATCAACTGGTCACACCACTTCCACGCGGCTTCGATTTCATCTTTACGGACAAACAGGTTCTGATTGCCGCGCATCACTTCCAGCAACAACCGCTCGTAGGCATCGGGAATCCGTGCGCTGCGCCAGGTGTCGGAAAAATTCAGCTGCAACGGGCCGCTGCGCAGCTGCATGCCCTTGTCCAGGCCTTGTTCCTTGGTCATCACGCGCAAGGAAATGCCTTCGTCCGGTTGCAGGCGGATAATCAGCTTGTTGCTGATCTGCAGGCGCTGCTCGGGAGCGAAAATGTAGTGCGACGGTTCCTTGAAGTGGATGACGATCTGCGACAGCTTCTGCGGCATGCGCTTGCCGGTACGCAGGTAAAACGGCACGCCGGCCCAGCGCCAGTTGCGGATATCGGCACGCAGGGCGACGAAGGTCTCGGTGTCGCTCTGGGTGTTGGAATTGGGTTCTTCCAGGTAACCGGGTACCGGTTTGCCTTCGCTGTAGCCGGCGATGTACTGGCCACGCACCACCTGGGTGGTCAGGCCTTCCGGGCTGATCGGCGCCAGTGCCTTGAGCACTTTGACTTTCTCGTCGCGGATGCTGTCGGCGGACAGGTCGGCCGGCGGGTCCATGGCGATCAGGCAGAGCAGTTGCAGCAGGTGGTTCTGGATCATGTCGCGCAGCTGGCCGGCCTTGTCGAAGTAGCCCCAGCGGCCTTCGATGCCGACCTTCTCGGCCACGGTGATTTCCACGTGGGAGATGTAGTTCTGGTTCCACTGGGTTTCGAACAGGCTGTTGGCAAAGCGCAGGGCGATCAGGTTCTGCACGGTTTCCTTGCCCAGATAGTGGTCGATGCGATAGGTGCGGTTCTCCGGGAAGAACTGTGCCACGGCGTCATTGACCTTGCGCGAGGATTCCAGGTCCGAACCGATGGGTTTTTCCAGCACCACGCGGGTGTTTTCTGCCAGGCCGACCTTGGCCAGGTTCTCGCAGATCGCGCCGTAGACCGCTGCCGGCGTGGCGAAATAGGCGATGACCCGTTGCGCGCTGCCGGCCGCTTCCGCCAGGGCCACGTAGTCTTCGGCCTTGAGGAAGTCGACGTGCAAGTAGCTCAGGCGTGCGAGGAAACGCTCGGCCACGGCTTCGTCCAGCTCTTTGGCACCGACGTAGCGGCGCAGCTCGGACGTGATGAACGCCAGATGCTCGTGCTCGCTGCCAGGCTCACGGGCCAGCGCGATGATCCGCGTGTCCTCGTGCAAGAGGCCTGCGCCGTCGAGTTGATAGAGGGCAGGAAACAGCTTGCGAAGGGCCAGATCGCCCAAAGCGCCGAACAAGGCAAAGGTGCACGGTTCAACCGTAATCGAAGGCATGATGTTTGTTCTTTTATCAAGTTAAGCTACAAATACCTTTTTTCAAGGCATCACTCAAGGGAAAATGTAGTAATAACCACAACATTTTCGCAAAATACAGATTCCGAGTGGTGGTCGGTCGGAGCCATCAGTAGGATAGGCCACCGTTACGGGCCTCATCAAAGGCCCTTTTTGCATTAGCCGCGCGCTTGTTGGCGCAGGTGTAAAGGATACTTATATGGACCGCGTGCGAAATTTACTGGAGCAGATCCAGAATCGCCTTGAAGAGCTGAACAAGGCCGAACGCAAAGTGGCCGAGGTGATCCTGCTCAATCCACAGCAGGCCACCCGATTCAGCATCGCCGCCCTCGCCCAAGCCGCCTCGGTCAGCGAGCCGACGGTCAACCGTTTCTGCCGTTCATTCGGCGTCAGCGGTTACCCCGAGCTCAAGCTGCAACTGGCCCAGAGCCTGGCCAGTGGCGCCGCCTACGTCAGCCGTGCGGTGGAAGCCGATGACAACCCTGAAGCCTACACGCAGAAAATCTTCGGCAGCGCCATCGCCTCCCTGGACAGCGCTTGCCAGGCCCTGGACCCGAACCTGATCAGCCGCGCCGTCGACCTGTTGATCCAGGCCCGGCAGATCCACTTCTTCGGCCTCGGCGCCTCGGCCCCGGTGGCGCTGGATGCGCAGCACAAGTTCTTCCGCTTCAACCTGGCCGTGACCGCCCATGCCGATGTACTGATGCAGCGCATGATTGCCTCGGTGGCCCATACCGGCGAGTTGTTCGTGATCATTTCCTACACCGGCCGCACCCGCGAACTGGTGGAAGTGGCACGCATCGCCCGGGAGAACGGTGCTTCGGTGCTGGGCCTGACCGCCGAGAACTCGCCCCTGGCCAAGGCCAGTACCTTGAGTCTGAACATTCCGCTGCCGGAAGACACCGACATCTACATGCCGATGACCTCGCGGATCATCCAGCTGACCGTGCTGGACGTGCTCGCCACCGGCATGACTTTGCGCCGTGGGGTGGATTTCCAGCCGCATTTGCGCAAGATCAAGGAGAGCTTGAATGCCAGCCGGTATCCGGTTGGAGATGAGTTCAACTAGTTCTCTATGGAGATCGTTCCCACGCTCTGCGTGGGAATGCAGCCCGTGACGCTCCGCGTCACTGGACGCGGAGCGTCCCTTGAGGCATTCCCACGCAGAGCGTGGGAACGATCACCCCACCCGCGCCTGCAAACTCAAATGCGCCCGCTCCCCTGGTTTCAGGCACAAGCTGTCGGTGCCGCCGCTTGCTGCCTCTACGCATACGAATTCCGATATCTCATTCCAGCTCACCCCCAGCAACGGCCGTGACCCCGGATGCCAGACCACCGTGTCCGCCGTGTCGCCGGTATCGATGCACAACGCCCTCTCCCAGGCGTGATCGTTGAGCTGCAGTTCACCGTCATGCTGGAACACCCGCTGACAACCGCCATCGACGCGCAACTCGCCTTCCTGCTGGCAAATCTGCCGGCTCAACTGGTCATAACCCTGTGCGCCCTCGAGCCCAGACAGCGCTATCTCACTGACATCGCCAATACGCCAGTAAGCGTGCAAGGCCTGGCTCAATTGGCACGGCATGTCGTCCTGATGCTCGGTGCTCAGGCGCAACTCCATGCGCTCGCCCAGATGCGCGTACAGGTCCACCTGCCAGTCGCACAGCTCAAGCCGCCAGTGCAGGCGCACGCCATCGTCATCGCTACTGCTGTCGATCAACTTCCAGTCGAGTAAACGCGCCCAACCATGGGACGGCCAGGCGTTTTCGCTCGGATGACGGCCATACCACGGCCAGCACACCGGCACGCCACCGCGAATGGCCCCGACCTGCGGCCACTTCGCTGCGCACCACAGCCAGGGTTTCTGACCCTTGGGCTGAAAGTGCAGCAACTGCGCGCCCTGACGACTGAACACCGCCTGACACAGCGGATGATCGATCACCAACACGTCGCGCTTCTGATAGCGCTCCCATGCGAACACCGGCCGTTCACGCAAGGATTTGAAGAAGCGTTGTAGCGGATGCTCAAGCATGTGCCACGGTCCTGAAAATCATCTGTTACCGGGGTGCGCGGCCCGCAAAAAAAAGCGGACAGCCATGGCCGTCCGCAAAATGCGCACATAGAGAGGAGCTTATCGCAGTCGCGTTAGAACACCGACTGAATTTTCAGGCCGGCGACCAAAGCGTTATCGACTTCATCCACACCACCCGGGTGAGTGATGTATTGCAGGTTGGGACGCACGGTCAGCCAGTTGGTCACGTGGAAACCGTAGTTGAGCTCGTAGTTGTATTCGGTGTCACGCAGCGGCGAGAACAGCGGATCGTTGTAGTCGCTGACGCCATTGGAGGCGTTGACCAGCTCGGCATTTTTCTTCACGTCATCGTTGACATGGATACGGGCGAAACCGATCCCCAGGTCATCTTTGGGACGGGCATCGAACGGCCCTTTGTACACAAACATCAGCGACTGGTAGTTGTCGACGATGTTGGTGTCCTTGTCGTGGAACGTGGCGTTGGCGGCAATGTTCAGACCGCGGGTCGCGTCACCGTTATGGCTGGTGAGTTGCTGTTGTGCAACGAACCAGTAGCCGTGCTTGCTGCTGTGGCTGCGATAGGCGTTGCCGCTGGTGGCCGCATCATTGCCGTTGTCGTCCTCGATAACGTCATCGGCGCTGGCCGTGCTCTTGTAGTAACCGACACGGTATTCGCCCGGCAGGTTGCCGGGGTTTGGCAACCACACCAGTTCGACCGGCAGGACGGTGCCTTCGGTACCACTGCCGCTGAGCTTGAAGCCGTTGCCGTGCTCCAGTTGCGAGGGGTTCTGGTTGTACGCGCCGATCTGCGCATAGAACTCAGGCGAGATGTTCCACTTCAGGCGGATAGCGGCCTGGCTGACCGGCCAGTTGTACCAGATGTTGGTGGCCCAGTTGCCCACCTGGGAGCCGCAGAACGCCAGGTTCTGGAACTCGCAAGGGAAGCTGTTGAAGTCTTCGCCTTCGCCGAAGTAACCGGCCTTGATGTCGAGTTTATTGTCGAGGAACTGATGCTTGATCCACAACTGGGTCAGCCGAACCATATGCCCACGACCGTAGACTTCCTGGGAGGAACTCAAGGTGCCGGCACGCGGGTCGCCGATACGGTCATTGGAGATGTTTTCACCGTTACGGTTGGTAAGCTGGATCTTGGCCTGGGTGTTGTCCCAGCCAAACAGCTTCTCCAGGTCCAGCGCCGCGCCCAGGCCAAACTGGTCACTGTAGCGCGCAGTCTTGTCATCGTTGAACCCGCCGTGAAGGTTGCCGCCCACTTCACCGACGTAGTCCATCTTGATGTCGATGCCTTGCTCGATCAGCCGGGTCCGTTCGCCACCCCAATCGCCGGTCATCCATTCGGAATCGGCGCTAAACGCTTCAGCCGCGTGCACGCTGGCGGCCAGCATCATGGCCGCAACGGCCGATAACTGGCAGATAAGCTGAGCGCTGTTGTTCTTCTTCATCCCTACTTCCTCGTCTTATTGTTATTAACTTTTTTGTTTAACGCGGTTACGACGGTTACCCCCTGTAGGAGCTGGCTTGCCAGCGAACCAGGCGACGCGGTGTATCGGGCACACCGCCTTCGCCGGCAAGCCGGCTCCTACAATGATTTCAGCGGCCTTTGAATTGGGCGACGTTGGCCGTGTGCGATTCGCTTTTCGGCAGGCCGGCAACCCCCAGGCGTTCGCCGGTCTTGGCATCGAACAGCAGCACTTTCGATGGATCGAATTGCAATGTCAGGGTCTCGCCCACCGCTGGCGCAACATCGGGCGCCAGGCGGCAGCAGACCTTGGTGTCGTTGAGATTGACGAAAACCAAGGTGTCCGGCCCGGTCGGTTCGGTGACCTGGACTTCGGCGCGAATGGTCGGCAAACCGTTGGCTTCACCGTTGCCCAGCACGATCTGCTCCGGGCGCATGCCGAGGATCACTTCGCGGTCTTCCAGACCGGCGTCCTGCATGCCAAGCGGCAATTCGCAACGGGCCTGGCCGCTGTCGAGCAGCGCCAACAGGCGACCATCCTTGCGCTGCAAACGCAGGGGGATGAAGTTCATCGGCGGCGAACCGATGAAGCTCGCCACGAACAGGTTGGCCGGGTTGTTGTAAATATCTTTCGGCGTGCCGAACTGCTGGATGATTCCGTCCTTCATCACCGCCACCTTGTCGCCCAAGGTCATGGCTTCGATCTGGTCGTGGGTCACGTACACCGTGGTGGTTTTCAGGCGTTGGTGCATCAGTTTCATTTCGGTGCGCATCTCGACCCGCAGCTTGGCGTCGAGGTTGGACAGCGGTTCGTCGAACAGATAAATCTTCGGTCGCCGCGCCAGGGCACGGCCCATGGCCACGCGCTGTTGCTGGCCACCGGAGAGTTGGCCCGGCTTGCGGCTGAGCAGGTGCTCGATCTGCAGCAGCTTGGACACCCGAGCGACTTCTTCGTCGATTTCCGCGGTCGGCATCTTGCGAATCTTCAGGCCGAAGGCGATGTTGTCGCGCACGCTCATGGTCGGGTACAGCGCGTAGGACTGGAACACCATGGCGATGTCGCGATCCTTCGGGCTCATGCCGCTGATGTCGGCGTCGTCCACCAGGATCGCGCCGCCGCTGATGGTTTCCAGGCCGGCGATGCAGTTCATCAAAGTGGATTTGCCGCAGCCGGACGGGCCGACCAGGATCAGGAATTCCCCGTCATCGATCTTCAGTTCGATGTTCTTCAGGGTGTCCGGCAAACCGGCGCCGTAGGTCTTGTTGACGTTGCGTAATTCGAGAGTTGCCATGTTCTACCCCTTGACCGCGCCGGACGTCAGCCCACGCAGGAAATACTTGCCAGCGAATATGTAGACCAGCAGTGTCGGCAGCCCGGCGATCATCGCGGCGGCCATATCAACGTTGTATTCCTTGGCCCCGGTGCTGGTGTTGACCAGGTTGTTCAGGGCCACGGTAATTGGCTGGGCATCGCCACTGGCGAAGACCACGCCGAACAGGAAGTCATTCCAGATCTGGGTGAACTGCCAGATCAGGCAGACCATCACGATCGGGATCGACATCGGCAGCAGGATCTTCCAGAAGATCATGAAGAAGCCCGCGCCATCGAGCCGTGCGGCCTTGACCAGCGCATCCGGAATGCTCACGTAGTAGTTGCGGAAGAACAGCGTGGTGAACGCCAGGCCGTAGACCACGTGCACCAGCACAAGGCCCGTGGTGGTGTTGGCCAGGCCGAACTTGCCGAGGGTGAACGACGCCGGCAGCAGCACGGTCTGGAACGGCAGGAAGCAACCGAACAACAACAGGCCGAAGAACAGCTGCGAGCCACGGAAGCGCCACATCGACAGCACGTAGCCGTTCATGGCACCGATAAAGGTGGAGATCAGCACCGCCGGCACGGTGATTTTCACCGAGTTCCAGAAGTAGCCGCCGACCACGTCCCAGGCCTTGATCCAGCCGATGCCGTCGATCACGGACGGCCAGCTCAAGAGGTTGCCGGTGCGGATGTCTTCCGGGGTCTTGAAGCTGGTCAGGAGCATCACGATCAACGGGATCAGGTACACCGCGGCAGCCAGCAACAAGGTTGCATAGATGGCGATGCGGCTGAAGCTGAGCGCCGGTTTTCCGAGTTGATTAGTCATGGCGTTTACCTCGCAGCTCGGAGTACAGGTACGGCACGAGGATGGTCAGCACGGCGCCGAGCATCAGCATGGCGCTGGCCGAACCGATGCCCATCTGGCCACGGCTGAAGGTGAAGGAATACATGAACATCGCCGGCAGGTCGGAGGAGTAACCCGGACCGCCCGCGGTCATTGCCGCGACCAGGTCGAAGCTCTTGATCGCGATGTGCGCCAGGATCATGAAGGCACTGAAGAACACCGGGCGCAGGCTCGGCAGTACGATCTTCAAGTAGATGGTCGGCAAGCTCGCACCGTCGACTTGCGCGGCACGGATGATCGACTGATCGACACCGCGCAGGCCGGCGAGGAACATCGCCATCACGAACCCGGAGGCTTGCCACACGGCGGCGATCACCAGACAGTAGACCACGCGATCCTGATCCACCAGCCAGTCCAGGCGAAAGCCTTCCCAGCCCCAGTCACGCAGCATCTTGTCCAGGCCCAGGCCCGGGTTGAGCAGCCACTTCCACGCGGTACCGGTGACGATCATCGACAGCGCCATCGGGTACAGGTAGATGGTGCGGATGAAGCCCTCCTTGCGAATGCGCTGGTCCAGCAGCACGGCGAGAAACACGCCCAGCACCAGGCTGATGCCGATGAACATGCCGCCGAACAGCGCCAGGTTCTTGCTCGCGACCCACCAGCGGTCGTTGTCCATCAGGCGCATGTATTGCTGCAGGCCGACCCACTTGTAGCTCGGCATGAAGCTGGAGTTGGTGAAGGACAGTATGAATGTCCAGATGATGTAACCGTAGAAGCCAACCAACACGATCAGCATGCTCGGCGCCAGTACCAATTTGGGTAGCCAGCGTTGCAGCGCATCGAACGGTGAGGCTTTGCTGAAAACCGCCACAGAGCTCATCGGGATAATCCAGGTTAGAGAAATGATCGACACGCCGATCCCTTGTGGAACAGGACCCTGTGGGAGTTGGCTTGCCAGCGATGGGATCAACCGGGTTCAGAGCCAAACCGAGTCGCCTGCATCGCTGGCAAGCCAGCTCCCACACAATCCCATTCCATCCAGGATCAGGTGGTGTCAGAAGTTACTGGGCCGCTTTGACCGCGGAAGCCAGTTGTGCGCTGGCCTTGGCCGGGTCGGCGTCCTTGTCGTTCATGAAGTTGGTGACCACGTCGAAGATCGCGCCTTGCACGGCCAGGGAGGTGGCCATGTTGTGCGCCATGCTCGGTTGCAGGCCGCCGTTCTTCTCGTCCGCCAGGAAGTCCTTGGCCGCCGCTTGGGCGCAGGAGTCGAAGCCCTGCCCGGCCATGTCGTTCAACATGTCGGTACGCACCGGGATCGAGCCCTTGTTGATGCTGAAGACTTTCTGGAAGTCTTTACCCAGGGCGACCTTGGCCAGGTCTTGCTGGGCGGCGATGTCGCCCTTGCGATCAGCTTTCAACTTGAACACAGCCATCGAGTCGATGTTGTAGGTGAAGGCTTTCTCGGTGCCCGGGAACGCCACGCACTGGTAGTCCTTGCCAGCGACTTTGTTCGCAGCGGTCCATTCGCTCTTGGCCCAGTCACCCATCATCTGCATGCCGGCCTTGCCGTTGATCACGTCGGCGGCGGCGATGTTCCAGTCACGACCGGCGCGGTTCGGGTCCATGTAGGTGGTGATTTTTTTCAGCTCGGTGAAGGCCTTGGTCATCTCGGCGCCCGAGAGGGTTTTCTGATCCAGGTCTACCAGGGCTTTCTTGTAACCGTCGGCGCCCATGACCGAGAGCACCACGTCTTCGAACACGGTGCTGTCCTGCCAAGGCTGGCCGCCGTGGGCGAGCGCGATAAAGCCGGCGGCTTTCAGCTTGTCGCCAGCGGCATAGAATTCTTCGAGGGTGGTCGGGGCTTTGTCGATCCCGGCTTTCTTGAACACCTGCGGGTTGATCCACAGCCAGTTGACGCGGTGGATGTTCACCGGCACGGCGACGTAATCGCCTTCGTATTTCACGGTGTCGGAGACTTTCACAGGCAGCAGGCCATCCCAGTTTTCCGACTTGGCAACGTCTTTGAGGGTGTCGGTACTGAGCAGGCCGGTGCTGCCCCACTCCTGGATGTCCGGGCCTTTGATCTGGGCAACGCCTGGTGGGTTACCCGCTACGGCGCGGCTCTTGAGCACGGTCATGGCCGTGGAACCACCACCACCGGCGACTGCGCCGTCCTTCCAGGTGAAGCCGTCTTTTTCGACTTGGGCCTTGAGGACATCGACCGCTGCTTTTTCGCCACCCGACGTCCACCAGTGAACGACTTCCACGGAACCTTTGGATTCGGCGGCAAGCACACTGAGCGGGAGCGCAGACAGGGAGACGAGAGAAATGACAGTAGCGAGGCGAGAAATCGCATTCATCTTGGAAGTACCTTTCTTGTTGTTATGCATGCAAGTCTGGTGCTTGCGCTGCAGAGGATTTTAAACAGGGGACGCCCCTTCGCAGGTAACGAAGGGACGCGCGAATGTCACCGCATGGTTACATGGAAATGCTCTGGGACAACGCCGCCAGCGCACTGGCCATGCTTGGCGCCAAGGGTAGGCGCGGGATCAGGACGGCTTGCCAGGCGTGATAGAGATCGGGTTTGCCGGCCCAGATATCGCCGCTGGGGCGGTTCAATGGGTCGAGTTCGTGGTGCCAACTGCCGCCTTCGCGGTCGATGAAATGACACTCACAAAATTCCCAGAACAGTCGGTACCAGTGTTCGTACTGCTCATCGCCCGTGCGCTTGAGCAAGGCACTGGCCGCGGCGCTGGCTTCGCAATGGGTCCAGTGCAGGCGATGGCGAACCACGGCCTTGTTGTCCCAGTCGAGGGTGTAGACCATGCCCGGTGCGCCATCGATATCCCAGCCGTGGCGGCAGTTGTGCTCGAAGAGCTTTTGCGCGTCGGTGACCAGCCATCCCGGGGTGAGCATGCCGGCACGCACCCGCGCGGCTTCCAGGTGCAAGAGCAATCGGGCCCATTCGAAACCGTGACCCGGTGTGGTGCCGTAAGGACGGAAACCGTCGGCCGGGTTGTCGTGGTTGTACTCGCGCAGTGGTTGCCAGTCGCGGTCGAAATGCTCGATCACCAGAAAGCCGTTGGCGGCGGCGTGACCATGGATCACCCGCTCGACGATGCGCTGGGCGCGGCACAACCAGCGCTTGTCGTCGGTCACATCGGCCAGGGCGAGGAAGGCTTCGGTGGCGTGCATGTTGCTGTTGGCACCGCGATAGGCTTCCTCGCTACTCCAGTCCCGGCTGAAGGATTCGCGCAGAGCGCCTTCTTCTTCGCTCCAGAAACAGCTGTCGATGATGTCGATCGCATCATCGAGCAAGGCCTGCGCGCCGGGCCGTTGCGCGACCACCGCGGAACTGGCGGCCAGGGCCACGAAGGCATGCAGATACGCATTTTTGCCGGTGTTGCCGTCGCGGTGTTCGGCAACCGCGAACCAGCCACCGTGCACGGCATCGCGCAACGGCCCGCGCAGGGCCTGGATGCCGTGGTCCACCAGCTCGGCAAAGCCCGGCAGGCCCTGGATGTGCGCCATGGCGAAGCTGTGGGTCATGCGCGCGGTGTTCATGGTGTGTGCTTGCGCGTCGGCCGGCAGGTGACCTTGTTCATCGAGATTGCCGAAGCCTTCAGGTAACTTCGAGGCCTTGGCAAATGCCAGCAGGCGCAGGCCTTCGGCGGCGAGCCATTGCTGGTGGGCGGGGGCATTCAGCCAACTGCTGAACGCGGGTTGGAAGGTGTCCATGGGGGGCCTTTTTTGTTGTTATGACTGAGGGGCAGTCTAAACAACGGGCCGTGGCGGGCTTGTAACGAAGGGGGCGAGTTATGTCACCAAACTGTGACATTTATCTTTTGGAATTGTGTTGCATGGCCTGACGCCATCGCTGGCAAGCCAGCTCCCACAGGGTTTGGTGTTGATCGCAATATTGCGACCGGCTCAAAACCTGTGGGAGCTGGCTTGCCAGCGATGAACGATAACGCGGTCTCTAATCAACACTACGCGGCAACTGCAGGGTCACCCGCAACCCGCCCTCACGCAAATTCTGCAGGCTCACTTCACCGCCATGACTATGGGCAATGTTGCGCGCAATCCCCAACCCCAACCCATACCCCTGCTGCTGCCCGGCCAAACGAAAGTGCGGCTCGAACACCTGCTCCAGCCGCTGCTCGGGAACCCCCGGCCCTTCATCATCGACATGCAGGACAAACGCGCTGTCGTCATCATCGATGTGCAGGTGGGCGTACTGGCCGTACTTCAGGGCGTTGTCGATCAGGTTGCCGATGCAACGCTTGAGCGCCAGCGGTTTGCCCGGATAGGCCGCCAGGGCACGGCCTTGCTGGGTCACGCGACCGTTACCGGTGGGTGACAGGTACGGTTCCACCAGACACTCGAGCACATGATTGAGGTCCACCGGCTCGATGTTCTCGTGGATGTCGGTGTCTTTCACACATTGCAGCGCGCCCTTGACCAGCAGCTCCAACTCATCCAGATCGCGACCGAACTTGGCTTGCAGCTTCTCGTCTTCGAGCAACTCGACGCGCAGGCGCAAGCGGGTGATGGGTGTGCGCAGGTCGTGGGAAATCGCGCTGAACAACTGGCTGCGTTCTGTCAGGTAACGGCTGATGCGCTCGCGCATGGTGTTGAAGGCGCGGCCGACTTCGACCACTTCACTGCCGCCGCCTTCGGCCACCGGCTCGACGTCGGCGCCCAGTGACAGGTCCCGCGCCGCCCGCGCCAGGCGCTTGAGCGGCCGGCTTTGCCAGTGCACCAGCAGGCCGATGAACAGCAACAAAAAGCCGCTGGTGAGCACGATGAACCACACTTGCTGCGCCGGCAGGCCTTGCTCTTCAAGGCTGGTGTAGGGTTCGGGCAACAGCGAGGCGATGTACAGCCATTCGCCCGGCGCCATCTGGATCTGCGTAACCAGCACCGGCGGGTTCACCGGTTCCAGGGTCAACGCATAGTGCGCCCAGGAGCGCGGCAGTTCGTCGAGCTTGAGACCGCCATTGAAGATCCGCAGGTCTTCGGGGCTGACAAAGGTCACCGAGATGTCGGTGTCCTGCCCCAGGGACTGGCGCAGCACTTCGTCCACCGCCTTGATCACCGCCTCCTTGCGCGGCGTGATAGGCAGCACTTCCATGCCCAGGGGTTTGTCATTGAGCGTCACCACGAACCGCGTGCCGCCCATGCTGCGCAACTGATCGAGCACCAACGGGCGGTAGGCCACCGGCAACGAGCGCAGGTAACTGACACTGGCGTTCATCGAGTGCGCGAGGCTGCGCGCGCTGGTGACCAGGCCTTCGAGCTGGGTCGCCCGCAGTTGGGAGACCCAGATCACGCTCGACAATGCCTGGGCGAACAACACCGCGAGTAACGTCAGCAACAACATGCGCCCGAGCAGCGAGCGTGGCACCGGCACGCGGCCGGCCAGCTTGCGCACGAAATCAGTGACCATTGGCGGCAACCACACTGGCTGCCAACTGATAGCCGCTGCCCCGTACGGTGCGAATCAGTCGCGGCGGTTTTTCCGTATCACGCAGTCGCTGGCGCAAACGACTGACCGCCATGTCGACGATGCGATCGAGGGGCATCAAGTCGCGGCCACGGGTGGCGTTGCCGATCGTGTCGCGGTCGAGGATTTCCTGCGGGTGATCGAGAAACAGCTTCAACAGGGCGAAGTCGGCACCGGACAGAATCACCTCTTCGCCGTCGATGTGAAACAGGCGATGACTGACCATGTCCAGGCGCCAGTCATCGAAGGCCAGCACTTCGCTCCCGGAGCGCTCCTGACCGAATTGCGCCCGGCGCAGTAAGGCTTTGATGCGCGCCTGCAATTCCCGGGGGCTGAAGGGTTTGCCCAGGTAGTCGTCGGCGCCCAGTTCCAGGCCGATGACCCGGTCGGCCTCGTCGGAGCTGGCGGTGAGCATGATGATCGGCACCTGCGACTGGCGCGGATGCTGGCGAATCCAGCGACACAGGCTGAAACCGTCTTCGTCCGGCAGCATCACGTCAAGGATCACCAGGTCGCTGGGGGCCTCGTTGAGGGCCTGGCGAAAGCCTGCGCCATCGGGTGTGGTACGCACCTGGAACCCGGCGCGGGTCAGGTAGGTGTCCAGCAACTCGCGTATCTCTTGATCGTCATCGACCAACAAAATCGACTTGTTGACTGAGCTCACGGGCGGCGTCCTTGTTGTTTGAATTGGGCGGATTATGCCTGATGCACCATGAATATTTGTTGCCTGTTCTGGCCCCATCGCGGGCAAGCCCGCTCCCACAGGGTCATGTACACATTCTGAAAATGTCGGTAAACCTGTGGGAGCTGGCTTGCCAGCGATGAAGTCGAAGCGGTCTCAAGCCTGCTCCAGCGCCACTCCTGCGCCAACCAACCCCGAATACGGCGCCGTCACCAGCCACACCGGGATCCCCTTGAAGTAATCGCTCATGCACCCCTTGTCGGCAAAGCACCTGGCGAATCCACTTTCGAGGAAGAAATCGGCAAAGCGCGGAATCACCCCGCCAACGATGTACACACCACCGCGCGCACCGGTGGTCAGCACGTTGTTGCCCGCCACGCGACCGAGCCAGCAGCAGAATTGTTCGAGCACTTCCAGGGCAATCGGATCACCCGCCAGGCCCGCAGCGGTGATCGCTTCCGGCGTGTCGAGTACCGGCTCGTGGCCGTCCACCGCGCAGATCGCCCGATAGACTCGAGGCAAGCCACCGCCGCTCAACGCCGTTTCGGCGCTGACATGCCCGATCTCGTTGAAGATGTGCTGCCACAGTTGAGTCTCGCGCGGGCTGCTCAGCGGCAGATCGACGTGACCGCCCTCCCCCGGCAACGCGGCAAAACGCCCTTCACCGAGATCAAGCAACGTGCCGACACCCAAACCCGTGCCCGGACCGATCACCACCGCCGGGCGCAACGGCTCCGGCGTGCCTTCGCAGACCACGCGAAATTCGCCTGGCTGCAAACGCGTCATGCCCAGGGCCATGGCGGAAAAATCGTTGACCAGCAATAGCTGATCCACCTGCAAGGCCTGGCAGAAACCCCGGCGGCTCAGGCGCCAGTGATTGTTGGTGAACTTGAATTCATCGCCGCTCACGGGGCCTGCCACCGACAGGCACACCGAACCGATCGAGCCCGGCGCCAGGCCAAGCCCGCTCAGGTAGAGGCTGATCGCCTCTTCCGGGCTGGCATGGTCGGCCGTTGCCAGCACCTGGACCGATTCCAGCTGCTGGTTTTTCCACAACGCGAAACGTGCGTTGGTACCACCGATGTCACCGACCAAAGCCAGTTTCAATTAAGCGTCTCCAGGGCAGAAGTGAAGGCGCTGGCCCCCTGCTCTGCCGAGCTGAAGGCCATGCGCATGAAACCAAACAGTTCGCGACCGGTGCCGATGTTGTTGCCCAACAGGCCCTTGGCTGGCGTGCGCGCTGCGAATTCTTCGGCGTCCACCTTAAGCTCCAAGGTGCCTTTGACGCCATCGACGCGGATGATATCGCCCTCTTGCACCCGCGCCAAAGCGCCGCCCACGTACGCTTCGGGGCTGACGTGGATGGCCGCCGGGATTTTCCCCGACGCGCCGGACATGCGCCCGTCGGTGACCAGCGCCACCTTGAAGCCGCGATCCTGCAACACGCCGAGAAACGGCGTCATCTTGTGCAGTTCCGGCATACCGTTGGAACGCGGCCCCTGGAAGCGCATCACCGCGACGAAATCCTTCTCCAGCAAACCGGCCTTGAACGCATCGGCCAGGTCCTGCTGGTCCTGGAACACCATGGCCGGTGCTTCGACGATCTGGTTTTCCAGTGCCACGGCCGAAACCTTCATCACGCCGCGCCCCAGGTTGCCTTCCATCACACGCAGGCCGCCCTCCGGCGAGAACGCCCGGGCGACTGGGCGCAAGATACTTTCATCGAGGCTTTCGGTGATGCCTTCGCGCCAGACCAGCTCGCCGTTATCGAGGAACGGCTCCAGGGTGTAGCGGCGCAGCCCGTGGCCCAGCACGGTGTTGACGTTTTCGTGGAGCAACCCCGCATCCAGCAGTTCGCGGATCAGGAACGACATGCCGCCCGCAGCCTGGAAGTGGTTGATGTCGGCCTTGCCGTTCGGGTAGACGTGGCTCAGGGTCGGCACCACCTCGGAGAGGTCGGCCATGTCCTGCCAGGTCAACTGGATACCCGCCGCCATGGCGATCGCCGGCATGTGCAGGGTGTGGTTGGTCGAGCCGCCGGTGGCGTGCAGGGCGACGATGGAGTTGACCAGCGAACGCTCGTCGACGATTTCGCCGATCGGCAGGTAGTCGCCGTTCTGTTTGGTAATACGCGTCACCTGGTGCGCCGCTTCGCGGGTCAGGGCGTCGCGCAATGGCGTGTTCGGGTTGACGAAGGAAGCGCCCGGCAAATGCAGGCCCATGACTTCCATCAGTAACTGGTTGGTGTTGGCGGTGCCGTAGAAGGTGCAGGTGCCGGGGCTGTGGTAGGAGTTCATTTCCGACTCCAGCAGCTCCTCGCGGCTGGCCTTGCCTTCAGCGTAGCGCTGGCGCACGTCGGCTTTCTGCTTGTTGGAAATACCCGACACCATCGGCCCGCCCGGCACGAAGATCATCGGCAGATGGCCGAAGCGCAGCGCGCCCATCATCAGGCCCGGGACGATCTTGTCGCAGATGCCGAGCATCAGCGCGCCATCGAACATGTTGTGGGAAAGCGCCACGGCGGTGGACAGCGCGATCACTTCACGGCTCGGCAGGCTCAGTTCCATGCCTGGCTCGCCCTGGGTCACGCCATCGCACATGGCCGGGGTGCCGCCGGCGAACTGGCCGACGGAGCCGATTTCACGCAAGGCCTTCTTGATCAGCTCAGGAAAGACTTCATACGGCTGGTGCGCCGAGAGCATGTCGTTATATGACGAAACAATCGCGATGTTGGCGGAGTTCATCATCCGCAGGCTGTTCTTGTCGTCGCTGCCGCAACCGGCCACGCCGTGGGCGAAGTTGGCGCATTGCAGCTTGCCGCGCATCGGACCGTCGCTGGCGGCATCGCGGATCAGTGCAAGGTAAGCCTCACGCGTGGCGCGGCTGCGGGCGATAAGCCGTTCGGTGACCTCAAGGACGCGGGGATGCATGTGTAGAACTCCAGGCTAACGGATGTGGCGACCTGATTGTCTATGCTGATCAAACACCGGTGTCGATGGGATGACAGACGGTTTTCTTGACCACTCGGACCAGTTGATTCAGGTCACTCGTTGTAGATTGAACAAAATATTGCCATTAAAAAGGCTTGTTTTCTATTTTTTTGCGAATAATCTTGTAATTCCAACAACAAAACGACGGCGGCGCTGAAAAATGACTCTACGAATCGCAATCAATGGTTTTGGCCGAATCGGTCGTAACGTCCTCCGGGCACTCTATACCCAAGGCTATCGCCAGGATTTGCAGATCGTCGCCATCAACGACCTGGGTGACAGCGCGATCAATGCGCACTTGCTCAAGTACGACACGGTTCACGGCACGTTCGACGCCGATGTCCAGCATGACAAGGAAAGCCTGACCGTCAACGGCGACCGTATCGCGGTCAGCGCCATTCGCAATCCGGCCGACCTGCCCTGGGCCGCGGAAAAGATCGACGTGGTGTTCGAATGCACCGGTCTGTTCACCGACCGTGCCAAAGCCGCTGCGCATATTACGGCCGGTGCCCGCAAAGTGATTATCTCGGCCCCGGCCGCAGGTGCCGACGCCACCGTGGTATATGGGGTCAACCACGACATTCTGCGCCAGTCGCACCAGATTATTTCAAACGCTTCGTGCACCACCAACTGCCTGGCCCCGGTGGCCCAGGTGCTGCACCGCGAACTGGGCATCGAAAGCGGCCTGATGACCACCATCCACGCCTACACCAACGACCAGAACCTGACCGACGTCTACCACACCGACCCGTACCGCGCCCGCTCGGCCACCCAGAACATGATCCCGAGCAAGACCGGTGCAGCTGAAGCGGTCGGCCTGGTGCTGCCGGAACTGGCGGGCAAACTGACGGGCATGGCGGTACGCGTGCCGGTGATCAACGTATCCCTGGTCGACCTGACCGTTCAGCTGAAAAAAGAAGCCAGCGCACAAGAGGTGAACGAACTGCTCAGGCAAGCCGCCCAGCACTCGAAAATCCTCGGCTATAACACTCTGCCGCTGGTCTCCAGCGACTTCAACCACAACCCGCTGTCGTCGATCTTCGACGCCAACCACACCAAGTCCAGCGGCAAGCTGCTCAAGGTGCTGGCCTGGTACGACAACGAATGGGGCTTCTCCAACCGCATGCTCGATAACTGCCTGGCGCTGTGCAACGCCGAGTAATTGTGCACCTGTCGCACCACCATCATCCGTAGGAGCCAGGCTGCCGGCGAAGAACGATATCGCGGTATTACAGACGCACCGCAGCGTCTGGTTCGCCGGCAAGTCGGATCGCCGCACCGCAGGCTCCTACAGAGTAGTGGCGTCATCGAAATCGTTTGGAGCCCCCATGATCGGTATCACCTTTACCCAAAAGACCTTGGCAGCGCGCAAGCGTATCGCCCTGGTCGCCCATGACCATTGCAAAGTGTTTTTGCTGGACTGGGCCGAACGGCAGAAAGACCGGCTCGCGCAACATGAACTGGTCGCCACCGGCACCACGGGGTTGTTATTGCAACAACGCCTCGACCTGCCGGTGGAGAGCATGATCAGCGGCCCATTGGGTGGAGACCAACAGCTCGGCGCGCGAATCGCCGAACAACGGGTCGACATGCTGGTGTTCTTCTGGGACCCGTTCGAACCACAACCACACGACCCCGACATCAAGGCATTGCTACGGGTCGCGGCGGTCTGGAACATTGCGGTGGCGTGCAACGAATGCAGCGCCGACTACCTGCTCAGCAGCCCGCTGATGGATCAGGCACACGGGCATCGGATTCCAGATTACGCCACCTATTTGCAGGCTCGGGCGTAAACCTTCATAAATCAACACTTGACCACTCTAGCGGATGATAAGCATTATCATTCGCTCGAAATGGATCAGGTCCTCCCGTGAGTCAATCGCGCTTCAACGACGTCTTCATCAACCAGCGAATCTCTCTGCTGCGCACGCTGGAGCGGATGGTCAACAATCACAGCACCGCCGAAGACCTCTTGCAGGAGACCTACCTGCGCGTGAGCCGTGCACTCAGCGAGCGGGCCATCGATCACCTGGAACCCTTCGTTTTCCAGACCGCCCGCAACCTGGCACTGGACCATTTGCGCGCGCGGCGCATCCACTCGCGCACCATGCTCGACGACGTGCCACTGGACGTAGTGGAAAGCGTCGCCGCCCCCGCCAGCAGTGCCGAGGACGCCGCCCATGCCGAACAATTACTCGAGCGTTTGAACGTGCGCCTCAGCCAACTCAGCGCCCGCCAGCAGCAAATCTTCATCCTCAGCCGCCTGCACGGCCACAGCTATCTGGAGATCGCCGAGAAACTCGGCGTCTCACTCAGTACCGTGCAGAAGGAGCTGAAACTGATCATGACGATATGTATGGGCGTCGCGGGACGCAGCTCGAAGCTTTGAGCTGCAAGCCGCAAGTTAAAAACGGCAAGTCAATCGCCTAACCGAACTTGCAGCTCGCAGCCTGAAGCTTGAGACTGCTTTGCAAAAGCCTCGAGGAAACACCGTGACGGACACCCACCGCGCCCCTTCGCCTTCCCCGGCGCAGGCCACAGCCGAAGCGATGGACCAGGCCCTGGACTGGCTGATCGTGCTGGACAGCCCGAGCCAAGAGCAGACCCGACAGTTCCACCAATGGCTCGCAGCCGACCCGGCCCATGCCGAGGCGTTCGCCAAGGCCCAGGCGATCTGGAACGGTGCGCCAGTCACGCAATGCGCGCAAAACCTGGCGTCACGACCCGCCAAAGTCAGCGTGCTGTCGCGCCTGCGCCCGCACTGGAAACCCTTGGCCACTGCCGCCGTGCTGATCCTCGGTTTGTTCAGCTTCAGCAATCTGCCAATGCGCCTGCAAGCCGACCACCTGACCGTGGTCGGTGAACGCCAGCGCCTGCAACTGGAGGACGGCTCGAAAGTCCTGCTCAATACCAACTCGGCGTTTTCCAGCACCATCAACGACCAGAAGCGCGTGGCCCGGCTGTATCAGGGCGAGGCGTTTTTCGACGTGCAGCCGCATCTCGGCCTGCCGCTGGAAATCGACGCGGGTCGGGTCACGGCGAGTGTCCGTGATACGGCATTTGCCGTGCGTTACCTCGATGGCGTGACGCAGGTTCGGGTGCAGCGCGGGGATGTCGACTTGCGTGCTACCGGCGACGACGCCCGGGTTCGGCTGACGGCCGGGGAAAGCATCCGCATCGGCCCCAATGGTTTCGACCGCCCGGCCAAACTCGATGCCGCCACCGACCTGGCTTGGGTCCAGGGTCGCCTGGTGTTTGAAAACTGCCCGCTGAATCAGGTGCTGGCGGAGTTGCGTCGCTACTATCCGGGCTGGATCATCAACAACAACGAGCAATTGGCGAATGTTGCCGTGACCGGAAATTATCGCCTCGACCAACCGCTGGACGTGGTCCGCTCGCTGGCTCACATCACCTCGGCACAGCTCAAGGAATACCCTGCGCTGGTGATCTTGAACTAAATGAGAATTATTTTTACTCGATAGCCAAACCTCGTACGTCTCGTTATAGCCAATGCAATTGATTCGCATCTCTAAATGCCAATCAGCACCTATAAAGATTCGTGCGACACGGAGCGCTATCGATGTCCTCTCGCCTTACCCGCCCAGCCACTTCACCTTCGCGCGTACTGTCGCTGCTGACCGCCGCCATCCTGATGGCCGGTACTGCGCCGCTCATGGCCGCCACGCCTGCTGACGCACCGAGCCGCAACATGGGTGATTACTCGTTCGCCATTCCCCAGCAGTCACTGGTGTCGGCGCTCAATGCGTTCACTGCCGTGACCGGCTGGCAGGTTGGTTTCTCGGCCGAACTGGCGCAAGGCATCGACTCACCGGGCGTGCGCGGATCGCTGCCGCCGGAAAAAGCCCTGGAGCGCCTGTTGGCGGGGACCAACCTGAGCTATCGCAAACTCGGCAACCACAACATCGTGCTGGAGCGGCGCGCCGTCGCCGGGGCCCTCAACCTGGAACAGGTGACCATCAGCGCCACTCGCCAGGAACAAGACATCAACAGTGTGCCCAGCACCGTCACTGTCCAGACTCGCGAAGATCTCGACCGCAACAACGTCAACAACATCAAGGATCTGGTTCGCTATGAGCCGGGGGTTTCTGTGGGCGGCACTGGCACCCGCGCAGGTCTTTCCGGCTACAACATCCGCGGTATCGATGGTGACCGCGTATTGACCCAGGTCGACGGCGTGCAAGTACCCGACGGTTTCTTCAACGGCCCGTATGCCCAGACCAACCGCAACTATGTCGACCCGGAAATCGTCGGCGCGTGGAAATCCTGCGCGGCCCGGCTTCGGTGCTGTACGGCAGCAACGCCATTGGTGGCGCGGTCAGCTACTACACGCTGGACCCGGACGACATCATCAAGCCAGGCCAGGACGTCGGTGCTCGCCTGAAGACCGGCTACAGTTCGGCCGATGACAGCTGGCTCACCTCCGGCACCGTGGCCGGGCGCACCGGCGACTTCGACGGCTTGCTGCACCTGAGCCAGCGCAATGGCCATGAAACCGAGTCCTACGGCGAAACCGGTGGAACCGGCCTGGACCGCACCGAAGCCAACCCCGAGGACGTGCGCACCACCAACGTGCTGGCCAAACTGGGTTGGAACTACGCCGACGATGCGCGCTTCGGCTTGACGTACGAGCACTACAAGGACGATCGCGACACCAATCAGCTGAGCGCCGTGGGTGGCCCGTTCAACGCAGGACGCGGCTTCGGTTTCTACCAGTCGCGCACCGGCAACGACACCATCACCCGCGAGCGCTTCGGCCTGGATCACCGCTTCGCCGTGGACAGCCTCCTGGCGGACAACATCAAGTGGACGTTGAATTACCAGATCGCCAAGACAGACCAGAGCACCGAAGAAATCTACGCGCCGTCGCGCACGGTGCTGCGTAACCGCGATACCACCTACAAGGACCGCCAATGGGTCTTCGATGCCCAGGCTGACAAGGCGTTTGCCATCGCCGACACCGACCATGTCGTCACTTATGGCACCACCATCAAGCAGGACAAGGTCACTGGCCTGCGCACCGGTAGCGGCACCTGCCTGACCGTGGCCGGTGCGTGCCGTGTCATCGGCGCTGCCAGCGCTGCCGACACCCTGACCCCGGCCAGCGACTTTCCGGACCCGACCATCAACACCTACAGCCTGTTCGCCCAGGACCAGATCGCCTGGAACAATTGGACCTTCATGCCCGGCCTGCGCTACGACTACACCCAGCTCAAGCCGCACCTGACCGATGAGTTCCTGGCCACGGCCGATCAAAGCGGTAATGGCGAGGTCAACGAGGACAACAAGACCTGGCATCGCCTGTCGCCGAAATTCGGCACCACCTACCGCTTCAACGACAACTACACCTGGTATGGCCAGTACGCCGAAGGCTTCCGCACGCCGACTGCCAAAGCCCTTTATGGACGCTTCGAAAACGTGGCGGGCGGTTATCAGGTCGCACCCAATCCAGACCTCGAACCGGAAAAGAGCAAGAGCTATGAAACCGGCCTGCGCGGGCAGTTCGACGCCGGCACTTTCGATGTTGCGGTGTTCTACAACAAGTATCGCGACTTCATCGACGAGAACGCCATTACCCCCGGCTACACCGAGACCACTTTCCAGAGCAACAACATCCAGCACGCCACCATCAAGGGCCTGGAGCTCAAGGGGCGCTTGAACCTGGACGCCTTCGGTGCGCCAAACGGCCTCTACACCCAGGGCTCGGTGGCCTATTTGTATGGTCGCAACGATGACAGCGGCGAGCCACTCAACAGCATCAACCCGCTGACCGGCGTATTCGGCCTGGGTTACGACCAGGACCAGTACGGCGCATTGCTGAGCTGGACCCTGGTCAAACGCAAGACCCGGGTCGACAGCACCAGCTTCAACACCCCGGACGGCACCAGCACCCAATTCAAGACACCGGGTTACGGCGTGCTCGACCTGGCGGGCTTCTACAAGGTGACCGACGACCTGACCGTCAATGCCGGCCTGTACAACCTGACCGACAAGAAGTACTGGCAGTGGGATGACGTACGCGGCTACGACAGCGTCGGCGAAGCCTCGGTGACCCAGCCCGCCAACCTCGATCGCCTGACCCAGCCTGGCCGCAACTTCGCGATCAATCTGGTTTGGGACATCTGACCCCGTGCACCTCACCGCGCGCCGCTGGTAACAGCCGCCCGGTGAGGATTTTTTACTGTCATGCACCTGCTCATTCGTCTCGTTACCAAGCGCCTCTTCTTTCCCAAGGATTTGCCATGACCACCCAGGACACCGCTCAACGCCCCACCCTGCGTTCGCAACGCTTGAACCAGGTTACCAACGAGCCGCACAGCAAGCTCGATGCACTGGTCAAAACCCATGCCCCCTTTGAAACCCAGGCCAATTTCGCCCGCTTCGTGGTGGCGCAATACCTGTTCCAGTCGGAACTGGTGGATCTGTACAACGATGCCGAACTGACGGCCATCGTCCCGGACCTGCCAGCCCGTTGCCGTGCCGATGCGGCCAAGGCGGACCTGGCAGACCTCGACACCGAGGTGCCGGCGCTGGTCGCAGGCGCACTGCAAAACCCGACCAAGGCCCAGGCCCTGGGCTGGCTCTTCGTCTCCGAAGGCTCGAAGCTGGGCGCCGCGTTTCTGATCAAGCGTGCCGTGGGCCTTGGCCTGAGCGAAACCTTCGGTGCCCGCCACCTTGGCGAACCGGCCGGTGGCCGCACTGAAGGCTGGAAAAGCTTCGTCAAGACCCTGGACGGACTCGAGCTCAGTGCGCAGGAAGAAGCCGAGCTGGACAGAGGCGCCATCGATGCCTTCAACCGCTTCACGGTGTTGCTGGAACAGGCCTACGCCAGCACCCCCGAAATCGCCTGACACACCACCTCCCTTGTAGGAGCGAGCTTGCTCGCGAAGGCGTCGTGTCAGTGATATCAATGTCGCCTGACACACCGCTTTCGCGAGCAAGCTCGCTCCTGCAGGGGCCGAGTACGCCGCAAGATCGCCAGCTTTCCTTTGAGCTTATGCCTGCCTCCTCCAAACTCGCCCGCCTCCTCTTCGGCCTGCTGGCCTATGTCAGCCTCGCAATCGGCCTGGTCGCCATCGTCATACCCGGCCTGCCGACCACCGAATTCATTCTGCTGGCCGCCTGGGCTGCCACCCGAAGCTCGCCGCGCTTGAGTGCCTGGCTGGAAAATCATCGGCTGTTCGGCCCCATTCTCCGTAACTGGCGCAATGGCAAGATCATCGCGCGCCGGGCCAAGGTCAGCGCCACCGCCAGCATGCTGCTATGCGCCACATTGATGCTGGTGATGCTCGACCACGGCTGGCCGATCTACCTGGCGATTGTCGGCATGGGCCTGGGCAATCTGTGGATCTGGTCGCGACCGGAATCACTGGACCGATAACCTTCGACCCCCCGCGACTTTCCCCGTTTTTTAGCCACTTTTCAGCACATTTTTCCGCGCAAACGTTCAACCATGACCGTTCGTCGGCAGCCTTCTCATGCAATCTGTGCCCCAGGCCGATGTGCATTGAATGGCGCTAAATGGATTTGGCGTGTCGAGCCGCAATGGCTCACAGCCGCCCCTCATCCATTCGCGAGTTCGCCCTATGTTCGACTCTCTGTCCATCCGCCTGAAAATCGTCCTGTTGTCCGGTCTGTGCCTGCTTGGCGTGGTCGCCTCGATAGTGGGCATGAACCTCTATCAGACCAATCAGAACGATGAACTGGTCAGCACTTCCAGCAGCAAACTGCTTACCGACAGTGTGCAGAACCTGCTCCAGGCCAAAGCCGCCGAGCAAGGGGTGCGGGTGCAGAAGACGTTCGGTGAAACCCTGACGGTGGTGACCGCCCTGGCGGACCAGATCAAGGACCTGCGCAACATGGCCGCCAAGCGCTCGCTTGAGCCCGGCGCCCTGCGTGAAGAGTTGAACCAGAGCCTGAAAACCGCCTTCGAACGCAACGGCAAAGTGCTGGGCATCTGGCTGGCGTTCGAACCCAACGGCCTGGATGGCAAGGACAGCGAGTTCGTCAGTGACGCCGCCCGCCAATCCAACGAAATCGGCCGCTTCGCGACCTATTGGAGCCGTGCCGGGGGTGAAGCGTTGAACACGATCATGGTCGAAGAGGACATGACCAAAACCACCCTGAACCTCAGCGGCACGCCCTACAACGTCTGGTACACCTGCCCTCGGGACAGCAAGCGCACCTGCCTGCTCGACCCATACGCCGATACTGTCGGCGGCAAGGAAGTGTTGATGACCACCATTTCCGTGCCGCTGCTGGTGGATGGCAAGTCCATCGGCGTGGTGGGTATCGACATCGCCCTCGACGCGCTGCAAGCGGCGGCGGTCGACTCCCAGCGTGAGTTGTTCAACAACGCCGGCCACATGCTGATCGTTTCCGGCACCGGTGTGATGGCGGCGTACAGCGTCGACCCGACGAAGGTGGGCAAGAGCATCGGTGACACCCTGGGTGCGGACGGCAAGGACATCCTGCAATTGCTCGCCAGCGGTGCGCCGAAGATTCTCCAACAGGGCGACCTGATTCGGGCGGTGTACCCGGTCAGTCCGATTGCCGACGCCAAGGCGTGGGCCGTGGTGATCGACCTGCCCAAGCAAGTGTTGCTGGCCGACTCGGTGAAGCTGCAAACGGTACTCGATGACGCCCAGCAAAGCGGCACGATCAAAGCGGTGGGCGTGGCGATCATTGCCGGCATGATCGGCCTGCTGCTGATGTGGCTGACCGCGTCTGGCGTGACTCGGCCGATCAACAGCGTGGCCCAGATGCTCAAGGCGATTGCCAGCGGTGACGGCGACCTGACCCAGCGCCTGCACTACGGCAAGCGCGATGAACTGGGCGAACTGGTCAGCTGGTTCAATGGTTTCCTCGACAAGCTGCAGCCGACCATCGCGCAGATCAAGCAGAGCATTACCGATGCGCGCGGTACCGCCGACCAGTCTTCGGAAATCGCCCGCCAGACCAGCGAAGGCATGCAGGTGCAATTTCGCGAAATCGACCAGGTCGCCACCGCGTCCAATGAAATGAGCGCCACCGCCCATGACGTCGCCAACAGCGCGTCGAACGCCGCCAGCGCGGCCAAGGGTGCCGATCAGTCGGCCCGCGATGGCATGCAGATCATCGAGCGCAGCACCCGCGACATCAATCAACTGGCCGACGAAGTCAGCAAGGCCGTGACTGAAGTCGAGGCATTGGCGGTCAACAGCGAGCAGATCGGTTCGGTATTGGAAGTCATCCGCAGCATCGCCGAACAGACCAACCTGCTGGCGCTCAACGCGGCGATTGAGGCCGCCCGTGCCGGCGAGAGCGGTCGCGGTTTTGCGGTGGTCGCCGACGAAGTGCGCAACCTGGCCAAACGCACCCAGGACTCGGTGGAAGAAATTCGCCAAGTGATCGAACGCATCCAGAGCGGCACCCGCGGCGTGGTCGCCACCATGCACTCGAGCCAGACCCAGGCCCACAGCAACGCCGGGCAGATCCAGCAAGCGGTCCAGGCCTTGGGCAAAATCAGCGACGCGGTCACCGTGATCAGCGACATGAACCTGCAGATCGCCAGCGCCGCCGAACAGCAAAGCGCCGTGGCCGAAGAGGTCAACCGCAACGTTTCGGCCATCCGTACCGTCACCGAAACCCTCACCGGACAAGCCACCGAATCAGCGCAGATCAGCAGCCAGCTCAATGCCCTGACCACCCAGCAGATGAAACTGATGGATCAGTTCCGGGTGTGACCGGTTTTTGATTTATGCTCGGGCTCTCGCTCCGGAGGGCCCTTCGATGACTGATTTACTCACGTCCATTCAAGCCGAACTCGGCATGCCGCACACCCCAATCGCGTTCACCTCCAGCGGCGCCCTGCCCTCGGTGTTCGCCGTCACCGACCTGGCGTGCGCCAGCATCGCCGCCGCCGGCCAGGCTGTCAGCCAATTGCTGCACCAGCAAACCGGGCGTTTGCCCGGCCTCGAAGTCGACCGGCGCCTGGCCTCCTTCTGGTTTTCCGGTTCGATCCGCCCGCTAGGCTGGAGCGTACCGCCGCTGTGGGACCCGATCGCCGGTGACTACGCTGCCAAGGATGGCTGGATCCGCCTGCACACCAATGCGCCCCATCACCGCGCCGCCGTTGAATCCGTGCTGGGCGCTTGCGTCGACCGTAAGGCGGTGGCAAGCAAAGTGGCGCAATGGGCCAAGGGCGATCTGGAGCAGGCCGTGGTCGATGCCGGTGGCTGCGCCGCCGAAATGCGCAGCCGGGAACAGTGGCTGGTCCATCCGCAAGGGCTTGCGGTCAACGCCGAACCGCTGATTCAGTTCACCGCCGGCAACAACCGCCACAGCACGCCCTGGCAAGGTTCGGTGGCGCAACCACTGGCCGGGATCAAGGTACTGGACTTGACCCGCGTGCTCGCCGGTCCCGTCGCCAGCCGCTTTCTCGCGGGCCTGGGCGCTGATGTACTGCGCATCGACCCACCCACCTGGAACGAGCCGGGCGTGGTGCCGGAGATGACGCTGGGCAAGCGTTGTGCACGCCTGGACCTGCACGATAAAACCGATCGAGCGGTATTCGAAAACCTGCTCAAGGACGCTGACATCGTGCTCCATGGTTACCGCGCCGATGCCCTGGAGCGCCTAGGCTATGGTGCCGCCGAACGCCAGCAACGGATCCCTGGCCTGATCGACGTTTGCCTCAACGCCTACGGCTGGAGTGGCCCGTGGCAGAACCGTCGCGGCTTCGACAGCCTGGTGCAGATGAGCAGCGGCATCGCTGACGCGGGTATGCACCTCATGCATGCGGACAAACCGACGCCCTTGCCACTGCAAGCGCTCGATCACGCCACCGGGTACTTGATGGCGGCCAGTGCGATCAGGTTGTTGGCAGCACGCTTGAACAACGGACAAGGTGGCTCGGCGCGGTTGTCGTTGGCGCGTACGGCAAAGCTGTTGATCGACAACGGTCCCGGCAGCGACCAGCCGTTGCGGGCCGAAGATGAACACGATCAGGGGATGCTGGTCGAGCAAACCCCATGGGGCCCGGCGCATCGCTTGCACGTACCGCTAAAGATCACCGGGACGCCGCTGCAGTGGACGCTTGCGGCGTCTGAATTGGGTTCACATCGCGCACAGTGGTAACACAATGAAATTCGACCTCGCCTATTGCCTCGGCCTCGATGAAAAACTGTCAATCTACGACGTGCGCGACCTGAATTTCGACGAGACGATGGCGTTCGATTCCGCGAAGGAACATTTCCAGTGCCCCAACGATGCCTGTCGCCTGGCGTTCGATGGGACGAACGCGTTGGGCACGTTCAACGCCAAGAACGTGAACTACGTGCGCACGCCGCACTTCAAGAATCTGCCCAGCACGCGGCATGTCGCGGGCTGTCCTTATTTAAGCCTGAAGACCCCTGATTCGGCTGTGGAGGCGGACGGCGAGGAAACGGACGACAGTCGCGAAGAACATTTCCCCTCGGAACTGCTGCTGAATCGGCGTGAGTATGGGCGCAAGCCGTCACACCCGGCCGGGGCTGCCGATCTGCAAAGAGATACGCCAGCAGCGGCTTCGACGGTCAGCAGCGTCGAGCAGCCCAGCCGCGAGTCGACGCCGGACAAGACCCGTGTCTTCGCCCATCCGGTGGAATGCTTCGTGTCGAACTTCGAGGACAAGGCGCTGCTCAAGCGCATGCCGCTGAAGATTGGCGAGCACACGGCTACCTATGCCGCGTTTTTCAAGAAGATCGAGTACCTGCAAGACAACCAGGGGCTGATTTACTGGGGCAAGATCAAGCAGATCAAGGATTACACGCAGAGCTTTCGCATCGATTTCGAGAAGAAAGTCTGGTTCGAGAAGAAGCCGTACCCGGTCAACGTTTACCTGAGCAAGAAGCTGATCGACAGCTATCGCAAACGCAAGGCGTTCCTGCAGGAGATCAAGCACGCCATCGAGGGCGGGCGGCCATTGTATTGCTTCTTTTATGGCGTCCAGCCTACGTTGCAGCAGGTGCCCAGCAAGAAAAAACCCGAGCAGACGTTCGGGGTGTTCAGCGCCAACATTGAGAATCTGGATCATTTTATCGTGCGGGAGGCGCCGGGGTTGGAGGACGAGTAATACCCTGCACGCAGGCAGTGACCTTCCGTCTGGCCAAGGGGTAGGAAATAGCAAAAATCGAAAAATGCGTTTGATCCGGACCGAAAACAACTGTACAAAAACACAGTACATTTGAATTCAACACTCTCGAGCCCGGAGAACCCCATGGCCTCTCAAGCGATGAAAATCACCCTGGAACGTATCGCCCTCTTCCAGTTTACCCCGGCCCACTGCGCCCAGGCCCGAGCAATGTTGGGCTGGAGCGTGGAAGCGTTATCCCGCGAAGCCGGGGTTTCGGTGCAGGCCATTGAGCGTTTCGAGGCACGGCAGGAGGTGCTGGATGTCACTCGCCTGGCATTGGCGTATCGGCTTGAATCGGAGGGGCTGGTGTTCTTCCCGGGGTTTGCACCGGGTAGAGGGATGAACGTGCAAGGCGCTACGCCGAACCCGGTGGGGCGGGCGGATTTTGCGATGGTTGAGTGAAGTCGCAACTTCACTACTTGAGCTACGACCCCGACTTGCACTGATGAGAAACTACGGCCTGAATGCTGGCGTGGGCCGCGCATGGGAGGCTTGTTCATAGCCATAAGCCAATGCCAGGAGACTGGCTTCGCTCCAGCGTGCACCGAAGAACAATGCAGAGGTGGGCAACCCTTCTTCGTCCGCTCCAGTGGGCACCATGAGGCTGGGATAGCCAGCCAGTGGAACGACGTTCAACCCCGGGGAGCCGACATCCAGCACCACGGCATCCAGTTGATGCCGCGCCAGGACGTCATCGATGACAGCAGCGTTTTCACGCTGGATTGTCTGCCACAGTTCCTCGTAGGCGCGCTCGTCAAACGCCACATTGTTGGCCGCGATCAAGGCGCTTTGCCCATGGCCTTCGCCGCCTGGGGTTTGTTGGTTGAAACTCACCAGTTCTTCCAGGCTCTGGATGGCCAGGCCGGTCCGTTTCGCGAGGTATTCAGGCAGGTGTCGCTTGATTCCCATCGACAGGGCTTCGTCCACTTGGGCTGACTGCGGGTCCTTGAGTTCGATGGGAATCAACGTTGCGCCGGCGGCCTGCATGACTTCCAATGCGCGGGAAAACTGTGGATCGCTCTGCGCTGCCTCACCACTCAAATCGAACTTGAGGGGATAACCGAGGCGCCGCCCCACCAAAGAACCAGGATTCAACAAGGCCGTGTAGTCCACGCCATCGAGCGCGCTCGGTTTGCTGACCGGATCGGCAGCGTCATGAGCCGTCATGGCATTGAGCAGTATTGCCGCGTCGCGAACGGTGCGAGCCATCGGCCCCGGGGTGTCGAGTTTGTGCGTCACCGGAACAATGCCACTGCGACTCAGCAAACCTACTGTGGGCTTGAGCCCCACCACGCCGTTGAGCGATGCCGGACAGGCAATTGAGCCGACGGTTTCCGTCCCCACGCTCAAGGGTGCAAAACCTGCGGCCACTGCCGCGCCGGAACCTGAACTCGAACCGCAGGGCGTCTGGCTTAACAGATGCGGATTCCTGGTTTGCCCGCCTCGGCCACTCCAGCCGTCGGGAAGCGCGGAGTCACGGAAATTTGCCCACTCGCTGAGGTTGGTCTTGCCCAGAATGATCGCGCCAGCCGCCCTTAGCCGTTGCACGATAAAGGCATCACTGGCGGCGGGCTGCCCGATCATGGCCAATGATCCCGCGCTGGTCTGCATCTGGTCAGAGGTATCGATGTTGTCTTTCAACAACACGGCAATACCGTGCAGGGGGCCGCGAACATGCCCGCCTTCGCGCTCCCGATCCAGCGACCTGGCAATCTCCAGTGCATCGGGGTTCAGTTCAATGATCGCATTGATCGTTGGTCCGTTTTTATCGAGACTTTCAATGCGTTGTTGCAGGTGTTGCACCAGCGCTTCGGCACTCAGTTCGCCGCGCTGCATTTGCTTGGTGATTTCATCGACACTCAAGTATTCCAAGGGTTGCGCATTGGCGTAGCTTGCGATCGAAAGCAGAACAATCTGGGCCAGCCGCGTCATGCAGCCTTTCATCTTTACATCCATGTGAATGACATCCTTATGGTAGCGAGTGAATGAGTTCACTCGCTACCCAGCCTACAGATTCGGCCGGACAAGTCCGTCATCCCTTGCCCCCGGATCACATAGGAAAACTCCCCTCGTGCTGTAGTCGCTTTACCCGAGGCTTTGTTGATTCTCGTAGACCTGCTCTTCGACTTCATACCACCACGCAGTGCCACGCTGCGCAGCGATTACGTTGAATGCCTCGCCCATCCGTGGCGTGGTGATCGAGACATTGCGCTCCCAAGCCAGGGCCAGGATGCGGTCGAAGGGTTCGTACCAGGCATGCGTCGACAAATCGAAGGTGCCGTTGTGAATCGGTAGCAGCCAGCGCCCCTTGAGGTCGAGGTGAGCTTGCAGGGTTTGCTCAGGCTGCATGTGCACATGGGGCCAGTCGACGTTGTAGGCGCCGGTTTCCATGAGGGTCAGGTCGAAAGGGCCGTATTGTTCGCCGATGCGTTTGAAGCCGTCGAAGTAGCCGCTGTCGCCACTGAAGAAGATCCGCGTATCGCCATCGATCATCACCCACGAGGCCCAGAGCGTGCTGTTGCCGTCGAACAGGCCGCGACCGGAAAAGTGCTGCGAGGGGGTGGCGACGAACTCGATGCCCTCGACCTCGGTGCCCTGCCACCAGTCCAGCTGGCGGATTTTGCTGGCGTCGATACCCCACTTGATCAGGGTGTCGCCCACGCCCAGCGGGGTGAGGAAGTACCTGGCCTTGTCGGCAAGTTTGAGCACCGCCTGATAGTCCAGGTGGTCGTAGTGATCGTGAGACAGGATCACCGCTTCAATCGGCGGTAATTGGTCGAGGCTGATCGGTGGTTGGTGAAAACGCTTGGGGCCGGCCCATTGCACGGGCGAAGCGCGCTCGGCGAACACCGGGTCGGTGATCCAGAATCTGTCCCGCAGTTTGAGCAGTAGTGTGGAATGGCCCAGGCGATAGATGCTGTGGTTGGGCGCTGCCATCAACGCCGCTTGCGTCAGCGCTTGCACCGGCACAGGCGCCGCCGGGCGGGTGTTGTGCGGTTTGTGAAACATCGCGTTCCAGAGGATGCGCAGGGTTTTGCCAAGGCTCAAACGCTGTATCGGCCGATGGTTTTGAAACTGTCCTTGAACCTGTCGGGAAGCTTCAGGCCTGGAGGCCCTGTTCGTCGGGGGAGTTGATTTGGCCATGGGGAAATGACTCCAGAAAAAACGCACGCTTCACGGGTTTCCGTTTTGGGACGATAAATGGCCAAGGCACGCACGCATCAGCCGAACGCTCTATTCTTACCGGGCAGGATTAACAAAACATTACACTGCACAGTGTAGTTTCAAGGTTGCATCAAAGCCGTTCACAAGTAAACTGCTGAGTGTAATTTTCCTTTTTCCCTGCCGAAGCGTATTTATGACAGCTCCACAGCGCCTCACCGACCGTAAACGCGAAGCCATCATTCAGGCGGCGATCGTCGAATTCCGAGCCAATGGATTCGACATCACCAGCATGGACAAGATTGCCGCCACCGCCGGTGTGTCCAAGCGCACGGTGTACAACCACTTCCCCAGCAAGGAAGAATTGTTCGCCGAAATCCTCAATCAGTTGTGGGTCCGGGTCACGGCGGAACAGCAAGCGCCCTATCGCCCTGACCTGCCCTTGCGTGACCAGATGCGTCACCTGCTGACAGCCAAGCTGCAGATGTTGAGCGATGAGAATCTGCTCGATCTGGCGCGGGTGGCCATAGCCGCCACTATCCATTCTCCCGAGCGAGCTCAAAGCATGGTGGCCCGAATGGGTGAGCGCGAAGAAAACCTGACCGTATGGATTCGTGCGGCTCAGGCCGATGGACGCTTGAAAGCGGTCGCTCCGGAATTTGCTGCGCAACAGCTCCATGGCATGCTCAAGTCCTTTGCATTCTGGCCGCAGATTTCCATGGGGTTGCCGGCTTTGTCGGCCGAAATGCAGGGCACCGTGGTGGAGTCGGCGCTAGACATGTTTCTGGCCTGCTATCAATTGCAATAATTGACAATCTCGACGGCGGCGTCGAACGGGGCAATGTGTTTCAGAATGAAACTCGCGCTGAGGCTATAGTGAATCTCAGTCCCAGCGCCCTGCAGAGAGCATCATGACCCCCTCGAGCAACGAAGCCCCCGCCCCCGTCGATCACCTGCGGTTCCATCGCGCTCATGCCCATCTGGCGCCAACCTTTGGCAATGACAAGTTTGCGCTGCGTGCCGAGGCCTTTGCGCGGTTCTTCGGCACACCGACTTTTCTGGGTGCGCAAACGCTGATCGTGGTGATCTGGGTGTGCCTCAACGTCTCCGGTTTCACCCACTTCGATGTCTACCCGTTCATCCTGCTCAATCTGGCTTTCAGCTTGCAATCGGCCTATGCCGCACCCTTGATCCTGTTGGCCCAGACCCGTCAGGCCGCGCGGGACAAAGCCCAGTCCGATGCCGATGCGCAACATCGCGAAGCGCTGGCGATCGCCAACAGTGAACGGCAGGCAGAAGCGGCAAAAAATACCGCGCAACTGCTGGAGCTGCTGGAGCAAAACACCCGCCTCACGGAAATGACCAAGGCCCTCACCGAGCGCATCGAAAACCTGACCACGGAAATGCATCAGCACTTCGTGCGCAAGGACCAGCCAAAGGCCTGATCGGCCTCACGGCAACTTCAGCGCCCGCCCCAACTCGTCAAACAGCGTCACCACCGAGCGCAAGGCGCGACAATCCGGGCGGGTCAGCAACCACAGCGCGGTGTCGTAGCCATGCAACGGCTCGCCCAGCGGCTGCAATCGGTCACCGATCAGGAAGTCCGGCAACGCGGCCACGCCCAACCCCGCCCGCACCAGCTCGGTGACCGACAGCATGCTGTTGCAGCGATAACCCGGCATCACCCCCGGCAATGCCTGGCGGCGCCAGGCCACTGTCGGATGATCAGGCAAAAAGTCGTCGGGGGCGATCCAGGTCAGTGACGCCAGATCGGTCGCATCGACCGATTGCAGATAACCGGCACTGGCACACACTCGGTAGGAAATCCCCGCCAGACGTCGCCCCACCAGATGCTCCGGTGGTGCACGGGTCAGGCGCAGGGCGATGTCGGCATCGCGGCGGCTGAGGTTGGCAAAGTCGTTGGACGTGCTGAGCTCAAGGGTCAACGCCGGATAGTTCGGCATGAACCGGGCCAGTGCCGGCAACAGCAAACCTTGCAGGACCGAATCGGTGCAGGTCAGGCGTACGGTGCCGCTGACCACTTCACCGCCCTGCTCCACGCCGACCCTCGCCGCCTCCAATGCCTGTTCGGCACGCTCGGCCTGTTTCGCCAGGGCCTGCGCCAGGGTGGTGGGCAGGTAGCCAGCGCGGTTTTTTTCGAACAACGGTTGCCCCAGTGCGGCCTCCAGTCGACGCACGGCACGAAATGCCGTCGAGACATCCACCTTCATCAGCTGCGCGGCCCGGGCGAGAGAGCCACCGCGCACCACTGCAAGAACCAGGGTCAAGTCCGGGTAGTCCAGTCGATAGTGCGTTGCTGCATTGATCACTTGGGAAAACGCCAATATTGATTGCGTGAGCGCCAATCTATAGTGGCTACCAGGAATCGACAAGCGCCGAGGTCACCCATGGAAAACCGCGTCATTCGCATCGCCCTGATCGGCGATCACGACACGCAAGTCACCGCCCACCAAGCCATCCCAGTGGCGCTCGGCATGGCCGCCGAACACAGTGGCCGAAACGTGCAAGGACAGTGGCTGGCCACCGATAGCTTGCATGCCGACACGCCGCTCAGCGGGTTCGACGGTTTCTGGTGTGTGCCCGCCAGCCCTTATCGCAGCATGGACGGTGCGTTGCGGGCGATCCGCTTTGCCCGTGAACAGCGGCGACCTTTCCTCGGCACCTGCGGTGGCTTTCAACACGCCGTGCTGGAATATGCGCGCAACGTGCTCGGTTGGTCGGATGCCGAGCATGGCGAGACGGCACCCGATGCAACGCGGGCATTGCTTACGCCTCTGGCATGTTCACTGGTGGAGACGGTGGACACCATTCATTTGCTGGAAGACTCGATGATCGCCAAGGCCTATGAAACCTCGGAAATTCATGAGGGCTATCGCTGCCGCTACGGCGTGAACCCGGAATTCGAACGGGAACTGCTCAAGCACGCACTTCACGCTGTCGGCCATGATGCCGGGTACAGTTTGCGAGCGGTCGAGCTCAGCGATCATCCGTTCTATGTCGCCACGCTGTTCCAACCGGAGCGCGCTGCACTCAAGGGCACCCTGCCGCCGCTGGTGCGCGCTCTGGTCCAGGCCTGCGCGGAGCAGCCGTCATGATCGCCGATACGCCGTCGGCACCGTATTACGCGGTGATCTTCACTTCGCTGCGCACCGGGGGTGACCAAGGGTATGCCGCTGCTGCCGATCGGATGGTGGAGCTGGCGCGTGAGCAGCCTGGGTTCCTCGGAGTGGAGTCGGCGCGGGGCAATGACGGGCTGGGGATTACGGTGTCGTACTGGATCAGTGAAGAGGCGATCCTGGCGTGGAAGCAGCATCCCGAACATCGGGAGATTCGGGAGCGTGGGCGTTCGACCTGGTATGCGCAGTGTCATACCCGGGTATGTCGGGTTGACCGGGCGTACGGGTTCACCCAAAACCTGTAGGAGCGACCTTGCTCGCGATGGAGGTCAACGATGACGGGGGGAGCCTGGCCCCCCGCGGTGCTCTCAGGTGTTTCGCGAGCTCGCTCCTACAGGGCCCGCCGCGCTCGGCCTCGATGGGGCAAGAAAATCAAAAGTCAGAACAAAAGCCAAAGCGAGAAAGCCCACTAACCCCGCACCAAACTCCTCACCGCCGAAATCTCCGGCACTTCCCGTCTGTTCATGTATACCCGCAGCGGTTCAGTAATGTTGATTCGGTCGTCGATGTTCTGATCCAGTAACAGCTGGATCAACTCGCGTTTGAGGGTCATGGTTTGCTCAGGGCCGGCAGCCCAGACGAATTCGCTGGAGGGGATGATGCCGTCGTCAGCTACATCCATGCCGAACGCGTCTTCGCTGAAGCGGACGATGTAGTGGCCGGTCTTGCGATTGAGACCGACGAAGCCCTGGAGCTGGTCGGCGGCCTGGCAGATGAGCTGGGAAGTGATGCGCACGGAAACCTCACAAGAAGTGATCGATGGTTTACACGCGTGGCCAGCGAATGGTTTTCCCTCTGCCGGGGAAGTTGCCTGGGCCAAGAATAATGCAGACAAGCGCACAAAAGCGCTGACCAGCATCAGCTTTCAACACGTTAATGTCGGTCTCGCGATAGCGCTGGCAACGCTCAGTTGTTAAAAGAGACCTCTTTAAAACCCATCGCGAAAGGATCTCGACCATGCCGGCCACCTTCACCCAAAGCGCCCTGCTCCTGAGTTTGCTGCTTGTCCTGGGCCAGGCCCAGGCCGCCAGCGAATCCGGCCCTGCCGCACTGGCCACCCGCGTGGGTATTCCTCACCCGGCGGTGATCGCCCACCGTGGCGCGTCGTTCGATGCACCGGAGTCCACCGCTGCCGCCTACCGACTGGCCCGTGACCTGGGCGCCGATTACCTGGAGCTGGACCTGCAGCGCAGCAAGGACGGCGTGCTGTTCGCCCTGCATGACAATAACCTGCAACGCACCACCGA
The DNA here is from genome assembly GCF_044744285.1 of Pseudomonas sp. NPDC087336. NCBI lineage: Bacteria > Pseudomonadati > Pseudomonadota > Gammaproteobacteria > Pseudomonadales > Pseudomonadaceae > Pseudomonas > Pseudomonas sp. NPDC087336. Next base: position 31,382 of record NZ_JBIUYA010000030.1, on the reverse strand, counting down.
CGTCGCCAGCAAGTACCCCGAGCGCAAGGACAGCCCGGCCAACGCCTTCACCATGGCCGAGCTGAAAACCCTGGATGCCGGCAGCTGGTTCAACGCGGCCTACCCGGATCGCGCGCAGCCTGCGTATGCCGGCCTGAAAATCCTCACCCTCGACGAAATCATCGACATCGCCCAGGGCAATCCGCTGCACAAGCCTGGCCTGTACATCGAGACCAAGGAGCCAAAGCAGTTCCCCGGCATCGAACGCGACCTCAAGGAAAAACTCCAGGATCGCGGCTGGCTGAGCCCCGCAGGGTCGAAGCTGGCCAAAAGCGCACTGGGCGTTGGCCAGGGCAAAGGCAAGGTGGTCCTGCAAACCTTCGAGAAGAGCAGCCTCGAACTGTTGCAAAAGGAAATGCCGCAGGTGCCGAAGATCCTGCTGCTGTGGGTCGGCGAAGGCAACATCGAACCAAAATCCACAGTGACCTTTGCCGAATCCGGCGACAAGGACAAAGCCACCTACTACGCCAAACAGCAACCGAAAGACCAGGCCGAGTTCCAGCGCTGGGTCGACTACGCCAAGGCCCAGGGCGCGATCGGCACCGGCCCGTCTGCGGCACTGACCCACGGTGGCGATCAGAGCTACGCCGATCTGGTGCAACCGTGGATGAACCAGTACACCCACGATCAGGGCCTGCTGGTGCACGTCTATACCATCGATGAGGCGGTGGACTTCCAGAAGGTCATGGATGCCGGGGTCGATGGTATTTTCACCAACCGCGCCAGCGAACTGCTCAAGTTCTACAAACGCCCGGCGACAAGTGTGGCGCAGGTACTGCGCAATAACGGGTACTGATCATTCGGTTCAAGGGAATTTAAGCGTGAATTAAGTTGCCACAATTAATCTGATCCCACTTAAACGGCTCCCCCAAGGAAAGAACCTCATGAAAACCCTGACTGCCCTGTTCACCGCTGCCGCCCTGACCTTCACCGCCGGCCTGGCCCAGGCCAAAGACGTGCCCGTCGACCAGATCCCTCAGTTGGTCAAGGATGGCAAGATCAAACCGCTGGAAGAGTTGAACCAGATCGTAATGAAGCTGCACCCGGGTGCCACGATTACCGACAGCGACCTGGACAACCACGCCAACATCTACGAGTACGAAGTCGAGTTGCTCGATGCCAGCAAAGTTGAATGGGACGTGGACCTGAATGCCGCCACCGGCGAAGTCCTGAAAAACAAAAAAGACGACTGATGAACACCGCAAAAAGCCGCACGATTTCCCCCTCGTGCGGCTTTTTTGCGTCTGAGCGACCGATCAGGCCGCAGTCACAAATCCGTCACCCAGACTTGCAATGATGCGGCGCACGTGAACCTGTAAAACACGCGACAGGCGCCTCCCATGCGAGCCCTCATGAACCACAGCATCGATCACAGCCATCGCGATCCGGATCTGTTCGGCCTGCTTTACGGCTTCAGTTTCCGCCCCGGCGAGCGCGGGCGGGAGATCGATTCGGCCAGGGCCTTGCAGTACCTGCAACACCCGCAGGACACCGAGCAATTTCTCTGGCTGCACCTGAACCTGGCCCATGCCGCGTGCGAACGGCCGGGAAAAAACCAACCCCTGATCCAGGGCAGTCTCCCTGTTACATTTTGCAATGATCATGGGCGACACTCCTTCCCTCCTCAGGAATGTCCGGATGGCCACCCCTCCTTTACCGCCGCCCCGGCGCCCGCCTGCAGCGCCAAACCGCAATTGGACAACAAACCCGGCGTGCTCACCCTCGTGGTGTTCTTTGCAGTGCTGAGTATCGGCAACCTGCAGATGGCCTGGGTGCTGACCTTGCCGTCAGCGATCCTGTTGTCGGGCAGTCTGTATTGGCTGTTCACCCAACTGTTTTGAAATCTCAATCTTGTAGGAGCGAGGCTTGCCCGCGAAGAACGGTAACGCGGTGCGGCAGGTACTCCGCAGCGTCTGGTTCGCCGGCAAGCCAGGCTCCTACGGGTTACGGGTTACGCGCTGGACGTGGCGCGAATGACCAACCGTTCGCGCACCACGTCATACACCCAGTGGTAAACATAGGTGTACGGCAGGAAAAACAGCAGCACGCCAATATCCAGCAGGAACGCTTGCCACAGGCTGACCTGCAGCCACCACGCAATCAACGGTACGCCAAGCGCCACCAACCCGCCTTCGAACAACAGCGCGTGCACCACGCGGACCCAGGCGTTGTGCGCAATGGCCAAACGCTTGAGCACGCGGTCGAACAGGCCGTTGAAGACCACGTTCCAGGCCAGGGCCAATACGGCAATGACCACCGTGACAGCGCCCATGTCCAGCATCGGTTTGTCCATGATCCACGCCAGCAACGGCGTACAAATCAGGATGGCCAGCAGTTCGAAACCGATGGCCTGGAAAATACGTTCGGTAATGGATTTATTGGCGCTCATGGCCTGACTCCTTGAGTGACGATGGTTGCCATCATCCAGCTTCAGACCGATACTTCATAACCAATAACCATCGATCAAGGCGATAGTTCATGGCGTCCCAGGAAGTGTTGCAGGCGTTCGTCCAGGCAGCGACCCAAGGCTCGTTTTCCGCGGCGGCGCGCAAGCTGGGCCGCAGTCAGTCGACCATCAGCGCCGCGGTGGCCAGCCTGGAAATCGATCTGAACCTGACGCTGTTCGACCGCAGCAGCCGCAAGCCCAGCCTGACCCCCGCCGGGCACGTCATGCTGCAACGGGCCGAAGAGATCCTGGCCGCCACCAGCCGCCTGGAAATGACCGCCAGCCAACTGTCCCAGGGCGTCGAGCCGAAGCTGACGGTAGCGATTTCCGACACTTACCAGTCCGACCGCTTCGAAGCTGCGCTCAGCGCATTCGAACCGCGCTATCCAGACCTGGAACTCGAATGCCTAATCGCCGAATGCGATGACCTGGTGGCCCTGGTGCAACGCGGTCGGGCCCACGTCGCCTTCGCCGAAACACAGGACAGCTACCCGCCTGACCTGGTCAGCTCGACCGTGGAGGAACGTACGGAATTTGCTCTGTTCGTGTCCCGCGAGCATCCGCTGGCCAACCAGAAAAATATCGACCAGGACACGCTGCGACAGCATCGCGAACTGCGCCTGGCGACCATCGTCAATCCTTATGAAAGCCGCGCCAAGGGGCGGGTCTGGTCGGCACCGAGTTACCTGATGCTGCTGGAAATGGCCCAGGGCGGGTTCGGTTGGGCGCCGCTGCCACGCTGGCTGGTAGCGCGTTTCGGCGCGGGGACATTGCAGGAACTGCAGGTGCGAGGCTGGCCGAAAACGGTGTCGGTGGATGCCTTGTGGTCGCGCTTGCATCCGCCTGGGCCGGCGGGCAGCTGGTTGCTGAGCAAGATGCTGGAATAGCGGTGTGGCTACTGCCGTCATCGCGAGCAAGCTCGCTCCCACAGTGATCAGTGCTGTACACAACATTTATGGTCGACTCATAACCCTGTGGGAGCGGGCTTGCCCGCGAAGAGGCCAGCGAGCACACCTCACTGCAATGCCTTGAGCCGAGCTTCAATAAACCGCCGCTCCGGCGCTTGCTGCGTCAACTCCAGCGCCCGCTCGTAGGCCGCCCGCGCCTGCTCCACCCTTCCCAACTGGCGACAGAACTCCGCCCGGGCCGAATGCGCCAGGTGGTAATCAAGCAGATCACCACGCGCCAGAATCGCCTCGACCAGCGTCAGCCCAGCCATCGGGCCATCGCGCCTGGAGATCGCCGCCGCCCGGTTCAATTCGATCACCGGCGAAGGCCAGGCCCGAAGCAATACGTCGTACAGCCCGACGATCTGCACCCAGTCAGTTTCCTCGATCGACGGCGCTTCAGCGTGCACCGCCGCAATCGCCGCCTGCAGACAATATGGACCAAATCGTCGGCTACCCAATGCCCGCTCCACCAGTGCACAGCCTTCGGCGATCATCTGCGCGTCCCACAGCGTGCGGTCCTGGTCATCCAGCAAAATCAGGTTGCCGTCCACGCAGGTCCTGGCCAGGCGCCGGGACTCGTGCAACAACATCAGGGCCAGCAAGCCCATGACCTCCGGCTCCGGCAACAACTCCATCAACAAACGCCCCAGGCGGATCGCTTCACGGGTCAAGTCTTCGCGGGTCACTTGCGCGCCGACGGACGCCGAATAACCTTCGTTGAACACCAGGTAAATCACCCGCAGCACGCTGTCGAGGCGCTCGGGCAGTTCTGCAAGGGACGGCACCTGATAGGGGATTTTCGCGTCACGAATTTTCGCCTTGGCGCGCACGATGCGCTGGGCGATGGTGGCCGGCGCCGAGAGAAAAGCCCGGGCGATTTCCTCCGTGGTCAGGTCGCAGACTTCGCGCAGCGTCAACGGCACCTGTGCGTCAGGCGCCAGAGCCGGGTGACAACAGGTGAAGATCAGGCGCAGGCGATCGTCTTCCACGTCTTCGTCACTCCAGTCGGCCTGCTCCAATGCCTCCAGTTGCGCGACCAGCAGCGGTCGGGACGCGGCAAAACGTGCGCGCCGGCGTAGCACATCGATGGCCTTGAACCGCCCGGTGGAGACCAGCCAGGTGCGCGGATTGTCTGGCACGCCGTCTTGCTGCCAGCGTTCGACCGCCACGAAAAACGCTTCGTGCAACGCTTCTTCGGCCAGGTCGAAATCGCCGAGCAGGCGAATCAGGGTCGCAAGAATGCGTCGCGACTCCTGGCGATAAACCTGCTCGACCCTGGCCTGTACCGTCAGCTCCGGCATCTTAAGGATTCAACTGCCGAACGGGGCGCACTTCGACACTGCCGACCCGCGCGGCCGGAATATTCCCGGCGACCTGAAGGGCTTCATTGAGGTCCTTGGCATCGATCAGGTAAAAGCCGGCCAACTGCTCCTTGGTTTCGGCGAACGGACCGTCGGTGATCGACATCTTGCCATTGCGCATGCGCACCGTGGTGGCGGTCTGCACCGATTCCAGCGCCTCGGCGGCGACCATCCGGCCGCTGCCCTGGATCGCCTCGGCATAGGCCATGCACTCCTCGTCCTTGGGGCTCTCGGGCAGCGAATGCAGCAAGTGCTCTTCGCTGTAGACCAGGCATAAATACTTCATCGCACTCTCCTGATTGAACGGAACAACTATGGCTGCAGATGGGCGGTTTAGCGCCGCGAACCGACGATCAGGGCTCCAGGTTGAACAAGGTCGTGCCGCTCATCATGTCGAACGGCGCCGACCAGTGTTCGTGAACGATGAGCCATTGCCCGCCCTCGCGCCGATAGCAGGCGGTCACGCGCATCCAGCAGGCCTGGGTTTCGCCCTGCTCGTTGGTGCCGCCGCAATGGGCCAGCCAATGGGCGAAGGCGATGTGCTCATCGGCCACGATGTTCATGTGGTCGAAGTCGAACGTGTGCGGGCCCTGGCACATTTCCATGCACTCCAGCCAATGTGCGCGGTAGGCGGCCTTGCCGCGAAATTGCAGGGCCTTGACGGCGTCGTAGGAGACGATGTCGTCGGCGTACAGGGCCATGATTTTATCGACGTTCTTCGAGATGACCGCCTCACGATAGGTGGCGATCAGGGTCTGGATTTCTTGGGTATCGCTCATGATGGTTCTCCGTGGTTTTTATTGGAAGACACCCTTAGTCGTCCGGTGATCCACCCAATCGACAGTCGAAATAAAAATAATCCATGTACGCAAACTCGCTAGAATCCGAAACTCATTTCTGTTGGAAAAAGGACACTCCAGTGACAGCCCGACTCGTGCCTTACGAAAGTCTGAACGCGCTGCAGCGCCAGCAGGTAGAGACCATCGAAGTGCATCCGCAACAGATCAGGTTTTGCGGCGATATTCATGGTGCGTTGCACACCCTGCTGTCCAGGCCCGGCCCCGGCGTCAAAGGCTTTGCCCTGCTGGCGGATGCGGTGCCCGTGGCCTTTCTGCTGCTCAAACGTCCACCGGTATTGCCCGCCTGGGCCGACGAACACAGCGCCACGCTGCACGCGTTGCAAGTCGATCAGCGCGCTCAGGGCAAAGGCTACGGCAAGGCTTGCCTGCAAGCCCTACCCGAGGTGGCGCGCCTGGCGTGGCCCGAAATCAGGGGGCTGGAATTGTCGGTGGATGCGGACAATGAATCGGCGATTGCGCTGTATGCCAGGTATGGATTTGTCGACAGCGGCGAGGCGTACAAGGGGCGGATCGGCTATGAGCGGCGGATGGGCCTAAGATTCTGATGTAACCCCCCAACCCCCTGTGGGAGCGAGCTTGCTCGCTCCCACAGGGGATCTGCGTCGAGATCAGAGATTGAGCATCATCTCATGCCAAGCCATCCCGCCATGGTCGGACGCCGATGGCTTGATGTAGGCAAAACCAAAGCCTGCATACAACGGAATATGCCGTTCCTTGCACATCAGGTTGATGCTGACCTTGCCCATCGCGCGCATGCGTTCGATGAACTCGCCCATCAAGCGTTTCGCCAGGCCCTGCCCCTGATAGTCCGGGTGCACGACCACCGACATGATCACCACGTGCGGGCCGGCCGGGTCGTGGCCGATCAGTTCCTTGAACGCCTCGTCGGACATTTCCACCTGGAACGCCGCGCCGGAATTGATGAACCCGGCGACCACGCCGTCCACTTCAGCGACGATGAAACCCTCGGGCCAGGTGGCGATGCGGGTGGCGATTTTCTCGCGGGTCGCGGCTTCATCGCCTTCATAGGCAACGGTTTCGATGGCGTAGCAGCGGTCCAGATCAGCAGGCGTGACGTGGCGGATGACGGTGTTCATGGCAGCTCGGAATCGGCGAGGGAAAGGCCAGGGATGATAAATCAGCCTCGGCGCGACATCGAGAGACGAATCGGCTGATCCGTCTCCCGCTGCACTGGTCAGCCCTTGAGCGGCAGCCAGAGTTCCAGTTTGCCGGTATTGAGCCTGGGGTTGAAGTCTTCGCTGTAGCGTTCGAATTCCGGGGCGTTCAACAGCTCGCGCCCGGACTGCGGCAGCCACGTGCCATGGATGTACTGGAAAGTCTGCGGCAAGGTCTCCAGGGGGCCTTTGTGTTCGAATACCACATATTGCTGAGGCTGAATCTCTACCCAGCGGTAGGTGTCCGGCAGATCGTCGAGCTTGGTGATCTCGACGCCGGCGATGTAATCGAAGCCACCCTTGCCGTCGAAATTGCAGCAGACGCCGTAGGTCACTTCGCCTTTTTGCCCCGGAATCTTGCCGATGTGGGGATTGAATTTTTCCCAGAGATCGGGAATGCCCTTTACCGTTTGCTGGGTAAATTGTCCGCCAAGCCCTGCAATCAGCAGGAAGTGTCCATGTTCGAAGCGGTATTCCATCACTTCAACGCTTGTTTGTTCATCCATGACTCGACTCCTGGAAGGTAAAAGTGGGTTCGGCTGGGAGTATAGAAGCCAAACCCGAATCGCCCACTTACAGGGCGTGCAACTGCTCGACGGCACCTGAACCGACAAACTCGTTGTAGCCCGATAAAATCACGTACACCGCGAAATAGCAGAAGATCGCCGCTGATGCCAGGTAGGAATAGCGCAGCAGTTTGTCGCCGAGCAACTTGCCGCCGTGGCTTGCCGCGAAACACAGGCCGGCGGACCACAGCAACCCGGCGCAGAGAAATCCACCGAGGAACAATGCCGAGCTGAGCGCCCCGCCACCACCGGAACGAGCGATCAACGTGCCGCCTACTGCGGCGAACCAGAGAATGGCACTGGGCGAGGACATGGCGAGAAAAATCCCACGGAAAAATTCCTTGCGATGGGAGTTGTGGCCGACCTCAGCGGTTTCGGCCAACAGCGCCTCATGGTGGATCGCCGAGTAAATCATCTTCGCCGCGAAGTACACCAGCAGCGCCGAACCGCCGATCCACAGCACCCAGCGCACGGTTTCGTACTGCAGCAGAACCGTCATGCCGGCCAGCGCCAGCACGGCGTAGATCAGGTCGCCGACGCAAGTGCCCAGGCCCAGGGCGAAGCCTTGAAAATAGCCGCGCTGCATCGCCAGGGTGATCATCGCGATGTTGGCGACGCCGATGTCCAGGCACAGTGAAAGGCTCAACAAGAAGCCACTGGTAAGTTCCATCCAATCCTTTCCTTCGGAAAAATTTGTTTACGTTGAGGCTGGACAGTCTGCCACAGCAGATCGTACATTCCGCCACAGGTCACCGCAGTGACCTGCGTCGCTCGGACGGTTCCGGGCGCTTACGTTATCCGAGGCAACAATGGCCGAACAAGGTTCGCCGCGCCGCTTTGCGCGCATCGATCGACTCCCCCCCTACGTTTTCAACATCACTGCCGAGCTGAAGATGGCCGCCCGTCGTCGTGGCGAAGACATCATCGACTTGAGCATGGGTAACCCAGACGGCGCCACGCCGCCGCACATCGTCGAGAAACTGGTTACCGTCGCCCAGCGCGAAGACACCCATGGCTACTCCACGTCCAAGGGTATTCCGCGCCTGCGCCGGGCAATTTCCAACTGGTACAAGGAGCGCTACGAGGTCGACATCGACCCGGAAAGCGAAGCCATTGTCACCATCGGTTCCAAGGAAGGCCTGGCACACCTGATGCTGGCTACCCTCGACCAGGGCGACACCGTGCTGGTGCCCAACCCGAGCTATCCGATCCATATCTACGGTGCCGTGATTGCCGGCGCCCAGGTGCGTTCGGTGCCACTGGTGCCGGGCGTCGATTTCTTCGCTGAACTGGAACGGGCCATTCGCGGTTCGATCCCGAAACCGAAGATGATGATCCTCGGCTTCCCGTCCAACCCCACCGCCCAGTGCGTGGAACTGGATTTCTTCGAACGGGTGATCGCCCTCGCCAAGCAGTACGATGTGCTGGTGGTGCATGACCTGGCCTATGCCGACATCGTCTACGACGGTTGGAAAGCCCCGTCGATCATGCAGGTGCCCGGCGCCAAGGACATCGCCGTCGAATTCTTCACCCTGTCCAAGAGCTACAACATGGCGGGCTGGCGCATTGGCTTCATGGTCGGCAATCCGGAACTGGTCAATGCCCTGGCGCGGATCAAGAGCTACCACGACTACGGCACCTTCACCCCGCTGCAGGTGGCGGCCATTGCGGCGCTGGAAGGCGATCAGCAATGCGTGAAAGACATCGCCGAGCAGTATCGGCAGCGCCGTAACGTGCTGGTCAAAGGCCTGCATGAACTGGGCTGGATGGTGGAAAATCCGAAAGCGTCGATGTACGTCTGGGCCAAGATTCCTGACGCCTACGCGCACCTGGGCTCGCTGGAGTTCGCCAAGAAACTGCTGGCCGAGGCCAAGGTCTGCGTCTCGCCGGGTGTCGGCTTTGGTGAGTATGGGGATGATCACGTGCGCTTCGCGCTGATCGAAAACCAGGACCGGATTCGCCAGGCCGTACGCGGGATTCGCGGGATGTTCCGGGCGGATGGTTTAGTCACCAAAACCAACGCCTGACACAAAGTCCGCTCCTGAGATCATCACCCACAAAAAAACCGCATCGCTGCGGTTTTTTTGTGTCTGGCGAATCGCTTAGACGAACAACGACAGCAACAGGATGAAGCCCAGGCCCACCACCGACAGAATGGTCTCCATCGCGGTCCAGGTCTTGAATGTCTCTGCCACGGTCATGTTGAAGTACTGCTTCACCAGCCAGAACCCGGCGTCGTTAACGTGAGACAGGATCAACGAACCGGCACCGGTGGCCAGTACCAGCAGTTCACGGTTAACCCCTGGAATCATCCCCACCACCGGCACCACGATGCCCGCGCCGGTAATGGTCGCCACGGTCGCCGAACCGGTCGCGATGCGGATCACCGCCGCCACCAGCCATGCCAGGAGGATTGGCGAGATTTGCGCAGCCACCGCCATGTTGCCGATGACATTACCCACGCCACTGGTCACCAGCATCTGCTTGAAGCCGCCACCTGCACCGATGATCAGGATGATCGCGGCGGTTGGCGCGAGGCTCGCGTCCAGCCATTTGAGCATCTGGTTGGAACCAATGCCCTGCTTGTAGCCGAAGGTGTACAGCGACAGCAGCAGCGACAGCAACAGCGCCGAGATCGGGTGACCGATCAGGTCCATGAAGGTGCGGAAGAAGTTGCCTTCCGGCAGCACCACATCGGCAAAGGTTTTCAGCAGCATCAGGAACACCGGCAGCAGCACGGTGACCAGGGTGATACCGAAGCTCGGCAGTTCGGCCGAGTCCGATTCGCGGGCCAGTTGGTCCACCAGCTCCTGGTTCGGATGACCGGGGATGTGCTTGGCGATGAAGGTACCGAAGATCGGGCCGGCAATGATGGCCGTCGGCAACGCAACGATCAGGCCATACAGAATGGTTTTACCGATGTCGGCACCGAACACGCCGATGGCCAGCAACGGACCCGGGTGCGGTGGCACCAGGCCGTGCACCGCGGAGAGGCCGGCCAGCAGCGGGATACCGATCTTGATGATCGACACGCCCGTGCGGCGGGCAACGATGAACACCAGTGGAATCAGCAGCACGAAGCCGATTTCGAAGAACAGCGGGATGCCCACCAGGAAGGCCGCGAACATCATCGCCCACTGCACCTTGTCCTTGCCGAAAGCGCGGATCAACGTCTGGGCGATCTGGTCCGCCCCGCCCGACTCGGCCATCATTTTGCCAAGCATGGTCCCCAGCGCAAGGATGATCCCGACAAAACCGAGCACGCCGCCAAAGCCATCCTGGAACGCCTTGATGATGGTGCCGATCGGCATGCCGGAGGTCAGCCCGAGGAAAGCGGCGGCGATGATCAGGGCAATGAAGGGGTGGAACTTGAACTTGGTGATCAGGACGATAAGCCCGATCACCGTGACCACTGCGTCGAGCAGCAGGAACGTCTCGTGGGACATGCCAAACATTAGGGGTGTCTCCTGTTTGTTGTTGTTATTAAAGCGGGTTAATCAGAAGTCGTGAGGACAGCGCTGTCTTTGAAAGCACGTTCATACCGCCTGCTTCAGGCCGTTGGCCTGCCACCAGGTGTGGGCCTGCGCGGCCAGTTCTTCAACGCTGTAGATAGAAGCATTGAGCGCCAGTGTCAGTGGCTCACCCTTGGGAGACTCGAGGGTGGCGAACTGACTTTCGATCAGGGTTGCCGGCATGAAATGGCCTGGCCGATGGGAGACGCGTTCGGCAGCAACTTCCGGGGTCAGTTCCAGGAACACGAAGCCCAGGCCCGGCAAGGCGCTGCGCAGGCGTTCGCGATAAACGTGCTTGAGCGCCGAGCAGGTCAGCACCGGGCGCTGGCCCAGGGCATCGATGCGGCGCAGCTCATCGCACAGGCTGTCGAGCCAGCCGGCACGGTCTTGATCGTTCAGGGGAATTCCCGCGCTCATCTTTTCGATATTGGCGGCAGGATGGAAAGAGTCGCCTTCAATGGCAGTGGCGCCGCTCAGTTGGCACAGGGCTTCGCTGACGCACGTCTTGCCGCAACCGGCAACGCCCATGATGACCAGGGCGGTGATGTGATGATTCATGTAACACCTCAGCGCGCAGACAGCGCTACCTTTGCAAGCTATGACGCTCGATCAAAAGCAGAAGTTGCCGACGCCTTTCTTGTCATTTTGTGGGTTGCAGCATGTGTGTTCCCAACGCCAAAAAGCGAGGATCAGGCGAACCCCCGCTCACGCATTTGCAGCTGCATCGAGACAGCGCTACCTTAGTGCCTTGAATTTTGTTTGGCAAGCCGTCGATGACTCCAACTAAAAACGATAAAAACACACGCACCACTGGCCGCCCCACCCTGAACGAAGTGGCACGCCTGGCCGGTGTCAGTCCGATTACCGCCTCCCGCGCCCTGCGCGGGGTCAGCACGGTGGCCACCGAACTGGTGGAAAAAGTCCAGAAAGCCGCGCAGGAACTCAACTACGTGGTCAACCCCGCGGCCCGTGCCCTGGCTTCGGCACAGAGCCATTCGGTGGTGGTGCTGGTGCCGTCCTTGTCCAACCTGCTGTTCATCGACACCCTGGAAGCCATTCATCAGGTGTTGCGCCCCAAGGGCTTCGAAGTGCTGATCGGCAACTTCCATTACTCGCGCGACGAAGAAGAAAACCTGCTGCGCAACTACATGGCCTATCAGCCCCGGGGCTTGCTGCTGACCGGTTTCGACCGCACGGAAAGTTCGCGGCGGATGATCGAAGCCAGCAACATCCCGTGCGTGTACATGATGGAGCTCGACAGCGCGGCCGGGCTCAATTGCGTCGGCTTCTCGCAACTGGCGGCCGGCGAAACGGCGGCCGAACATTTGCTCTCGCGCGGTCGCAAGCGCCTGGCCTACATCGGCGCGCAGCTGGACCAGCGCACCCTGCTGCGCGGTGAAGGTTTTCGCAAGGCACTGAAAAATGCCGGCCTGTATGACCCCGCTCTGGAAGTGCTGACCCCGCGCGCCTCCTCCGTCGGACTGGGCGGCGAACTGTTCCTGCAACTGCTGGCAAGTCATCCGGATGTCGATGCGATCTTCTTCGGCAACGACGACCTGGCCCAGGGCGCGCTGCTTGAGGCCATGCGTTGCGGGATCAAGATCCCCGAACAGGTGGCAATTCTGGGCTTCAATGATTTGCCGATGTCGGAACACATGGTCCCGCGCCTGAGCAGCATCAACACCCCGCGCGAAGCCATCGGCCGGCGCGCGGCGGAGCAGATGCTGACGCTGATGGCCGGCAACACCGTGGCCAAGCCGGTGCAGGACATGGGGTTCGAGTTGAAAGTGCGCGAGAGCACCTGAGGCTAAAATCAAGATCAAAAGATCGTAGCCTGCGGTAGCTCCTACACTTGCCTATACGCCACTCTCGTTGGAGTCGTTCCATGGAACACACACTGAAGATTCTGGGAAAAGCCTCGTCGATCAACGTCAGAAAGGTCCTGTGGACCTGCGACGAACTGGGCCTTTCCTACGAACGCGAGGATTGGGGCAGCGGTTTTGCCTCGACCCACAGCCCTGAGTTTCTCCGGTACAACCCCAACGCGCAGGTACCGGTGATCATCGATGAGGCCGGTGTGCTGTGGGAGTCCAACACCATCTGCCGCTACCTGAGCGCAAAACACCAGCATCACCACACGGAGCTGCTACCCAGCGAACCTGCCGCCCGCGCGCGGGTGGAGCAGTGGATGGATTGGCAAGCCACCGATCTCAATTCGTCCTGGAGCTATGCGTTCATGGCGCTGGTGCGCAAGGATCCGGAGTTCCAGGATGCACATCGCATCGACATCAGCGTGCGCGGCTGGAACCAGAAAATGGCCATTCTCGAACATCAGCTCGCGACCACCAAAGCCTATGTCGCCGGGGCGAAATTTACCGTGGCCGACATTGTCATCGGCCTCTCGGTCAATCGCTGGCTGATGACGCCCATCGAGCGCCCTGACTATTCGGCGGTGGACGAGTATTTCAAGCGCCTGGCGCAACACCCGGGCTTCCTCAAACACTGTTGCAATGGCCTGCCTTGAGCGAATTCCGATAGCGGTCGAGCACTGCGGTCGAGCACTGCCGCCGGGCGAATGCCCCGGTGAAGATCCGACCGCCGAAGCCGCCGCCGGCCTGCAAAGCGTCATGCCACGCAACAGGTGAGCGAAGCCTCGCGCATCAGCGATAACGTCGATGAAGCGTTCGCCAAGACCCTCGTAGGCCTGCAAGCAACCTCCGCGCCGCTGCCTGACGAGATGCTGTTTTTTTTGTAGGAGCCCGGCTTGCCGGCGAAGGCGTCCTTAAACATTGCGCTCGTCTTACGGGCGCCTTCGCCGGCAAGCATGGCTGCTACAAGAGCACATTCGAAATCAGGTGGGTGATCAGTTCAACTGCAACGTCGAGTTGAACTGGCTGATCGCGTCCACCACATGGCGCGATCCCTGCTGGATCTCCAGGATCACCTCCCCCGCCTCGTTCGCCAGTTCCACGCCCAGCCCGGTTCGACTCAGGCTCGACTGCATGCTCGAAACCGCACTCAATGACAGGTCGTGGTTCTTGCGCACCACCTCGACAATTTCCAGGGTGGCCTGGCTGGTGCGTGCGGCAAGGCTGCGCACCTCATCGGCCACCACGGCAAAGCCTCGCCCATGCTCGCCGGCCCGAGCCGCTTCGATGGCGGCGTTGAGCGCCAGCAAGTTGGTCTGATCGGCAATCCCGCGGATGGTCTGGACGATGGTACCGATGATGTCAGACTGTTTACTCACCGCATCGATGCTCAGCGCCGCCTGGTTCAGGTCCCTGGAGATGTCCTGGATGATCTGCACCGTCTGCTGCACCACCTCGGAGCCCTTGCGCGCGCAGGCGTCGTTTTGCACCGAGGTGCTGTGGGCCGAGTCCGCGGCGGTTTGCAGGGTGGTCATCTGCTGGGTGATGTCGCTGGCGAACTTGACCACTTTGTACAGGCGGCCCTTGGCGTCGAACAGCGGATTGTAGGAGGCTTCCAGGAAGATCGTCTGACCCTGCTTGTTCTTGCGCTCGAAACGATGGGAGTGATATTCGCCGCGGTTCAGCGAGGCCCAGAAATTCCTGTAGCCCTGGGATTCCGCTTCGGCGCGATGACAGAACAGGCTGTGATGCTGACCGACGATTTCATGGAGCGAGTACTGCGTGGTTTTCAGGAAGTTTTCGTTGGCCGTGATCACCCGACCTTCGGGGGTGAACTCGATTACCGCCATGGAGCGGCCAAGGGCGGCGAGCCTGCTTTGGTTTTCGTGTTCCTGGTGAACCCGGGCGGAAATGTCAGTGGCCACCTTGATCACGCTGCGCACCTGCCGGTCCGGGCCGAACACCGGCATGTAGCTGGCTTCGAGCCAGATCTCCTTGCCACTCTTGTTCAGGCGCAGGAAGGTTCCGCTGATCGGTTCGCCCCGAGCCAGATCACGCCACAACTTGGCGTACTCTTCACTACGGTAAAACGCCTCTTCACAGAATATCCGGTGGTGTTTGCCGCGCACTTCATCGGCGCTGTAACCCATGGCGCTACAAAAATTCTCGTTGGCTTCAAGGACAATGCCATCGGGGGTGAATTCAATCATCGCCATTGACCGGCTGACGGCAGCCAGCTTGGCGTTGGCTTCAGTCAGCGCGCAGCTGAAACGTTCGATTTCCAGCAGGTCAGCCTTGTGATGCAAGTTAAACATGGTCGTATCACCTATGCGCGTTTATGAAAGTTGCTGGTCTTTCAAATCCACCACTACGTTCAACAGAACAGGCACACGCGTTCCTCCAAGGAGGAGGAACCAATCAGGTGATAGGTGATGTTCGATCGGAGGGGTCCTTATCGCGACACTCTCATCAAGACATCCTTCTCTTGATAGCCCTGGGGGGCCGGCCCTAACGTGCTCATAAGCGAACTCCATTTCCGGACAGCTTCCTGCAAGTGTGTCGGTGCCTTGGGTTGCGCACTCTGGCAGCTTGGCTCGGTGATCCACACACGGCGATAACGGTCGGCATGGTTAGTTAGACGTCAGCATAGACAGCGGCCTCCGGCTTGCAAGGCCACTAGTCGGCCAGTATCGAGGACAAAATCGGTTCAGCGGGTGAAGGGCTGGTCTGGTCGTCAGCCTATTTTCTACCGGGCAAACAACATGAACATGGGCGCAAACGCGATACTCACGATCCGGTCGTTATTCTCGAACAGTCGGCTCTGGGAATTGATCTCCGTCCAGGTGTCGATGATGCGGGCATCCTCGGGAATACTGAACGGACAACAGCCCTTACCGAGGATCACTTCCCTGATATTGCTCATCACCATGGTGCCCCTGGCGCCAGGCCCATCCACGCCGAAGATCTTCACCGAGCCGGTCTTGTTGTTGTGTTGCCAGGAGGAGACCTCGGCGCTCATACCGTAGTCGGACAGGTCGACGGGCCGGCTTTTCGCAGAACTGAGCAATGACAATTTCCGGCCCGCAAAATCCGCGGCGCTCCAGAGACAGATGTAACCATAGTCACAAGTGCGGTCAGACGGCCCCGAGTCGCCGGGTACCGGGAAGGCCAGCACGACGGCACCCTCGTCGTAAGTCACTTGGGTAGGACTGACTTGCTTCCCACCGGACTTACGAATGAGCTGTCGGTCGATTTGCCGTTGCACCTCGGCTTTTTGCTCAACCGTCATGGGCGGCTCAAACAAGGCGTAGGGGCTGCGCTCGAGCGTCGCCTGTTTTGCCGAAAAGAACAGTGCGCCGATACCGAGGCAGATTGCCACGACACTGACCAGCCATTTGCGGTTCATGTAGAGACCCCGTACGCCAGGCACGCTGAGCCCATTCAGCGTGAGCAGGAAACCAGAGTCCCGTCAGCACCTTTGATTGTCTACTGTCAGAAATAACAGGCTCGACCGATGGCGCCATCCGGCCGATTCTTGAAATAACCCCGCGTCCCGCTTGCGCGCCCCCCTCCTGCTCACTAACGTAGCGCCTTTATTTCGCGCCGCCGCCTTTACCCCCGCAGGAGCTTTGCCATGGCCTCGCCAGCCCTTTCCCATTTTCTACCCCGGTTCGGCGTTGCCGCAGCAGTGGCGGGCGCCTTGAGCCTGACCGGTTGCCAGAGCTTCAATGCCCAGGACAGCCTCCTACCAACGACTGGCGTGGAGCCGATCAAAGGCTTGGCGCAGAACGTTTCGGTGCGACGCAATGCCATGGGCATGCCGTTGATCGAAAGCAGCACCTTCCACGACGCACTGTTTGCCTTGGGTTATGTGCACGCCAGTGACCGCATCACGCAAATGGTCACCCTGCGATTGCTTGCCCAGGGTCGATTGTCCGAGATGCAGGGGGCGGACCTGTTGGACGCTGACCGCTATATGCGCGCGGTCAACCTGAAGAAAAGCGCCGGCGAGTTGTACAAGGCCTCTTCACCCCGGCTCAAGCGCTTCTTCGAAGTCTATGCCCGCGGGGTCAACGCCTATCTGTTCCGCTACCGCGACAAGCTGCCTGCCGACCTCGTCGCCACTGGCTACAAGCCCGAGTACTGGAAGCCGGAAGATTCGGCGCTGATTTTCTGCCTGCTCAACTTCAGCCAGTCAGCCAACCTGCCCGAGGAAATTGCCTCGCTGGTGCTGGCCCAGACCGTCACCAGCGAAAAACTGCCGTGGCTGACCCCGTCCGCCCCGGATGAAAAATTGCCGCTGGGCGAAAGTGAAAAGCTGCAAGGCATCAAGCTCAACGGACAGGTACCCGGCCTGGCGGACATCAGCAAGGCCACCGGCCAGCTGTCCGAGCTGAATCTGCTGGGCGCCACCTCCTCGAACAACTGGGCCATTGCCCCGCAACGCAGCCGCAGCGGTAAAAGCCTGCTGGCCAGCGACAGCCATGGCCCGATGGGGGTGCCGACGCTGTTCAGCTACGTGCAGATCCGCGCACCGAAGTATCAGGCTTCCGGCGTGACCGTCGCCGGCCTGCCGATGATCCTGGGCGGCTTCAACGGCAAAGTGGCCTGGAGCATGACGAGCGTCATGGGCGATAACCAGGACCTGTTCCTGGAAAAAATCAAACGCCAGGGTAACGGGCTGTCCTACGAAACCGCTGGCAAGTGGCAGCCGGTGATCGTGCGCAACGAAACTTACTTCGTCAAAGGCCAGCGGCCGATACGCGAAGCCGTGTTCGAAACCCGTCACGGCCCCCTGCTCAACAGTGCCCAGGGCCTGGCCCAGGGCAGCGGTTTCGGCCTGGCTTTGCAAACACCGAGCTTTACCGACGACAAGAGCCTCGACGCCTTCTTTGATTTATCCCGGGCGCAGAACGTCGAGAAAGCCTCGGACGCCAGCCGCGAGATTCGCGCCATTGCCCTGAACCTGGTGTTTGCCGATGCCAGCAACATTGGCTGGCAAGTCACCGGCCGCTATCCGAACCGCCGCGAAGGCGAAGGCCTGCTGCCATCGCCTGGCTGGGAGGGACGTTACGATTGGGACGGTTACGCCGACCCGATGCTGCACCCCTACGATCAGGACCCGGCCCAGGGCTGGCTCGGCACCGCCAACCAGCGGGTCATTCCCCATGGCTATGGCATGCAGCTGTCCAATTCCTGGTCGGCACCGGAACGTGGCGAGCGCCTGGCCGAACTGGCTGGCGTGGGCAAACACGACACCCGTAGCCTGATCGCCATGCAATACGACCAGACCACGACATTCGCCGCCAAACTGAAGAAAATGTTCGAAGCACCGGGCATGTCACAGCCGCTCAAGCAGGCCATCGAGGCCTTGCCGGTGGCAGATCGTGGCAAGGCCCGCGAGACCCTGACCCGCTTGATGGCGTTTGACGGCAAACTCGCCTCGACCTCCGCCGACGCAGCGATTTACCAGTTGTTCCTTCAGGAAAGCACTCGGCAGATTTTCCTCGATGAACTGGGACCGCAGGGCAGCCCGGCGTGGCAGGCCTTCATCAGCAATGGCGCCTTGTCTTACGCGGCGCAGGCCGATCACTTGCTGGGGCGTGAAGACAGTCCGTTCTGGGATGATGTGCACACCGCGCAGAAGGAAGACAAACCGGCGATCCTCGCCCGCAGCCTGGCCGCGGCGATCACCGCAGGCGAGAGTCAATTGGGCGGCGATCGTAGAGCCTGGCAGTGGGGCAAACTTCACCGCTATGAGTGGAAGAACGCCAGTGGCCAGATTGTGCGCGGTCCGCAGCCGGCCGGCGGCGACCACACCACCCTCAACACCGCCGCGTACGCCGTGGGCCAGGACTTCAACACGACGCGGGTACCGGCCATGCGCCTGATCGTGGACTTCGGCCAGCCGGAACCGCTGATGGGCCAGATCGCCACCGGCCAGTCCGGCAACCCGGCCAGCCCGAACTACCTCAACGGTATCGAGCCGTGGCTGAAGGGGCAGTACCAGAGCCTGCCGATGCAGCCGGAGAACTTTGACAGGGTGTATGGGACCAAGCGGTTGACCCTGACGCCAGGCAAATAACGCGGGACCAAAATGTGGGAGCGGGCTTGCTCGCGAAGGCGGTGTACCAGTCAACATACCTGTTGAATGTGCAGCCGCTTTCGCGAGCAAGCTCGCTCCTACAGGGGTAGGTTGTTTACCCCTTGAATCCCGATAGAACTTCTCCCCCCGCGCCAGCCTCCTAGCTAACAAGCCCCTCCACATGGATTGCACCGTGGATCTTGTCATCGCGCGTCCTGAAGGTTTGTACTGCCCCGCGGGCGATTTCTACATCGACCCGTGGCGGCCGGTCGAGCGTTGCGTCATTACTCACGCCCATGGCGACCACGCCCGTACCGGCAACCAGCATTATCTGGCTGCGGCGCCCGGTGAAGGGATACTGCGCGCGCGACTGGGCCAGGACATCAACCTGCAAACCCTGGTATATGGCGAGCGGTTGCTGCATCACGGCGTCACCCTGAGTTTCCACCCTGCCGGTCACGTCCTTGGCTCGGCCCAGGTGCGCCTGGAATATGGCGGGGAAGTCTGGGTGGCGTCAGGGGACTACAAGATCGAACCCGACGGCACCTGCGCGCCGTTCGAACCGGTGCGCTGTCACACCTTCATCACCGAGTCGACATTCGGCCTGCCGATCTATCGCTGGCAGCCGCAGGCGCAGGTCTTTGCCGAGATCAATCAGTGGTGGCAAGCGAATGCCGCACAAGATAAAGCCAGCGTGCTGTTCTGCTATTCCTTCGGCAAGGCCCAGCGCATTCTCCACGGCATTGATGCCAGTCTCGGGCCGATCCTGACTCATGGCGCGGTCGAGCCGCTAAACCGTGTCTACCGTGAGGCTGGCATAGACCTGCCACCGACGCTCTACGCCGGCGACTTCCAGAAGAGCGATCCGCTGCTGCGCACAGCACTGGTCATCGCCCCACCTTCCGCCGGTGGCAGCACCTGGATGCGCCGCTTCGGTGACTACAGCGACGGCTTCGCCAGCGGCTGGATGCGTTTACGCGGAGCACGTCGGCGACGCGGTGTGGATCGCGGGTTCGTGTTGTCCGATCACGCTGACTGGCCGGGCTTGCTTTGGGCCATCGAACAGACTGGCGCTGAACGGGTGATGGTCACTCACGGTTCTGTCGCGGTCCTGGTGCGCCACCTGCGTGAACAAGGCCTCGATGCCCAGGGCTTTCGCACCGAGTACGGTGACGACGAGGAGGCATCAACGGTCGAAACCGAGAGCGTCGAGGCGCTGCCATGAAGGCTTTCGCCCAGTTGTACGCCGAGCTCGACGCCACCACGTCGAGCAACGCCAAGCTGGCGGCGATGCAAGACTATTTTGCCCGGGCCGCACCGGAAGATGCGGCGTGGGCGGTGTACTTTCTGTCCGGAGGCCGCCCCAGGCAGTTGGTGCCGGTACGCGTCCTGCGTGAGTTGGCCGTCGCGTATTCCGGGCTTTCAGCCTGGCTGTTCGAAGAAAGCTACCAGGCGGTGGGCGATCTGGCGGAAACCATTTCCCTGGTGCTGCCCGAGATGCCCTACCGTTCCAGCGACGGCCTGGCGGTGTGGATCGAGGACAAACTGTTGCCCTTGCGCGGCGAATCCCCACAGGTGCTCGCCGAACGCCTGCCCGTTCTCTGGTCGCAGCTGGACCGTCCCAGCCTGATGCTGTGCATCAAATTGATCACCGGCAGCTTTCGTGTCGGTGTCTCCAAGTTGCTGGTGACCCGGGCGCTGGCCTCCATGGCTGGCCTGGACAGCAAGCGCGTGGCGCAGCGAATGGTCGGCTACACCGACCTGTCCCACCGGCCGAGTGCCGCCAGCTACTTGAAGTTAATCGCCGCGCAATCCCCCGACGAGCATGCGCAACGCGGCGGTCAACCGTATCCGTTTTTTCTCGCCCATGCCCTGGCACAACCGGTCGAACAATTCGAAGCGCTGCTCGGCACCACCAGCCAGTGGCAGGTGGAATGGAAGTGGGACGGCATCCGCGCCCAAATCGTCAAGCGCGAGGGGCGCCTGTGGATCTGGTCCCGGGGTGAAGAGTTGCTCACCGATCGCTTTCCTGAATTTGACAGCCTGATCCACTGCTTGCCCGACGGCACCGTGATCGACGGCGAGATCGTCGCCTGGAAAGCCGCTCACGCAGGGACCGAAGATGCCTTCGATCCGCCCCCGGATTCCCCTGCCGTACAACCTTTCGCCCTGCTACAGCAGCGCATCGGCCGGAAAAACCTCACCCGTAAGATTCTCAATGACGTACCGGTGGTCATCCTCGCGTACGACTTGCTGGAATGGCAAGGCGAGGACTGGCGCAATCAGCCGCAAAACCGGCGGCGCAGTCAACTGGAGGAGCTAATCACCCAGGCCAACAATCCACTGCTGCTCGCCTCGCCCCTGTTGACCGGCGAAGACTGGTTCGACCTCGCCGGGCAGCGGGAAGCATCGCGCAGGCTTGGGGTCGAAGGCATGATGCTCAAGGCAAGGGACGCGCTCTACGGCGTCGGTCGCACCAAGGACATGGGGGTCTGGTGGAAATGGAAAGTCGACCCCTTCAGTGTCGACGCGGTGCTGATCTATGCCCAGCGCGGCCATGGCCGGCGGGCCAATCTCTACAGCGATTACACCTTCGCCGTCTGGGACGCGCCACCCGACGCCAGCGAGCGCGCGCTGGTGCCGTTTGCCAAGGCCTATTCAGGGTTGACCGATGAACAAATGCGCCAGGTCGACAACATCGTGCGCAGGACCACGGTGGAAAAATTCGGCCCGGTGATCAGCGTCAAGCCCAGCCTCGTGTTTGAACTGGGTTTCGAGGGCATTGCCTTGTCCAAGCGGCACAAAAGCGGGATTGCGGTGCGGTTTCCGCGGATGCTGCGCTGGCGCCAGGACAAATCGGTTGAAGAGGCGGATCACCTGGGCACATTGCAGGATTTGCTCGGCTGAATGCCTCTTTGCCAGCGCTGTGCGGATCCAGAAAAGTGCGGGCTTTTCATGACGCCCATTTTCGTGCACTAATCCCCTCCGGCAATTTCTCGAAAAACCTTTTAAACGCTTGTTCGGCACTATGGTTCGGAAATTGCTACTTTCATTAGGGCTTACGCTTACCAGTAACAATAATTCTGCGCCACAAGCGCTCATATTGGTTCTTAGGGATTGAATAATGAAAAAAGCATTGCTGACCCTTTCTGCACTGGCGTTGTGCGTGGCAGCCGGTTCCGCGCTGGCAAAGGAATACAAGGAACTGCGTTTTGGTGTTGACCCTTCCTACGCACCGTTCGAGTCGAAAGCGGCCGACGGCAACCTGGTGGGCTTCGACATCGACCTGGGAAACGCGATCTGCGCCGAGCTGAAGGTCAAGTGCAAATGGGTCGAAAGCGACTTCGACGGCATGATTCCTGGCCTCAAGGCCAATAAATTCGACGGTGTAATCTCTTCGATGACCGTCACCCCGGCCCGCGAAAAAGTCATCGACTTCTCCAATGAGCTGTTCTCCGGCCCAACCGCCTACGTGTTCAAGAAAGGTTCCGGCCTGACCGAAGACGTTGCTTCGCTCAAAGGCAAGACCGTCGGCTACGAACAAGGCACCATCCAGGAAGCCTATGCCAAGGCCGTCCTGGACAAGGCGGGGGTAAAAACCCAGGCCTATCAGAACCAGGACCAGGTGTATTCCGACCTGACTTCCGGCCGTCTCGACGCCGCGATCCAGGACATGCTGCAAGCTGAACTGGGCTTCCTGAAGTCGCCAAACGGTGCCGGTTACGAAATTAGCAAGCCGGTCGACAGCGAACTGCTGCCAGCCAAGACGGCAATTGGTATTAAGAAAGGTAACACCGAGCTGAAAGCACTTTTGGATAAAGGTATCAAAGCGTTACACGATGATGGCACCTACGCCACCATTCAAAAGAAACACTTTGGCGATCTGAACCTGTACAGCGGCAAGTAATGCCCGGCGCCCATCTCGCGATGGGCGCTTTTTTCATTCGATCAGGTTGCTGATTTATGTTCGAAAACCTCCTGCAAAATCTGGGGCTCTCCGCCTTCAGCCTCAAGGGCTTTGGCCCGCTGCTGATGGAAGGCACCTGGATGACCATCAAGTTATCGGCGATGTCGCTGCTGGTGGCCGTATTGCTCGGCCTGCTCGGCGCCAGTGCCAAGCTGTCAAAAGTCAAACTGCTGCGCCTGCTCGCCCAGTGCTACACCACGCTGATTCGCGGGGTGCCGGACCTGGTGCTGATGCTGCTGATCTTCTACAGCCTGCAAACCTGGCTGACGTCGCTCACCGATTACATGGAATGGGAATACATCGAAATCAACCCGTTCAGCGCCGGGGTACTGACCCTGGGCTTCATTTACGGCGCCTACTTCACCGAAACCTTCCGCGGCGCGATTCTCGCCGTGCCTCGCGGCCAGGTCGAAGCGGCCGTCGCCTACGGGCTCAAGCGCGGGCAGCGGTTTCGCATCGTGGTGTTCCCGCAAATGATGCGCTATGCCTTGCCGGGTATCGGCAACAACTGGATGGTCATGCTCAAGGCCACTGCACTGGTGTCGATCATCGGCCTCGCCGACCTGGTCAAGGCAGCCCAGGATGCGGGTAAAAGCAGCTATCAACTGTTCTACTTCCTGGTGCTCGCCGCCCTGATCTACCTGCTGATCACCAGTGCGTCCAACATCATTCTGCGCTGGCTCGAACGCCGCTACGCCGCCGGTACCCGGGAGGCCGTACGATGATCGAACTCTTGCAGGAATACTGGAAACCCTTCCTCTACAGCGACGGCAACAACATCACTGGCCTGGCCATGACCCTGTGGTTGCTCAGTGCATCGATTTTCATCGGCTTCATCGTCTCGATTCCGCTGTCGATCGCCCGGGTTTCACCGCACTTCTACATTCGCTGGCCGGTGCAGTTCTACACCTACCTGTTCCGCGGCACGCCTTTGTATATCCAGCTGCTGATCTGCTACACCGGGATCTACAGCCTGGCCGCCGTGCGCGCGCAACCGCTGCTCGACAGCTTCTTTCGCGATGCGATGAACTGCACCATCCTGGCGTTCGCCCTGAACACCTGCGCCTACACCACGGAGATCTTCGCCGGGGCGATCCGCAGCATGGCCCACGGTGAAGTCGAAGCCGCCAAGGCCTACGGCCTGACAGGCTGGAAGCTGTATGCCTACGTGATCATGCCTTCGGCCCTGCGTCGCTCGCTGCCTTACTACAGCAACGAAGTGATCCTGATGCTGCACTCGACCACCGTGGCGTTCACCGCGACCATCCCGGACATCCTGAAAGTCGCTCGGGACGCCAACTCGGCGACCTTCCTGACCTTCCAGTCGTTTGGCATCGCCGCCCTGATCTACCTGACCGTCACCTTTGCGCTGGTCGGCATGTTCCGCCTCGCCGAACGCCGATGGCTGGCCTTCCTCGGGCCAACTCACTAGGACCCGCTTCGGGATACACGACAAATGCGCCACCAGATACATGATTTGCTCACCCCACTGCCGGGGACCACACGACAGATCCACAGTTTTCACTTCGGCCCTCAACCGGCCAGCGGCAAGATCTACATCCAGTCGTCCCTGCACGCCGATGAAATGCCCGGCATGCTGGTGGCGTGGCACCTCAAGCAACGCCTGGCGGAGCTGGAAGCCGCCGGCCGGCTGCGCAGCGAAATCGTCCTGGTACCCGTGGCCAACCCGGCGGGCCTGGAACAGGTACTGATGGATGTACCGCTGGGCCGCTATGAGCTCGAAAGCGGACAGAACTTCAACCGCTGGTTCGTCGATTTGAGCGAAGAAGTGGGCAACGCGATCGAAGGCCAGCTCGGCGACGACCCGCAGCGCAACCTCGAACTGATCCGCGACAGCCTGCGCCAGGCATTGGCGCGGCAGACCGCCAGCACCCAGCTGCAATCCCAGCGCCTGACCCTGCAACGGCTGGCCTGCGATGCCGACATGGTGCTGGACCTGCATTGCGATTTCGAGGCTGTCGCCCACCTGTACACCACGCCCGAGGCCTGGCCGCAGGTCGAGCCGCTGGCCCGCTACATCGGTGCCCAAGCCAGCCTGCTGGCTACCGATTCCGGCGGTCAGTCGTTCGATGAGTGCTTCACCCTGCTCTGGTGGCAGTTGAAAGAGCGCTTTGGAGAGCAGTTCGACATTCCCCTGGGCAGTTTCTCGGTCACCGTCGAACTGCGCGGTCAGGGCGACGTCAACCACCCACTGGCGAGTCTCGACAGTCAGGCGCTGATTGATTACCTGATTGGTTTCGGCGCGATTGCCGGTGAGTCGGCGCCATTGCCCGACCTGCCCTACCCGGCCACCCCCCTGGCCGGAGTGGAACCTGTGGCGACGCCGGTCGGCGGCTTGCTGGTGTTCAGTGCGCTGCCGGGGCAATACCTGGAAGCCGGGCAACTGATCGCCGACATCATCGACCCGATCAGCGACCGTGTCACACCCGTCCATTGCACGGTTGCCGGCCTGATGTACGCCCGCTCACTGCGCCGCATGGCCACGGCCGGCATGGTGATCGCCCACGTCGCGGGCGTCGAAGCCTATCGCAGCGGCTACCTACTTTCGCCTTGAGGATGCATGTTCCATGTACAAACTGACCATTGAAGGCCTGCATAAAAGCTATGGCGATCATGAGGTGCTCAAGGGCGTTTCGCTCAAGGCCAACACGGGCGATGTCATCAGCCTGATCGGTGCCAGCGGCTCCGGAAAAAGTACTTTCCTGCGCTGCATCAACTTCCTCGAACAGCCCAACGACGGTGCCATGAGCCTCGACGGCCAGGCCATCCGCATGATCAAGGATCGTCACGGCATGCACGTGGCCGATCCCGATGAACTGCAGCGAATTCGCACCCGCCTGGCCATGGTGTTCCAGCATTTCAACCTGTGGAGCCACATGACGGTGCTGGAAAACATCACCATGGCCCCGCGCCGGGTGTTGGGCTGCAGCAAGCAGGAAGCCGAAGACCGTGCCCGACGTTACCTCGACAAGGTCGGGCTGCCAGCGCGCGTAGCAGATCAATACCCGGCATTCCTTTCCGGAGGCCAGCAACAACGGGTGGCGATTGCCCGTGCGTTGGCCATGGAGCCGGAAGTGATGCTGTTCGACGAACCGACCTCGGCACTGGACCCGGAACTGGTGGGTGAAGTGCTCAAGGTGATCCAGGGCCTGGCCGAAGAAGGCCGGACCATGATCATGGTCACCCACGAAATGAGCTTCGCGCGCAAAGTGTCGAGCCAGGTGTTGTTCCTGCACCAGGGCCTGGTGGAGGAGGAAGGCGCGCCGGAGGACGTGCTGGGCAACCCGAAGAGCGAGCGTCTGAAACAGTTCCTCAGCGGCAACCTGAAGTAACAGCCCTTGAAACGGGAGCCAGGCGGACTGGCTTCCGTGACTCAACTGGCTTCGTACTCCAACCTGAAACTGCCGTTTTCCACCTCGATACCTTCGGCATCCAGCCCACGAAAGCTACCGGCAAACTGCGCGTCGCCCCCTACGGTCAATTCAAGCGCTCCTCGATACAACTCCGCTTCCGAATCACCCGTCACATGAATGATCATCGGTGAGCGTTCACTCAACCCCAGATGAAACCTGCCACTCTCGATACCCAGCGGCAGATAGACATAAAACGCCTTGTCCTGACCATTGGTCGCGCCAAGGCAGTGCAAGCCGGCCTGCTCGAAATAATCGAGCGTCGGCGCTGCCCGAAACGCGAGGAGCTTCCCGCTCTCCGTGATCAAATCGGCGCGCAAATGCCCCGCACGAACTGACTTCATCTGAATGTTCCTTTTCATATTCATGGTCGACGGCTCGCTGCCTGCCTCGGCAAGACGCGGCAGGGCGAACAGCGCAGCGATAAAACCACGGCCCATCGCCCAATAGGTTTCAACGACAAACACAGTTATTTCCGAATATGAGAAATGCTCGGCGAAGACCATCTACCTTGGCAGGAGCTACGTTCAGTCATTAAACCTTTCGGGTTACACCGTGGTCAGTCAAAGAACACTCTTAGAGCGCACGCCGCCGGTATGGGAACCACCACCGACTTCGCCAAACGCTGGTTCACCGCTCGCGACTGGAAGCCGTTCACCTTTCAGAAACAGGTATGGGCAGCCGTCCAACAAGGGCAATCCGGTCTGTTGCACGCCAGCACCGGCACCGGCAAAACCTATGCGCTCTGGTTCGGCGTGCTCAATCGCTTCGCCCCCTCTGCGCCTGCGGTTGAAACACCACGCAAACGAAAACCCGTGGCCGATCCCCTGACCGTATTGTGGATAACCCCGATGCGCGCCCTGGCTGCCGACACCGCCCGCGCGCTGCAAGGGCCGCTGCTCGATTTGCAGATCCCGTGGAGCGTCGGCCTGCGTACAGGCGACACCAGCAGCAGCGAACGAGCGCGCCAGAGCCGGCGCCTGCCCACCGCACTGATCACCACCCCGGAAAGCCTGACGTTGATGCTCGCCCGAGCCGACGCGCAAACAGCACTGTCGACCTTACGCATGGTCGTGGTCGACGAATGGCACGAATTGCTCGGTAACAAGCGCGGCGTGCAGCTGCAACTGGCCCTGGCGCGTCTGCGCCGATGGAGTCCGCAATTGATCGTGTGGGGCGTTTCCGCGACGCTGGGCAATCAGGACCACGCCGAGCAGGTATTGATCCCACAGGGCGGCGGCATCAGCGTTCAAGGCAGTGACCATAAAAAACTGCAGGTTGATACGCTGCTGCCGCCCGGGATCGAACGCTTTCCATGGGCCGGACATATCGGCCTGAAAATGTTGCCGCAGGTTGTCGCGCAACTGAATGACAGCACCAGCAGCCTGGTCTTCACCAATACTCGGGCGCAATCGGAAATCTGGTATCAGGCCTTGCTTGAAGCAAGGCCGGACTGGGCCGGGCTGATCGCACTGCATCACAGTTCGTTGTCGCGTGAAACCCGCGACTGGGTGGAGCGCGCGCTCAAGGAAGGTCAACTCAAAGCGGTGGTCTGCACCTCCAGCCTGGATCTGGGGGTGGATTTCCTGCCGGTGGAACGGGTGTTGCAAATTGGCTCGGCCAAAGGTGTGGCGCGGCTGATGCAGCGTGCGGGTCGTTCCGGGCACGCACCGGGGCGAATTTCACGGGTAACGCTGGTGCCGACGCACAGCCTGGAGCTGATCGAAGCCGCAGCGGCACAGGACGCCGTGGCGCAGCGACGCATCGAACCTCGAAAGTCACCTCATAAACCCTTGGATGTGCTGGTCCAGCATCTGGTCAGCATGGCGCTGGGCGGCGGGTTCGTACCCGATGAGTTGTACGAAGAGGTCCGAGGAGCCTGGGCTTATCGCGATCTCAGCATGGCGGACTGGACCTGGGCACTGGCTTTCGTACGCCATGGCGGACTTTCCCTGACAGCCTATCCGGATTACCGCCGGGTCGAACCGGATGAACAGGGAATCTGGCGCGTACCCGATGCGCGGTTGGCCCGACGTCACCGCATGAGCATTGGCACGATCGTCAGCGATGCGAGCATTCAATTGAAGTTCTGGAGCAAGGGCGGTGGTGGCAAACAACTGGGCAGTGTTGAAGAAGCTTTCATCGCACGGCTCAAACCGGGTGACGGCTTTCTGTTCGCCGGACGCCTGCTGGAGTTGGTGCGCGTGGAAAACATGACCGCCTATGTCAAACGTAGCACCGTGAACAAAGCCGCGGTACCGCGCTGGAATGGCGGGCGAATGCCACTTTCCAATGAACTGGCGCAAGCGGTGGTCGCGAGGTTCAGCGCGGCGGCGCTCGGCGAATTCAGCGGCCCGCAGATGCAGGCACTGCGTCCGCTGCTGGAGCTGCAACAACGCTGGTCTGGCTTGCCGACGACGCAATCGTTGCTGGCTGAGGCGCTGAAGTCCCGTGAGGGCTGGCATCTTTTCCTTTATCCCTTCGCCGGTCGCCAGGTGCATCTTGGCCTGGGAAGTTTGCTGGCGTGGCGAGTCAGTCAGCAGCAGGCTGTGACGTTTTCCATCGCGGTCAATGATTACGGGCTGGAACTGCTGAGCGCCACCCCTGTGGACTGGACGCAAGCGTTGAACCCGGGGTTGTTGAGTCCGGAGCATTTGCTCAGGGACGTACTCGCCAGCTTAAATGCCGGAGAACTGGCCTTGCGGCGCTTTCGGGAAATCGCCCGGATCGCCGGGCTGGTGTTCGCCGGTTACCCCGGCGCTCCGAAAAGCACTCGTCAGGTTCAAGCCTCGAGTGGGTTGTTTTTCGAGGTGTTCAAACAGTACGACGCGGAAAATCTGCTATTGGCCCAGGCCGGCGAAGAAGTTTTGCGAGAAGAACTGGATATTCATCGTCTGGAGCAGACGTTGGCTCACATCAGTAATCTGCGTCTCGACCTGCATCAGGTCAAACGTCCTACGCCCCTCGGGTTTCCACTGTTGGTGGAACGTATGCGAGAGAGCATGAGTTCGGAAAAACTCGCCGACCGCATCAGGCGCATGGTCAGCGACCTCGAGAAAACCGCCACGACTGGGAAAGCCTGATGAGAACACCCTACCCCGTGCAACTGGCCGGCGAGGAACTTTGGCTGCTACCGGAGAAAGCCCTCTACTGGCCTGCCCAGCAAGCCTTGTTGATCGCCGACGTGCATTTCGGCAAGGCCGCCGCCTACCGAAGCCTTGGCCAACCGGTCCCCCAAGGCACTACTAGCCACAATATCGCCGTGCTCGACGGACTGCTGGCCACCCTGCCCTGCCGCCAGCTGATTTTCCTCGGTGACTTTCTTCACGGACCGGGCTCCCATGCCGCCGCCACGCTCAAAACCTTGGCTGACTGGCGAACACGCAACGCCGAGTTGCCCGTGACATTGATTCGCGGCAACCACGACAAGCGTGCAGGGGATCCGCCGGCCTCGTTGAACATTGGCGTAGTGCCGGAGCCATTGCTGCTGGGGCCGTTCGCTTTGCAGCACGAACCGCAACCGCATCCGGATCTACATGTGCTCGCCGGTCACATACATCCGATCTACCGGCTCAACGGTCGGGGGCGGCAAAGCCTGCGGCTGGCCTGTTTCAGACTTGGCGAGGACATCAGCCTGCTACCGGCCTTCGGCGCGTTTACCGGGGGCTATCCGGTGGAACGGGACGACCACTGCAGGATTTTTGTCATCGGTGATAACGAAATATGGCCCCTGTAGGAGCGAAGCTTGCTCGCGATGGACGTTAACGGTGACGAGGACTGTCTGGAAAACTCGTTGCCCTCACGTTCATCGCGAGCAAGCTTAGCTCCTGCAGAAAGGCTATCTCATGCCACCGGCGCAGGAGGCGGCTCGTCGGGCAAGGTTGGCTCACCGGGCTCGGTCGGTTGTTCGTTGGGGGTATCGGGATCAGGCTGGCCGGGGATGCCCCCTGCCATGCTGACGGGCGGGTGTGCCAACAAGGACCAGGCCAAAACGCCAACCTGATTGGGCTCAAGCCTTGCCAGTTCGGCACTTATTCTGGGATCGATCTTCATAAAGCACTCCTGGGCGATGGCCCGATCCGCCTTGCGCGAATCGGAACAGTACACCCCATAGAGTGTACGCTCGCCCAGGAATTCCCAAGGTCCGTCGGACGGCTGACTCAGGTGCGTGGCAAGGTGACGCCACGCTGGCCCTGATACTTGCCGCCACGGTCCTTGTAGGAGACTTCGCACTCTTCGTCGGATTCGAGGAACAGCATCTGCGCCACGCCTTCGTTCGCGTAGATTTTCGCCGGCAAGTTGGTGGTGTTGGAGAATTCCAGGGTCACGTGACCTTCCCACTCAGGCTCGAGCGGCGTGACGTTGACGATGATGCCGCAGCGCGCGTAGGTGCTTTTGCCCAGGCAAATGGTCAATACATTACGCGGAATGCGGAAGTATTCGACGGTGCTGGCCAGAGCGAAGGAGTTTGGCGGAATGATGCACACGTCGCTGTGGATGTCGACGAAGCTGCCGGCATCGAAGTTTTTCGGGTCGACAATGGCCGAGTTGATGTTGGTGAACACCTTGAAGTGATTGGTGCAACGCACATCGTAGCCGTAGCTCGAAACGCCGTAGGAGATCACACGGCTATCGTCGCTACCGCGCATCTGGCGCTCGACGAAAGGCTCGATCATGCCGTGTTCCTGCGCCATGCGGCGAATCCACTTGTCCGATTTGATGCTCATGGCGGGTGTCCTGAATAGCGAGGTCGAAAAATTCTGTCCGGCATCTTACCGGGCGCGCCGCCGGGTTCAAAGTCCGCGCTGCAATTCCGGCCGAACAGGCAGGAATTAGCTGCGTTGGCGACGAACCGTCACACCGTCGATCCTTAAAAGAGAGAAACCTTCGCAAGAAACATTGGCACGTTCCGGAAAAAGGGTTAAGGTGGCGTCACTGTGTTGCTTGTGTCACTGAGAATCTCTACACGATATGTTGAATTTCGATCCAACCATCTACAAGAATTTTTCCTGCTCTTTGCACTCAGTCTCGATCTCAACCGGGGAACGGCTGTAGGTCAGGTAATCACGCTTGGTCATGCCCACGCCGTGTTCCGCGGAAATCGAGCCGTTGTACTTCTCGA
>NZ_JBIUYA010000029.1:0-79826 GCF_044744285.1 Pseudomonas sp. NPDC087336 | reverse complement strand
CAAGCAATTTGATGCTCCTAGTTGAAAAGACGAAAGAGACCAGATTGCGGTGTGTGAAGACGAAAGAACCGAAAGTTCGAATCTCACAAAACACCAAGTTCTATCACCTACCCAATTTGCTGAAGCGAGGCCCGCTGGCCACGACTCAGTACCCGAATTTCTTGACGACCATAGAGCGTTGGAACCACCTGATCCCATCCCGAACTCAGAAGTGAAACGATGCATCGCCGATGGTAGTGTGGGGTTTCCCCATGTGAGAGTAGGTCATCGTCAAGATTAAATTCCAAAACCCCTATCTGCGCATGCAGGTAGGGGTTTTGTCTTTTGCCGAAAGAAAATCACGCTGACTTGTGCACAAATTGGCACAGTTATTTTCGCTTCAGGGCACTAGAATAGGCCCAACCTTTTCGGAGTCAGAGCGTTATATGCCAGATCCGGTTGACGCCTCAAGGCTGTCAGAATTACCGCTGAACGATTTGGTGGCATGCCACGAGTGCGACTTGCTGATGCGCAAGCCCAAGCTCGAACATGGCGAGAAAGCCCTGTGCCCGCGATGTGGTTACGAGCTCTATGCCCATCGATACAACGTCGTGCAGCGCAGTCTCGCCCTGGTTATCGCGGCACTGCTGTTGTATATCCCGGCGAACTTTTTACCCATCATGCAACTCAATCTGCTCGGGCAATCATCGCAAGAGACTGTCTGGAGCGGGGTTGTCGGGCTTTTCGATACCGGCATGCAAAGCGTTTCAGTCATTGTGTTCCTGTGCAGCATGGCGATTCCGTTGCTCAAGCTGCTCTGCCAACTGGTCGTGTTGCTGAGTATCCGTTTCGACGTAGGACGTAGCTACGGCTTGCTGCTTTACCGTATTTACCACCATTTGCGGGACTGGGGGATGCTTGAGGTTTACCTCATGGGCGTACTGGTCGCGATCGTCAAGCTGGCAGATATGGCAGCAATGACCATCGGCCTGGGCTTGGCGTGCTTCATTGGATTGTTGTTGGTTCAGGTCTGGCTGGAGGTTGTGATGTCGCCTCACCAGATCTGGCAGGCTTTATCAGGAGAGGATGCCCATGCGGGCGATTGATGCAGGCATTCTGATTTGTGCTGAATGCCATGAATTGAACAGGCAGGAAGCTGATACCGAAGAACAGGTCTGCACCCGCTGCGGCGCGCTGGTGCATGCCCGCAGCCCTAACAGCGTGGCCCGGACCTGGGCGTTGCTGATCACCGCCGCCATTCTTTATATACCGGCCAATGTGTTGCCGATCATGACCGTGAGCTCCCTGGGCAAGGGTGATCCCAGCACTATCATGTCCGGTGTGATCCAACTGGTTCAGCACGGCATGATTCCCATTGCCGCGGTGGTGTTCATCGCCAGCATTGTGGTGCCCACGTTCAAGTTGGTGGGTATCGCCTTGCTGCTGTTTTCCGTGCAGCGCCACCAGCCACTCTCGGCCCGCCAACGCATATGGATGTACCGCTTTATCGAGTTCATCGGCCGCTGGTCGATGCTCGATATCTTTGTGATCGCCATCCTGGTGGCGCTTGTGAATTTTGGACGGCTTGCCACCATCGAAGCAGACCTGGGCGCCATTGCGTTTGCCAGCGTGGTGATTCTGACGATGCTTGCCGCAGTAACTTTCGATCCCCGACTGATTTGGGATAACACGGAGTCGGACGACGACCATGACTGATCTGCCTACAGCAAAAACCCGACCGGCTTCGAACTGGTCGGCCATCTGGGTGTTGCCCTTGATTGCCTTGATCATTGGTGGCTGGCTTGGCTGGCGGGCCTACAACGAAACCGGTATCGAGGTTCAGGTACGTTTCGAAAGCGGTGAAGGCATCCAGGCCAACAAGACCGAAGTTGTCTACAAAGGCATGTCGGTCGGCAAGGTGAAAGCCCTCAAGCTCGATGATGAAGGCAGCGCCAAAGGGGTGATCGCGACCGTCGAGATGAACAAGGACGTGGAGCAATACCTGCGCACCAGCACGCGCTTCTGGCTGGTCAAGCCGAGCGTGACGCTGGCCGGTATCACCGGGCTGGAGACGCTGGTCTCGGGTAACTATGTCGCGATCAGCCCCGGTGAGGGCGAGCCTGCCCGCAAGTTCAAGGCCCTGGCCCAGGAGCCTCCGCTGTCGGACGCCCAGCCCGGCCTGCACCTGACGATCAAGGCTGATCGCCTGGGCTCGCTGAACCGTGGCAGCCCGGTGTTCTACAAGCAGATCAAGGTCGGGCAGATCAAAAGCTACGTGCTTTCCGAGGACCAGAGTACGGTCGAACTCAAGGTCTTCATCGAGCCGACCTATGCCAAGCTCGTGCGCAAACACACGCGTTTCTGGAACGCCAGCGGCATCAGCATCGATGCCAACCTCTCAGGTGTAAAAGTACGCAGTGAGTCCCTGGCCAGTATCGTTGCCGGTGGCATTGCGTTCGCCACGCCTGAAAACCGCAAGGACAGCCCGCCGACCGATCCGAGCCTGCCGTTCCGCCTTTATGAGGACTTCGATGCGGCCGCCGCGGGGATCAAGGTCAAGGTCAAGCTGAGTGACTTCGAAGGTTTGCAGGCGGGTCGCACACCAGTGATGTACAAAGGCATTCAGGTCGGCACCCTCAAGGCACTCAAGGTCGATCCCGATTTGTCCGGTGCCAGCGCCGAGTTGACCCTGGACCCGCTGGCCGAGGACTACCTGGTCGATGGCACCCAGTTCTGGGTGGTCAAGCCGTCGATTTCCCTGGCGGGCATCACCGGCCTTGAAGCATTGGTCAAGGGTAACTACATCGCCGTGCGCCCGGGGGACAAAGGCGCCGCGCCGCAACGTGAGTTCGTCGCACGGCCCAAGGCGCCGCCGCTGGATTTGCGTTCACCGGGCCTGCACCTGGTGTTGTTCACCGATACCCTCGGCTCGCTGGATGTGGGCAGCCCGATTCTCTACAAGCAGGTCAAGGTGGGGTCGGTACAGAGCTATCAGTTTTCGCGCAAAAAGAAACAGCTGGTGATTGGCGTCCATATCGAGAAGGAATACGAAGACCTGGTGAACGCCTCTACGCGGTTCTGGAATGCCAGTGGCATCACGTTGACGGGCGGTCTGACGGGCGGGATCCAGGTCAAGAGTGAATCGTTGCAAAGCCTGATGGCCGGCGGCATCGCCTTTGAAACACCGGAGGCCAAGGCTCCATTGCAGAAGCGCATCCCACGTTTCCGCCTGTTCGACAATCACGAGCAAGCCAACCAAAAGGGCGCGATGATCACCATCAAGGTCGACCGTGCCGATGGCCTGCGTACCGGCACACCGATCCGCTATAAGGGGTTGGATGTCGGCAAGATTGAAGACGTGGATCTGAGTGACGATCTGCAGTCGGTGCTGCTGACTGCGCGGATCGATGAGGTTCCGGAGCGCATCGCACGTGTCGGCAGTCAGTTCTGGGTGGTCAAGCCGGAACTGGGGCTGATCAAGACCTCGAACCTGGAAACGTTGGTCACTGGGCAATACATCGAGGTGGAGCCGGCAGCGAAGAACCTGGGGCCACAGAAGAACTTCGTGGCGCTGGCCAATC
Source organism: Pseudomonas sp. NPDC087336 (assembly GCF_044744285.1). NCBI lineage: Bacteria > Pseudomonadati > Pseudomonadota > Gammaproteobacteria > Pseudomonadales > Pseudomonadaceae > Pseudomonas > Pseudomonas sp. NPDC087336. Next base: position 76,266 of record NZ_JBIUYA010000029.1, on the reverse strand, counting down.
CGCCGGAAACCGCCAAACAGGAAGGCGGATTGAGCCTGGTGTTGAGCGCTCCTCGCCGTGGTTCGTTGAAGGCGGGTGTGCCGGTGACGTATCGTGAAATAACCGTGGGCAAGGTCACGGGCTATGAATTGGGCCAGACGGCTGATCGTGTGCTGATTCACATCCTGATCGAGCCCAAGTACGCGCCATTGGTCCGCAGCGGCACGCGCTTCTGGAACACCAGCGGTTTTGACTTTGATGTTGGTCTGTTCAGAGGAGCGACGGTGCGTACCGAATCGCTGGAGACTATGATCCAGGGCGGTGTCGCCTTTGCTACGCCAGACGGTGAGCGCATGGGCAGCCCGGCGCGACCGCAGCAGACATTCCCGCTGTTCGACAAGTTCGAAGAGGAATGGCTGACCTGGGCACCGAAGATTTCGCTGGGCAAGTAGTTTATTAGCGGCGGTAATGCCGCCATCGCGGGCTTGCCCGCGAAGAGGCCCTGAAGAGCACTGAAAGAAGCACAAAAAAGGCCGCGTTCCATTGAACCGCGGCCTTTTTCGTATCTAACGGTTCAACTCAGACCGCATCCAGCTCCGGCTCATCCGCTTCAACATTCACAGGCGCCTTTACCGGTTCGTGACGACGAATGTACTTCCAGTCGTCCTCATCGATGTAGATGCCAGCCGGGCCGCTGCCACCTTCCAGATCGATGGCGACACTGGCGCAAACCTGCGGCTTCACACTGGCCAGGATGGGCACGAAGCCCAGTTGCAGACTGGTTTCCAGCAATGCCGCCTGGTTTTTCTCGTCGATGTCCGCGGCCTCGTCGAGGTAGTAGGGCAAGCGCACTCGCCCGGCTAGGTCGCGGTCCATCAAGTGCAGCAACAAATACATGTTGGTCAGCGCCTTGATGGTCATGGTGGTGCCGTTGGACGCAGCGCCGTCGATGTCGGTGTGGATAACTGGCGATCCGTTGACCTTGGTGATTTCGAACGCCAGCTCGAACAAGTCCTTGAGGCCGAGCTGGTTGTGGTTCGCCGCTACCAGGCGCGCCAGGTATTCCTTGGCTTCTTCGTTCTTGTTGTCCTGCTCCGCGCTCTGGCTGAGATCGAAGACCGACAGGGTCTCGCCTTCTTCGTATTGGCCGGCACTGTGGATGATCTGGTCAATGTGCTTGAGTGCTTCCTTGTTCGGCGCCAGCACGATGCGGAAGCTCTGCAGGTTGGACACCTGGCGCTTGTTGATCTCGCGGTTGAACAGCGCCAGCTGGTGTTCGAGGCTGTCGTAGTCGCTGCGGATGTTGCGCAGGGTCCGGGCGATGTCGGTAACGGCCGCACGCCGGGCCTTGCCCAGGGTCAGGGCTTCGTCGGTGCGGTGTGCGTAGGCGTTGATCAGCAGTTGCAGGCGACGTTCCATATCGTCTTCGCTGTCGAACTTGGCCACGCCCTTGAGGCGCACCTGGGCGTACAGCGCCTCGATCTGGCCGTCGGCGCGTAGCAGGCCTTGCCAGCTGTCCTGATAATCGTTGAGCAGCGGCAGCAGGTTGTCCATGGAATCGTCGACCGGATCCATGAACGGCGTACCGAACGGCAGATCCGCCGGCAACAGCTGACGGCGGCGCAGGGCGTCGTCGAGGGTACGTTGCTTGGCTTCCATGTCACCGATCTGCCGGCCGACCAGTTGCAGCTTGGCGGACAGTTGCTGGACGCGTTCGGTAAAGGCATCGCTGGAACGCTTCAGTTCGTCCTGGGCGGCTTCCATCTGCGCCAGCTGCTCCAGCTTGTCGCCTTCTTCGGCGCTCAGGGTTTGCGCGCGACGGAAGTCTTCCAGGGCTTTCTGGGCATCCAGCACCTGCTGGTACAGCGCTTCGGTCTGAGTCTTGCTCGCGGCGCGGTCGGCGGCCACGGCTTGCTGGGTTTTCAGTTGCTTGAGTTCTTTTTCCAGGCGCTCTTTCTGGTCGCGCAGCGCGGCGCGGTCCGCCAGGGCTTGCAGGGCCGGTGGTTCGATGTGCGAGATGTCGATGGACAGTCCCGGCACTTCGAAGCGTTCGCCCTTGAAACCGTCGAGGATCAGCTCCACGGATTTTACCCAATCGCCGTTGTCGTCGAGGGCAATGCCGTGCTCACCCAGCGGCAGGCTGAACAGAGCGCTGTTGAACAGGCGCATCAGGCGCTCGACGTCCTGCTGAGAGAATTCCTCGCGCAGGCGGGCGTAGCTGTTGTTGTCGGCGTGGTCGAGTTGTTGCTTGACCGACTTCAGGCGTTTTTCCAGGTCGCGCAGGCGTTCTTCCAGGTCCTCGGCACTGAATTGCCGCGACTGCGCCAGGGCACCTGCCAGCTCGTCATGGGCGTCCTTGGCCGCGAGCAGTTGTTGTTCCAGTACCTTGACGTCATCGACCAGGGCAAAGCGATGCTTGAGCACCGCCAGCTCGCCGAGCCAGCGCTGGATGCCAGTGATTTCCCGCTCCAGGCGCATCAGCTCCTGGGTGCCGCCACGTTGATCGTTCTGCAGGGCGTCCTGCTCGTGGCGATAGTGCTCGGCCTGGATGGTCAGTTCTTCCTTGCGGGCACTGGCGTAGTCCGACCAGGTGCCGAGCAGGGAGTCGAGCAGTGGCGAGATCCGGTGCAGCTTGCCACGCAGGATGTCGCGCTGTTTCACGCCGTTGGCCAGGGCTTCGACCAGCGGGCCGGCGGCCACCAGCGAGTGGTAGTCCTGTTCCATGCGCCGTACATCGCGGAAGGCTTCTTCGCACGCGGCGATGTAGTCGACGCTGCCGGAGCGCAAGCTGTGCTCGAAGGCATCGAGGAACAGTTGCTTGAGCTTGGCCGCGGTGATTTCACGCATGTGCAGAAGGTTGATGAACAGTGCGCGGAAGGTCTTCAGACTCTGTTCGCTGGTGGAGCGTAGCGGAATCAGTGTCAGGTCCAGCGGGATCGAGGTGTGTCCACCGACCAGCAGGCGCCGCAGTTCATCGGGCTTGAGTTCGTAGGCTTTGAGGCCTTCGCGCTCAAGGTTGCTGAACAGTTCTTTCTGGCGCAGGCAGGTGTCGTTCTTCTGGTAGTGGGCCAGGTCGAGCTGGCCGGCATAGGCGAAGAACTGGTGACCGAAGCCGCCACCCGGACCGCGTCCGACCACGCCAATTACGTGGGGGCCATGGGGCAGGTTCACTTCCACCAGGATGTAGCTGGTGTCGGAGGCGAAGTAGAAGCGCCGCGATTGCTCCAGGCTGTACTTGCCGAAGCTCATGTCCGACATGCGCGCCAGGATCGGGAACTGCAGCGCATTGATCGAAGCGGATTTACCGAGGTTGTTCGCGCCATAGACCGACAGTGGCTCTTCCAGCGGGAACAGGCCGAGGCTGTAGCCGGCGGTGTTCAAAAGGGCAAAGCGGCGGATGCCGTAGCGTTCCTTGCTCATGCGTCGAGCTCCTGTTCTTCGGCGATGGCGCGGGCCAGCGCGTCTTCTTCGCTCTCGTCTTCAAATTCCGCGAGGTCGAGCGGGTCGTCGGTCTGCAGCAGTTTTTCGTCGCTGTCTTCGTCGATCAGCACCGGTACCGGCAACGGCAGGACGCTGTGCAGGCTGGCCGCCAGGTCACGGTCCTGCTGCACCGACAGGCACACATCGAGGAAACGGTGCATCGGCGGCAGAAAGCGGTACACGCCGTTTTCTTCGCCGGCGAAGCCGAGCTGGGTCATGCGCCGCATGATTTTTTCTTCCAGCTCATCCTGGGTCTGCACTTCGGCCTGGATGAACAGGTCGCGGTACTTTTCCAGCAGCGATGGCAATTCATCGCGACCGAGGCTGCCGCCATCGAGCACGGCGATCGGGTCGCGGCCCTGGTCGGCCAGGTGCTCGACGAGAATGAAGGTGAACAGCGCCAGGCGCTGCGCAGTCTTGTTCACCGCTGCTGCAGCCAGGTCCGGCACGAAATAGTAGAAACCACGGGTGTCGCACACCAGTTCGAACCCCAGGGCCTTGAACAGCGTGCGGTACTGGTCCTGGAAGTTCGACAGTTGGGCGTAGAGCTCCGGGTCGCGGCGGCTGACGTGGTAGCCCTTGAACAGTTCGCGAAAGATCGGTGCCAGCTGGGACAATTCGGATAGATCAAGATGCATGTGGGATGCTCGCAGAATTCTCGGTGGCATCGGGGCCGGTCGAGAGCAGGGCGAAGGAGCGCAGGCTGACCTGGTGCTCGTGTGTGAAGTAGTCGCGACGTTCCAGGCGTTCGCGCTTGAAGCGTTTTTCCCGGGACAGTCGCGAGAACCAGTACAGCAATTCGTCGGTGGCGCCGTCCGGCTCCTGCTCCAGCAGCCAGGTCATCAGGTCCGGCATCGGCAGGGCGTCTTCGCAGCGTTCGAGCATTTCCCGAACCGTGCGTGGCGCCCGCGGGGCTTCGCCTTTCTGGGTCTTGTGGGCCTTGGGGAAGCGCGCCGGTTTCGGTTCGAAACGGGCCAGGGCGTAAACGTAGGCCTCGACCTGGCTGGCACTGCCGAGGAAGGTACTTTGCGGGCGTGTGAACAATGGCATTGCCGCCTGCGGCACGGCATCGATGCCTTTTCGGCGAATGGCAGCCAGGGCCAGTGCCGCGCCACGGGTGACGGCGTTGTGGCGACGTGCCTCTTCACGTAGCGGCAGCAGCAGTTCGCGCGCGTGACGCAGGGTCAACTGGGCACTGGTCTGCATTTCGAGGATGCGCGCGTGGGTGCGCAGCAACATGTCGTCATCGACCAGGTGGCCGAGGCGTTGTTGCTCGGAGAGCATCTTCAGCAGAACGGTTTCGACCTTGCGCACGCCTTGTTCGAAGGCGCCGTCGGCGTTCACCAGATCAATCATCGGCTCGACATATTCGTCCCAGGTCGCCAGTACCTCGGCGTAACGCTGGCGCAACGGAATCTGTCGGTCGCTGGTTTTCGCCCTTTCGGCGACGGCCACCAGTGCCTGTTCGTCGTTATCGAGTTTTTTCAATACATCGCGAACCCGCATGTCGAGCAGGCGCAGCTGGCGGGCCAGATCGTTGCCATCGCGGATGTCGAAGGCGTCCTGGATGTAACCGGCCAGACGCTCGAGATGGCGCAGATAGGCTTCGATTTCCAGGCACAGGCCCAAACGGTGTTCACGGCGCAGGTAGGCGAGGAAGTCGTGAATTTGTGCGTTGAGCTCGAAACGGTTCGGGCTTTTCGCCACCGGAACCAGAATATCGAGGCGAATCCACACGTCCAGCAGGCTGGTGATGTCCTGCTGCGTACTGTCAAGTTGCTGGGCGGCCAGTTGCGTGCGCAGTTCGTTGAGGCTCAGGGTGCCTTGGTCGAAATGCTCACACAGTGGCTCCAGAAGTGCCCAGTGTTCAGCGAGGGCGCGCAAGACGCGCTTGGGTTCGATCATCGGAATGGCCGGTTGGTTGGCGATTAAAAGCCGCGATTGTACTGCATCAGGCGCGATGCGATTCACTCTCGGGACGGGCTGTTGCTTTTTCTAACAGTGAAGTTATCGATCAACAGCGCGCGATCTTCAGCTAAGGGCGGTAGAATCGGCGCACTTTAGTTATCCACAAGTGGCCGACCTTTGCTTATCGAGTCCCGTCGTCGCGCTTATTTGAACGCCATGCAGGTGGTCAACTGGCTGCCGCGCACCGAATTGCCCTTTGCCGCCCCGTCGCGGCCCGAGCTGCTGGAGCCCCCCGAGGCGCTGGTCGAGGCTCCCGTGGCGCCTGTGCCGGTGGTCGAGGCGCCCATTACGCCTACGGTAAAACCGGCCGAACGGGTGAAGATCGAGGTGCCGCGGCCATCGCTGGCGAGCACGCGCACTGGCGCAAAACCTGTAGCCGAGGAGGCGCCGGTTGTCGCCAGGGTCGTGCCGGTGCCGCCGCCGCGCTTTGCCCTGCAACTGCTGCGAGCCGGCCGCTGCCTGCTGCTGGTGGAGTTACCCACAGGCGAATCCTTCCAGGCGCGCGATCCCGCTTATCTGCTGCTCAAGGACATGCTGCGTGCCGCCGGTCTACCGGACAGTCCGCAAATCGTCGGCGAGCCGGTACGTTGGCCGCTGCTGGTGCGTGGGACGATGGACCAGGGCCCGGAGGCGGCCCGCGACTTTGTGCAAGGTTTCCTCTCGGTGCGCATGGAAGAAGCTCCATGCGCCTGCCTTTGGCTGATCGGCCTGCCCGCGGTGCGGTTTGCCGGTGAGGCGGATGCCGAGGCGTTCAACCGTGAACTGCAGATCGAAGGTCTGGGCTCGGCATGGGCGGTACCGGGCCTGGAATTGTTAATGGAAGAGCCACAGCGCAAGGCCGCCGTGTGGCAAGCCATGCGTCGGCTGATGGCGCGCTGGAAAGAATCGAATGAGTGACGCTGTATCGTTCCGCCCGATGACCGAGGCGGACCTGGAAACTGTTCTGAAGATCGAATACGCGGCCTACAGCCATCCCTGGACCCGTGGGATTTTTCTCGATGGACTGGGCAAGTATCAGATCTGGCTGATGTTCGAAGGTCAGCAGCAGGTGGGCCATGGGGTGGTGCAGATCATTCTTGACGAGGCGCATCTGCTCAACATCACCGTCAAGCCGGAAAACCAGGGCCGAGGCCTGGGTTTGACCTTGCTCGAGCATTTGATGTCGATCGCCTACAAGGCCGATGCCCGGGAATGCTTCCTGGAAGTGCGTGACAGCAATACCGCAGCGTTCAAGTTGTATGAGCGGTATGGTTTCAACGAGATCGGGCGTCGACGGGATTATTACCCGGCGGTGGGCGGGCGCGAAGATGCGGTGGTCATGGCCTGCACCTTGGTGGATTGAACATCGTTGTTACAAATCGTCGATACCCTTTTAGGAGCTGCCGCAGGCTGCGGTAGCTCCTAAAAGGGATCGATCAACGCTTGCGGTCCAGCGGATCGCGCTGCGCCATCTCCGCCTCGTCCAGCCCGTTGCCCCCACCAATGTCGTCTTCATCGACAATGCTCAAGTCCCAATCGGCTCGCCCATCCCCACCGGCCTCATGGGCATCGCGGGCACCGTCTTCACGGATGAGTGTTTCCGGGCTCATGTCATCATCGGTGGATTCATGGTCGTCGGTCGATGCGCCCGTGAGGCCGGCTTCACGCACGCGTTCTTCGGGCATCAGTTGCTTGCGTTCCTTTTCCGGCAATTCGTCGCCGATTTTCGCGCTGGGTTCTTCTTCGTCGAAATCCAGCTCATGCATTGAGCCCATGCGGTCTTCGTTATCATCGATGGGTTCCGGTTGCACTGCATTGTACGGACGTCGTGAATCAGTCATGGTAATTCCTCATACTGTGGGCCTTACTAGGGTGGACTCACCCGGCACACGAGAATTCCAACGAAAACACCTGCGACACTTTGGTGACCCCGACGGGCGGTTGTCTGTCAAAGCAGCGAATCATTCTTGAGGCTTCCCAGCATGCACGACTTACAAGACCTGATTGATAACAACGAGCGTTGGGCTGACGCGATCACCAAGGAAGATCCGGATTTCTTCGCCAAGCTGGCTCGTCAACAAACGCCGGAGTACCTGTGGATCGGCTGTTCCGATGCGCGGGTGCCGGCCAACGAAATCGTCGGCATGCTGCCGGGCGATCTGTTCGTGCACCGCAACGTGGCCAACGTGGTGCTGCACACGGACCTCAACTGTCTGTCGGTGATCCAGTACGCCGTCGACGTGCTCAAGGTCAAACACATCCTCGTGACGGGTCACTATGGTTGTGGCGGCGTGCGCGCCTCGATGCAGGATCGCCAGTTCGGCCTGATCGACGGTTGGCTGCGTTCTATTCGCGACCTCTACTACGAGAAGCGCGAAGAACTCGCCAAACTGGCCACCGAAGAGGAGCAGGTCGACCGCCTCTGCGAACTCAACGTGATTCAGCAAGTGGCCAACGTCGCGCATACCAGCATTGTGCAAAATGCCTGGCACCGCGGGCAGAACCTGTCGATTCACGGTTGCATTTACGGCATCAAGGACGGTCGCTGGAAAAGCCTGAACACCACCATCAGCGGTTTCGAGCAATTGCCGCCGCAGTACCGGCTGCGTCCGGTCGAGAAGTTGTAAGTCTTCGCAGCAGAGGCTTTGCCGACGCCAGTGTTGTAAAAAACATCTGGTCGTCGGCACCTTCCGTCATCTGACGCTTCGGCGCTATAGCGCAGGAGCCGGTATCGCCGGGGCTGGCGCTGGCGCCTTGAGCAGTTTGAGCTGGGCCTTGATCGATGCCGTTGCACATTTGCCTGCGGCCTGTGCGGGGGTCAGCTTGCGGATCGAGGTGTAGAACAGCGCACAGGTTTTATCGGCCTGGGCCACTTGCCAGGTCTGGGTGCAGGTTTTCAGCTCGATATCGGGATTGGTGTCCGTTTCACGGCCCATGGCGGCCTGCCAGCAAGCGGCACTCAAATCCTGGCCCATGACTTTCAGGCCTGCGGTATCGGCCTGGCCCTGTGCATCTTTACCGGTGTAGCTGGCCGGATCGGCGGCGTACCAGATGTAGCTGGGATGGTTGGCGCCCAATACCGGTACTTTTACCCCGTCGACCGGACTGATCGTCACCAGGCTCAACACGTTCACGGTTGGCCCGTATTGCTGCTTGACCCAGTTGCGCACCGGCGCACCGAAGGCAACCGTTGGCAAGGCCGCGCCGCTGGAATGCACGGTGACCTGCTTGACCATGCTGGTCTGGTAGTCCTTGAAGTAGTCGTAGACGCCTTCCAGATCCTTGCCGGCGTTCGACGGCGCGGCAATCGGGGCGATATCGATGATGGTCTGGTAGCCCGGTATCTGCTCGGGCGGGACGCCATTGACGGTCAGCAGCGTGGCCCAGCGATCCGTGGTAGCCGATTTCAAGTAATCCTGGGCCTGTGTCAGTGAATAATCCGGTGGGAAGTGCAGCAGCTCAACGCTTCTGCGGTTTTCCAGAGCCATGCCCAGTGGCAGGAAAAAATGCCAGCTATAGGCCCACTTGCCGTCGGCATTCAGTTTGCTGGCACCGCTGTAGGCCAGGTCGCCGGCGTCAAGCAGTGCTGCCAAGGGCTTTTCATAGCTCCTGGGCACACCCGTGATTTCGGCATGGAGTTGACCGTTATCGGTTTTGACCAGAACCTTGGCCTCGCTATAGCCATCGCGCTGCACGCTTTGTGTCAGATAGTGCTCGACGGTCTGCTCCAGCGTCCAATTGCGAAAGCAGATCACGTTGCAGTTGTTGGGGTAGGCGAAGAGGCGGGTAACGCGTTCGGTACTGCCGAGTTTTAAGGCGACATCGGCGTGGGCAGCGGTGCTCAGGTTGAGGGCTGCGAGGGTGAGGGCCGCGAGGTTGAGGCCTGCGAGTCTTAACATGCTCAGATCCTTTTCAGCGTGGTCGCGATACGAAGATGCACTTCATACTGGATCAACGCAATGATGCAGAAAAGTAGGCCTCACGCATTTTTTTTTAAGCATGTGATACAGCCCGCGATCAGTGTTTGCGGGCTGGCCTCACCGCCATTTGTAGCGTTTTCTTACGGCATCACCGGCGGCGTATACGCCAACGTCGTCCCTAGCGCCCATAGCAACACCAGCACCAGAGGTGTGTGCACCAGCAACTGCACGAACGAGAATCCGATCAGATCCCGCGCCTTCAAGCCCAGCACACCCAGCAGCGGCAGCATGTAGAACGGGTTGATCAGGTTGGGCAGGGCTTCGGCGGCGTTGTAGATCTGCACCGCCCAGCCCAGGTGGTAGTTCAGGTCGTTCGCCACTTGCATCACGTACGGCGCTTCGATGATCCACTTGCCGCCGCCGGACGGAATGAAGAAGCCGAGGATCGCCGAATACACGCCCATCAGCAGGGCATAGGTGTCGTGGGAGGCAATGCTGACGAAGAAGGTCGAGATGTGGTGGGCCAGGGTTTGCGCATCGGCGCCCTTGACCGTGGTCATCAGCGCGGCGATCGAACCGTACAGCGGGAACTGGATCAGCACGCCGGTGGTGGTTGGCACTGCACGGGCCACCGCGTCGAGAAAGCTGCGCGGGCGCCAGTGCAGCAGGGCTCCGAGCATGATGAACAGGAAGTTGTAGGTGTTCAGGCCGGAAATCGCGCTGATCGCGGGTTTTGTGGAAAACTCATGGAACAGCCACCCAGCCGCCAGCAGCACCAACAGGATGGTCAGCAGCGGGCTGTGTTCCAGCCATTCGCCGGGACGGGTGCGTGGCTGCAGCGGTGGCAGGTTGAAACTCGGGTCGACGCCACAGGCCTCGGCGTCTCGCGCCGTGTTCGGGCCGGGGGCGGTGGCGTAGGCGATGATCAGCGAGATGACGATCAAGGCCAGCAACATGACGCCCGATTGCCAGAGGAAGATCGTTTGGGTGAAAGGAATCACCCCGGTAATCGACAGGATCGACGGCGGCAAGCTGGCCGGGTTGGCCTGCAACTGCGCAGCAGACGAAGACAGGCCCAGGGCCCACACCGCGCCCAACCCCAGGTACGCGGCGGCACCCGCGGCGCGGTAGTCCATCTTCAGGTCCGTGCGGCGGGCGAGCGCACGCACCAGCAGACCGCCGAACACCAGGGACAAACCCCAATTGAGCAGCGACGCGACCATGGAGATCAGCGCCACCCAGGCCACCGCGGAGCGCCCGTTTTTTGGCAACTTCGCCAGCCGGTCGATCAACTTCACCGCCGGTGGCGAACTGGCGACCACATACCCGCCGATCACCACGAACGCCATTTGCATGGTGAACGGGATCAGGCTCCAGAAGCCGTCACCAAAGGCCATGGCCGCGTCAGTCGGCTTGGCGCCCATGGCCATGGTCGCCACGGCGACGATGATCACGGCCAAGGCGGCAAACACCCAGGAGTCGGGGAACCAGCGTTCGGCAAAACTTGAACAGCGTAGGGCAAAACGGGCGGAGCGGGTATCTTCGATATCAGCGGCCACGGGACTTCCTCGAATTTTTATGTTTGTTGTGGTCTTCAGGGCAGCACGAGCCCCTCTGGACAGACGCCAACCTTAATTCAAGCGAGTGCGTTTTGCGGCGCTGTTTTGCCGCTATGGGACTTTGGTCTAACGGGTTGTCCGCCAGCGCGTTTGCGTAGACCATGGGCGCCTTGGTTTTTGCCTGTGCCAGAGTTCTTTTCATGACTGCCAATACCGATCCACGCCCGCAACCGTTCAGCCGTGCGGACTACAAGACCCTGGGGCTCGCGGCCCTCGGCGGCGCGCTGGAAATCTACGACTTCATCATCTTCGTATTTTTCGCCCTGACTTTGAGCCAGCTGTTCTTCCCGCCGGAAATGCCTGAATGGCTGCGTCTGCTGCAAAGCTTCGGCATCTTCGTCACCGGGTACCTGGCGCGGCCCCTGGGCGGGATCCTGATGGCGCATTTCGCCGACAGCCTGGGTCGCAAGAAGGTGTTCAGCCTGAGCATCCTGATGATGGCGCTGCCGTGCCTGCTGATCGGGATCATGCCGACCTACGCACAGATCGGCTATTTCGCGCCGCTGCTGCTGTTGACCCTGCGTGTGCTCCAGGGTGCGGCGGTGGGTGGCGAGGTGCCGAGCGCCTGGGTATTCGTGGCCGAGCACGCGCCGATCGGCCATCGCGGCTACGCCCTGGGCTTTCTGCAGGCGGGGCTGACCTTCGGTTATTTGCTCGGCGCCCTGACGGCAACGTTCCTGGCGCAGGCTTTCACCCCGGCTGAAATCCTCGATTACGCCTGGCGTTATCCCTTCCTGCTGGGCGGGGTGTTTGGGGTAGTTGGCGTCTGGCTGCGGCGCTGGCTCAGCGAAACCCCGGTGTTCATGGCCATGCAGGCCCGGCGCGAGTCGGCCGTCGAGTTGCCGTTGCGGGCGGTCCTGCGCGAACATCGCCTGGCCCTGCTGCCAGCGATGATCCTCACCTGTGTGCTGACGTCGGCGGTGGTGGTGTTCGTGGTCATCACCCCGACCATGATGCAGAAAACCTTCGGCATGACCGCCAGCCACACCTTCGCCCTTAGCGCACTGGGCATCGTTTTCCTGAACATCGGTTGCGTGCTCGCCGGTTTGCTGGTCGACCGCATCGGAGCCTGGCGCACCGTGATGCTTTATAGCCTGCTGCTGCCCCTGGGCATCGGCGTGCTCTACACCTGCCTGATCAGCGGTGGCAACTGGGTTGGCCTGGCTTACGCGGTGGCCGGACTGAGTTGCGGAGTAGTGGGCGCGGTGCCGTCGGTGATGGTCAGCCTGTTCCCGGCGCGGATTCGTGTCTCGGGTATTTCCTTCACCTACAACATTGCCTATGCCGCCTGGGCGAGTATCACACCGTTGCTGTTGATCGGTTTGATGCCGTGGAGCCCCTGGATCTGTGTGATCTTCAGCGCAGTGATGGGCGCGGTGGGCGTAGGCAGTGCGGCGTTTTTCGGCCCACGGATGCCGGGAATCGCCAGTTGCCCGGCCACCGGTACGGCGTGACAGACAGGGGGTGACTGGCGCGGCGGCATTATATTTGTAGGACAATCCTCAAACGCTCTTCAGAAAACCCCCGCAAAGCCGATGGCTAGGCTGCAAGTCGCTTTCCATCCCAGCCCATCGGTGCGTCCCCCCATGTTTAATAAACGCTTGAAGCAGGAGCTGTCGGCTCTTCGCGAAGAACTCTCCAGCCTGCAGCAAGTCAAGGAAAGCCTGGAAAGCGAGATGCTCGTGCTGACCCTCGAAATTGATGGGCGGGTGCAATCGGTCAACCAGAACTTCCTCAGCGAGATGCACTACAAGAGCAACGAGCTGGTCGGCCGGCACATCGAAGAGATCGTTCCGGAGCATGTAAGGAACGACGAATTCCAGCTGCGTTTCAAGACCGCATTGAGCCGTGGCGAGCACTTTGCCGGGGCGGTGCGCCTGTTGCGTGGCACCGGCCAGGAAGCCTGGTTGCGTTCGATCGTGCAGCCCGTGCGCACGGCAGATGGCCGGATCAAGCATTTTTCGATTTTCTCCAGCGACCTGACCCGCACCATCGAGGCCTCCCGCGAGCACGAAAACCTGATCGATGCGCTGGTGCGCTCGACGGCGGTGATCGAGTTCGACCTCAACGGCAACGTACTGTCAGCCAACGACCGCTTTCTCAGTGGCATGGGCTACAGCCTGGCGCAGATCAAGGGCAAACATCACCGCACTTTTTGCTTTCCCGAGGACTACAACAGTGCCGAATACCAGGCCTTCTGGCGTCGACTGAACGCTGGCGAGTTCGTGGCCGACCGTTTCAAGCGCGTCGACAGCCATGGTCGTACGGTCTGGCTGGAGGCTTCCTACAACCCGGTGACCGATGCCAACAACAAGCTCTACAAAGTGGTGAAATTCGCCACGGTGATCACCGATCAGGTCAATCAGGAGCAGGCAGTGGCCGAAGCGGCCAACATTGCCTACGGCACCTCGCAGCAAACCGATCAAAGCGCCCAGCGCGGCAACGCCGTGGTGACGCAGGCGGTGGATGTGATGCGCGATCTGGCCAAACACATGCAAACCGCTGGCGATGGCATCGAAGCCTTGAATGAGCAATCGCTGGTGATCGGCACCATCGTCAAGACCATCAGCGGGATTGCCGAACAAACCAACCTGCTGGCGCTCAACGCGGCCATCGAAGCGGCCCGTGCCGGTGAGCAGGGGCGAGGCTTTGCCGTGGTGGCGGACGAGGTCAGGCAACTGGCTTCGCGCACCAGCCAGGCCACCGAAGAGATAGTCCTCGTGGTGCGGCGCAACCAGGACATGGCGCGTAACGCCGTGGCCCTGATGGCCGACGGCAAGCTCCAGGCGGAGCAGGGCCTGGCGCTGGCAGCGGAAGCGGGTACGGTGATTGTCGAGATTCAGGATGGGGCGCAGAAAGTGGTGAGTGCGGTGGGGCAGTTTGCCAATCAGTTGGCGAGCTGACCTGGAGGAATGTGTGACCCACTGTAGGAGCGAGCCTGCTCGCGATGGATTTGAAAGCGCTGCGTTTATTCACAAAGCACACGTTATCGTTAACCACCATCGCGAGCAGGCTCGCTCCTACAAGTGACCATAGGTGATCCGCTGGACGGCAAGACCCTGCAGTCGTAACGTGGCGGCTACCCAGGCTGCAAGCCATCCACAATGAGGTCAGGCAATGAGTAAACTGCGTGTGGGCGTTATTTTTGGGGGCCGCTCGGCCGAGCACGAGGTGTCGCTGCAGTCGGCAAAGAACATTGTCGATGCACTGGATCGCTCGCGCTTCGAGCCGGTGCTGATCGGCATCGACAAGCAAGGCCACTGGCACCTCAACGACCCCTCGAATTTCCTGCTGAACCAGGAAAACCCGGCCCTGATCGCCCTCAATCAATCCAATCGCGAATTGGCCGTGGTTCCGGGCAAGGCCCGTCAGCAACTGGTGGAAACCGCCGGTCCCGAATTGCTGGGCCACGTCGACGTGATCTTCCCGATCGTCCACGGCACCCTGGGCGAAGACGGTTGCCTGCAGGGCTTGCTGCGCATGGCCGACTTGCCGTTCGTCGGTTCCGATGTGCTGGGTTCGGCGGTCTGCATGGACAAGGACGTCAGCAAGCGCCTGTTGCGTGATGCCGGCCTTGCCGTCACGCCGTTCGTCACCCTGACCCGCGCCAGCGCTGCACGCACAGGCTTCGCCGAGGTCTGCGGCAAGCTCGGACTGCCGCTGTTCGTCAAACCGGCCAACCAGGGTTCTTCCGTCGGGGTGAGCAAAGTGGCCGACGAAGCCGAATACGCGGCGGCAGTCGAACTGGCATTGAGCTTCGATGAAAAGGTGTTGGTCGAGTCTGCGGTCAAGGGGCGCGAGATCGAATGCGCGGTACTGGGCAACGAAGATGCCATCGCCAGCGGTTGTGGCGAGATCGTGGTGCACAGTGGCTTCTATTCCTACGACAGCAAGTACATCGATGACAAAGCTGCTGAAGTCGTGGTGCCGGCCAATATCAGCGTCGAGTCCAGCGAGCGCATTCGTGCCATGGCGGTCGAGGCGTTCCAGGTGCTGGGTTGCTCCGGTCTGGCGCGGGTCGATGTATTTTTGACCGAGAGCGGCGAAGTCCTGATCAACGAGATCAATTCGCTACCGGGGTTCACCCGCATCAGCATGTACCCGAAACTGTGGCAGGCAGCGGGTATGACCTACAGTGAACTGGTCACGCGGCTGATCGACCTGGCGCTGGCGAAACACCAGGCTCGGCAAGCGTTGAAAATCAGTCGTTAAGCGAGTGTCGGTTTGATTTCTAAAGTTGGCGGGCACCTGATCAAGCCTGTTTCATCGGCTTGATCAGGCTCTGGGCCGGTATGCCAAAGAGTTCATGAAGTTTCCAAATCATCGGCAGTGTCAATGCGCGTTTACCATTGAGTACTTCATAGACTCGATTTGTTCGGCCAATGGCTGGCGCAAGATCAGAAGCCGATAGGCCCTTTCCCACGCCTTTGTACGACTCAATCCCCCAATGCTTCCCCTTCACGTCGAGGATCGGCCCCGCCGGCCAGCGACGCCTTCCCCTGTGCATCCTTGAACCGGACAATCGCCTGGGTGCCGCTGGTCATGTCGATTTCGTTGACGCTGTGGCCCTTGTCCTTGAGTGCCTGAATCAGCGACGGGCTGAACTGGCCGTTCTCCAGTTCGGTCGGGCCATTTCGGCTGCCAAAGTTGGGCAGGTTGATGGCTGCTTGTGCATCGAGGTTCCAGTCGAGCAGGCCGACGGTGGTTTTGGCCACGTATTCGATGATTTGCGAGCCGCCGGGAGAGCCGAGGCTGGCGATGAATTCGCCGCTCTGGCGGTCGAAGATCAGCGTTGGGGCCATGGACGAGCGCGGACGCTTGCCGGGTTCGACGCGGTTGGCGACTTTCTGGCCGTTCTCTTCGGGAATGAACGAGAAGTCGGTCATCTCGTTGTTGAGCAGGAAACCCTGGACCATCACATGCGAGCCGAACGCGGATTCGATGGTGGTGGTCATGGACACCGCGCCGCCTTGGTCATCGACCGCCACCACTTGCGAGGTGGAGATGCGCAGGGGTGAGCGGTCTGGCGCGTAGGCGACCTGGATGCCCGGCGGCGTGCCGGGTTTGGCCGTACCCATGCTGTGCTCGCCGATCAGTGCCGCCCGGCTGGCCAGGTAAGTCGGGTCAATCAGGCCCTTGACGGGCACCGGCACGAAGTCCGAGTCGGCCACGTACTGCGCGCGATCGGCATAGGCCAGGCGCTCGGCTTCGCTGATCAGGTGCACGGCCTCGGCGGTCGGTTCGAAGCCGGCGGGCGTGTTGGTTTGCACCGGTTGCATCGGCGCCAGGGCCCAGCGCTTGTCGCGTGTCTCCAGGGCTTGCAGCGTGCCGAGGATCTGCGCCATGGCGATCCCGCCCGACGAGGGGGGCGGCATGCCACAGACCTGCCAGCGCTTGTAGTCGGTGCACAAGGGCGCGCGCTCCTTGGCGCGGTAGTTCGCCAGGTCGCTCAGCGAAAGGCTGCCCGGGTTGGCGTGACCCTGGACCTTGGCCACGATCTCTTGCGCGATGGGCCCTTTGTAAAAGGCATCCGGCCCTTCCTTGGCGATGCGTTGCAGCGCGGCGGCCAAGGGCGGGTTTTTCAACAGGGTACCGCTGGCTTTCGGGCTGCCATCGGCATTCAGGAAATAGGCGGTCATCTGCGCAGAGCGCCTTATGGACGAATCCGCGGCGATCAGCCGGTGCAGGCGCGGCGAGATGACAAAGCCTTGCTGCGCCAGTTCGATGGCGGGCTCGAACAGTTGCGCCCATGGCAGGCGACCGTGTTTGCGATGGGCCAGTTCAAGGGCTCGCAACACCCCAGGCGTGCCCACCGAGCGCCCGCCGATCTGTGCCTGGGTGAAGGGCATCGGTTGACCATCGGCCTGCAGGAACAGCTTCTCGGTGGCACCGGCCGGTGCGGTTTCGCGCCCGTCGTACGTGCGCACGGATTGACCATCCCAGAGCACGATCAACGCACCTCCACCGATGCCCGAGGACTGCGGCTCAACCAGCGTCAGTACCGCCTGCATCGCAATGGCGGCGTCGATGGCCGAGCCGCCCCGACGCAGCATCTCCCGTCCGGCCCCGGCCGCCAAGGGGTTGGCGGCGGCTGCCATGTGCCTGGAGGCGTGGCGGGTCTGCAGCTCGGTGCGATAACCAGAGGCGCTTTCCGGTGCCGCCGGCAGTGTCGGGGCGGAGGCGTTGTGGCAGGCGCCAAGGGTCAGCGCGCTGGTGATCAGCACGAGGGCGGACAGGCGAACGCGACTCGAGTGGGAGGCTGAGAACATGGGGCACTCCGTCCGTTGGATAAATGTACCGGCGACTGTATCGGCGACCTCGTAATGACGCAAACCGCAAGGCGCGATTGCCCTTCATCAATCGACGAATTTTCGGTAGGGTCGTGACCAGCGATCACGCCACAAGAACCACAAGAGGCAGCCATGCACAGCGAGTTTCCAACCCAGCCAAGCTACCGTTCCCAGCGCGAACAATTCCTGGCGGCGGCAACCGCGGCCGGCGCGACGCTGAGCGAGTACCCCCATTCGCTCAAGGGGCCTTCAGGCGAGGCCCTGGCCACCGATGTGGCGGTGCTCGGCGATCCTGGCGCCAAACGCCTGCTGATCGCGCTGAGCGGCACGCACGGGGTCGAGGGCTTCTATGGCTCGGGTTGCCAGATCAAGTGGCTCCAGGAACTCGGCAAGCGCTCGTTGCCGGCCGACGTCGCGGTGGTGATGATTCATGCGATCAATCCCTGGGGCATGGCGTGGCTGCGTCGGGTCAACGAAGACAATATCGACCTGAACCGCAACCACCTGGATTTCACAGGTGTGCTGCCGGACAACCAGGCCTATGACGCCCTGCATGAGATCTATGCCTGCAGCCAGTTACGCGGGCCCGAGCGTAACCGCGCCGATGCCTTGCTCGACGAGCAGATCCGCCTGCATGGCTGGCCTGCGGTCATGTCGGTTGTCGAAGGTGGGCAGCACGCCCATGCGGATGGCCTGTTCTATGGCGGGGTCGCTCCCAGCTGGTCGAACCGCACGTTGCAGCAGATCCTGCAAAACCACGTGGCCCATGCCGAAGTCGCCCTGTGTTTCGACTTGCACACCGGCGCCGGGGAGTACGGTCATCCGATGTTGCTGACGATCACCGAGGCGCCGTATCCGGCACTGGCCGATGCGCAGGCGCTTTATGGCCCTTGGCTCTACACCCTGCACACCGGTGCCGACACCCTGAGCGAAACCGGTGTGGCGGCGACGGCCACTGGCTACACCTCGCAAGCCTTGATCGATGCGCTACCGCAGGTGCGGTTGATGCCCTTCGTCATCGAGTGCGGGACTTATCCGGGCCCGGAGGTGCATCGGCATCTGCGCGATGACCACTGGCTGCATCTGCACGGTGATGTTCACGATGGGGTAGGGCGCGAGATCAAGTTGAACCTGCTTGAACAGTTCTATCCCGCCGACAGCGATTGGCAGGCCCTGGTCTGGTTGCGCACCTGGCAGATCTGGGAGCGGGCATTGTCGGCGCTACCGACGGTTCGCTGCTGATGATGATGATGATGATGATGATGATGATGATGATGTAGGAGCGAGCTTGCTCGCGATGGACTCGAGAGCGCTGCGTTTAACCTGTAAACACGCGTCATCGTTGACGACCATCGCGAGCAAGCTCGCGCCTACAGGAGGCATAAAAAACGGAGGCAAAAAAAAACGGCCTACCTTTCGGTAAGCCGTTTTTAGCACTTGGTGGCTACACAGGGACTTGAACCCCGGACCCCAGCATTATGAATGCTATGCTCTAACCAACTGAGCTATGTAGCCAAGATGGCGCGCATTATTCACCGGTAATGGAGATGCGTCAAGCGTAAATTTAAAATATTTCTCTACACTTTCAACCGCTTATCTTCCCGAGCCGAAAAACCGCGGTGGAGGAAGGCATTGATCGATCTGAAATCTGCGGAATACCGAGGTCGTTAGCAGGCTAAGGGGATGGCGCTGCCGCAGCGAAAAATGGCACATTGACGCACCTGCCCGTGTGCACCCCTCTGTTTTTCGGAAATTTCATGGCTATCAGCAACGTTCAGTCCGCCACGGCGGCGACGCCCGCGACTTCACAAAGCAGTCCCCTGGTCATGCGCATCATCGGCGCGGTGGCGCTGGCGCACCTGATCAATGACCTGATTCAATCGGTGCTGCCGTCTATCTACCCGATGCTCAAGGCCAACTATGGCCTGACATTCACCCAGGTCGGCCTGATCACCCTGACTTTCCAGCTGACCGCTTCGCTGCTGCAACCCTGGGTCGGCTACCACACCGACCGTCACCCCAAGCCCTGGCTGTTGCCGGCTGGTACGGTCTGCACCTTGATCGGTATCGTGATGATGTCGGTGGTCGGCAGCTTCCCGCTGATTCTGCTCGCGGCGGGCTTGATCGGCATTGGCTCCTCGACCTTTCACCCGGAAGCTTCTCGCGTGGCACGACTGGCCTCGGGGGGGCGGTTTGGCTTGGCGCAATCGACCTTTCAGGTCGGCGGCAACGCGGGCTCGGCGTTCGGTCCGTTGCTGGCGGCGGCGATCATCATCCCTTACGGGCAAGGGCATGTGGCCTGGTTCGGCCTGTTCGCGGTGTTTGCCCTGTTCGTGCTCTACCGGATCAGTCGCTGGTACGCCAACCACTTGAGCCTGTTCAAGCTCAAGCAGGGCCAGGCGGCGACCCACGGCCTGTCCAAGGGCCGGGTGACCAGCGCGCTGGTGGTGCTCGGGCTGCTGGTGTTCTCCAAGTACTTCTACATGTCCAGCCTCACCAGTTACTTCACGTTCTACCTGATCGAGAAGTTCGACCTGTCGGTGGCCAGTTCGCAGCTGCATCTGTTCCTGTTTCTCGGTGCGGTGGCCGCGGGGACATTCTTCGGCGGGCCCATCGGCGACAGGATCGGGCGTAAGGCCGTGATCTGGTTCTCGATCCTTGGGGTTGCACCGTTCACGTTGCTACTGCCGCATGTGGACCTGTTCTGGACCACTGTCCTCAGTGTGGTCATCGGCTTCATCCTCGCCTCGGCCTTCTCGGCCATCGTGGTGTACGCCCAAGAGCTGGTGCCAGGCAATGTCGGGATGATTGCCGGGGTGTTCTTCGGCCTGATGTTCGGCTTTGGCGGGATTGGCGCGGCGCTGCTGGGTCACCTGGCGGACATCCACGGCATCGAATACGTGTACTTCCTGTGTTCGTTCCTGCCGTTGCTGGGCGTATTGGCGATTTTCCTGCCGAGGACCAAAAAGGCCTGATTAACGCACCGCTGGCCGGGCGCGCGAGCTTGCACAAGACTTCCGGCTGAAAAGCCGGATAATGGCGGCCATTCGTTTGCTCGTTATTCTGGTATCCCGCATGGAAATCAAGGTCAATTTTCTCGACAACCTTCGACTTGAAGCCAAGTTCGATGACTTCACCGTGGTGGCCGACCAGCCTATCCGCTACAAGGGCGATGGTTCGGCACCGGGTCCGTTCGACTACTTCCTGGCTTCGTCGGCGTTGTGTGCGGCTTACTTTGTGAAGTTGTACTGCAGCACTCGCAATATCCCCACCGAAAACATCCGCCTGTCGCAGAACAACATTGTCGACCCGGAAAACCGCTACAACCAGATTTTCAAGATCCAGGTCGAGTTGCCGGCCGATATTAGCGACAAGGACCGCCAGGGCATCTTGCGCTCCATCGACCGCTGCACCGTGAAAAAAGTGGTGCAGGCCGGGCCTGAGTTCGTGATTGAAGAGGTGGAGAACCTCGATGCCGATGCCCAGGCGCTACTGATGCCTGCTGCCAATCCAGGTTCGGAGGCGGGCACCTACATTGTGGGCAAGGACCTGCCGCTGGAACAGACCATCGCCAACATGTCGGGCATCCTGGCCGGCCTGGGCATGAAGATCGAAATCGCTTCGTGGCGCAATATCGTGCCCAATGTGTGGTCGCTGCACATCCGCGATGCGCACTCGCCGATGTGTTTTACCAATGGCAAGGGCGCAACCAAGGAAGGTGCGCTGGCGTCGGCGTTGGGCGAGTTCATCGAGCGACTGAACTGCAACTTCTTCTACAACGATCAGTTCTGGGGAGAAGACATCGCCAATGCGGCGTTCGTGCACTACCCGAACGAACGCTGGTTCCAGCCTGGCCCTAAAGATGAACTGCCGCCGGAGATTCTCGACGCGTACTGCCTGCGGGTTTACAACCGCGATGGCGAGTTACGCGGCTCGCACCTGTTCGACACCAACTCGGGCAACGAAGAGCGCGGTATCTGTTCGCTGCCGTATGTGCGCCAGTCAGACGGCGAGGTCGTGTATTTCCCGTCCAACCTGATCGAAAACCTGTACCTCAGCAATGGCATGAGTGCCGGTAATACGCTGGCCGAAGCGCAGGTGCAGTGCCTGTCGGAAATCTTCGAGCGCGCGGTTAAACGCGAAATCATCGAAGGTGAGTTTGCCCTGCCGGATGTGCCGGCCGACGTGCTGGCGAAGTACCCGGGGATACTGGCCGGTATCCAGGCGCTGGAAGAGCAGGGGTTCCCGGTGTTGGTGAAGGACGCGTCCCTGGGAGGCGAATTCCCGGTGATGTGCGTCACCTTGATGAACCCGCGTACCGGTGGTGTTTTCGCCTCGTTCGGTGCGCACCCGAGCCTGGAAGTGGCGCTGGAGCGCAGCCTGACGGAATTGTTGCAGGGCCGAAGCTTCGAAGGCCTCAATGACTTGCCCCTGCCGACCTTCGAAGGTCACGCGGTGACCGAGCCGAACAACTTCGTCGAGCACTTTATCGACTCCAGCGGCGTGGTGTCGTGGCGCTTCTTCAGTGCCCAGTCGGATTACGAATTCGTCGAGTGGGACTTCTCTGGCCAGGGCGAAGACTCCAATGCCGAGGAAGCCGCGACCTTGTTCGGCATTCTCGAAGGCATGGGCAAAGAAGTGTACATGGCGGTGTACGAGCACATCGGTGCCACGGCCTGTCGCATCCTGGTGCCGGACTACTCGGAAATCTATCCGGTGGACGATCTGATCTGGGATAACACCAACAAGGCGCTGTTTTTCCGCGAGGACATCCTGAATCTGCACAGCCTCGACAAGGCCGGCCTGAAGGCACTGGTCAAGCGTCTGGAAGACAGCGAGCTGGATGACTACACCGACATCACCACCTTGATCGGCATCGAGTTTGACGACAACACCGCCTGGGGTCAGTTGACGATCCTGGAGTTGAAGCTGCTGATCTATCTCGTCTTGCAGAAATTTGAAGAGGCCAAGGAGCTGGTGGAAATGTTCCTCCAGTACAACGACAACACAGTCGAGCGCGGCTTGTTCTACCAGGCCGTGAACGTGGTGCTGGAGATGGAACTGGACGAGGACCTGGAGCTGGCCGATTACGAGGCCAACTTCCGTCGGATGTTCGGCAACGAGCGCATGGATGCCGCGATCGGCTCCGTGAACGGCAGCGTGCGCTTCTTCGGCTTGACGCCTACCAGCATGAAACTGGAGGGCCTCGACAGGCATCTGCGACTGATCGAGAGCTACAAGAAGCTGCACGCGGCGCGCGCAAAGGTGACGGGCTAACCCCGTTTAAAGCGCCCACAAAAAAAGCACCCCAGGGTGCTTTTTTTGTTAATGGCTGCGAACGTCAGACGTTGAAGCGGAAGTGCATTACGTCGCCGTCCTTGACGATGTAGTCCTTGCCTTCCAGGCGCCATTTACCGGCTTCCTTGGTGCCGGCTTCGCCCTTGTACTGGATGAAGTCGTTGTAGGCGATCACTTCGGCGCGGATGAAGCCTTTTTCGAAGTCGGTGTGGATCACGCCAGCGGCTTGTGGTGCGGTGGCGCCGACGCGTACGGTCCAGGCGCGGACTTCTTCGACACCGGCGGTGAAGTAGGTCTGCAGGTGCAGCATTTCGTAGCCGGCGCGGATCACGCGGTTCAGGCCAGGCTCTTCGAGGCCTAAGGCTTCGAGGAACATGTCTTTCTCTTCGCCGTCGTCGAGCTCGGCGATTTCCGCTTCGATCTTGTTGCACACCGGAACAACCACGGCGCCTTCTTCTTCGGCGATGGCCTTGACCACGTCCAGGTGCGGGTTGTTCTCGAAACCGTCTTCAGCGACGTTGGCGATGTACATGACCGGTTTGGTGGTCAGCAGGTGGAAGCCCTTGATCACCGCTTTCTCGTCGGTGCCCATGTTCTTCATCAGGCTGCGTGCTGGCTTGCCTTCGGTGAAGTGAGCGATCAGTTGTTCCAGCAGGCCTTTCTGGACCACTGCGTCCTTGTCACCGCCCTTGGCGTTGCGCGCGACTTTCTGCAGTTGCTTCTCGCAGCTGTCGAGGTCGGCGAAGATCAGTTCCAGGTCGATGATCTCGATGTCGCGTTTCGGGTCGACGCTGTTGTAGACGTGAATCACGTTCTCGTCTTCGAAGCAGCGGACCACGTGGGCGATGGCATCGGTTTCACGGATGTTGGCCAGGAACTTGTTGCCCAGGCCTTCACCTTTCGACGCGCCGGCAACCAGGCCCGCGATGTCGACGAATTCCATGGTGGTCGGCAGGATGCGCTTTGGATTGACGATGGCCGCCAAGGCTTCCAGGCGCGGATCCGGCATCGGCACGATACCGCTGTTCGGTTCGATGGTGCAGAAGGGGAAGTTCTCGGCCGCGATCCCGGATTTGGTCAGGGCGTTGAACAGGGTGGACTTGCCGACGTTAGGCAGGCCGACGATGCCGCAATTGAATCCCATGGTGTTTCCCCTCGGGTAAAAGTCAGGCCTTCTGGCTGTGCAGGTTTTTCATCGCGCGGTTCCATTCACCGGCGAGGATATCCGGCAGCACGCCGAGGGCAAAGTCGATGCTGGCATCGAGTTTTTCCTGTTCGGCGCGTGGCGCACGACCCAGGACGAAGTTTGAAACCATACTGGCAACGCCCGGGTGGCCAATGCCAAGCCGCAGGCGGTGGAAGGTATTCTGATTGCCCAGTTGCGCAATGATGTCGCGCAACCCGTTGTGACCGCCATGGCCACCGCCAACCTTGAGTTTGGCGACACCCGGAGGCAGATCGAGTTCGTCGTGTGCCACGAGGATTTCTTCAGGCTTGATGCGGAAGAAACCAGCAAGGGCCGCTACAGATTGGCCGCTGCGGTTCATGTACGTGGTGGGAATCAGCAGACGAACATCCTGACCCTGATGCGAAAAACGCCCGGTCAGGCCGAAATATTTGCGGTCCGCCACAAGGTTCACGCCTTGTGCGTTCGCGAGACGCTCAACAAAAAGGGCCCCTGCGTTATGCCGGGTCTGTTCGTATTCAGCGCCTGGATTTCCCAGGCCAACGATCAGTTTGATGGCAGTCACGATAGGGGCCCTTCATTGGAGTGGTGGATAACATCGCCGCAATCAGGGAGTGCGGCGAAAGTGGACGAAAATTGCTCATTTACCATGATGTAAACTCCGCGTTCTCGCCCGCTTTCTCGCTACGCTCTAGTCCGCGATGTTTCCGGTCACTCCGGCGTACAGAGTAAAATTACTCTGCAGCGCCTTCTGCAGCTTCTGGAGCAACACGTGGAGCGTGGACGTTGGCAACAGCCTTGTCATCGCCGTGTGCCAGAGCAACGAACTCAACGCCTTTAGGGGCTTTGAGGTCGGACAGGTGAATGATCGAACCGATTTCGGCGTCAGCCAGGTCGACTTCGATGAATTCAGGCAGGTCTTTCGGCAGGCAGGAAACTTCGATCTCGCCAACAACGTGGGAGATTTCGCCGCCTTTCTTGGTCGGTGCTTCTTCGTTGATGAAGTGCACAGGAACGATAGCGGTCAGTTTCTGGCCAGCTACTACGCGTACGAAGTCAGCGTGCATCACGTGGCCTTTGGCCGGGTGACGCTGCAGGGCTTTGATCACGACGTTCTGCTTGGTGCCACCAACGTTTAGCTCGATGATGTGGCTGTAAGCCGCTTCGTTTTCGAGCAGTTTGGCAACTTCTTTGGCCAGCATGCTGATGGATTCAGGGGCTTTGTCGCCACCGTAAACTACAGCTGGAACCAGGCTTGCGAGACGACGCAGGCGGCGGCTCGCACCTTTCCCCAGGTCGGAACGCACTTCAGCATTCAGAGTAAAATCGTTCATGTTGTATCTCCAAAATAACCACACTCGCCCCAGCGTTTGCGACCAGCGCTAAAGGCGATATGGGCAAAAAAGCCCCGCCCCGACAGGAATGCCGGGGCGGGGCGCTTTTCGTCAACGAGACATTTCGAGAAGGGCAGGGCCCTTAGCGGAACATCGCGCTGATCGATTCTTCATTGCTGATGCGGCGGACCGCCTCGGCAACTACCGGTGCGATATCCAGTTGACGGATACGCGCACAGGCTTGTGCTGCAGCGGACAGCGGGATGGTGTTGGTCACCACCAGCTCGTCCAGCACGGAATTTTCAATGTTTTCGATTGCCCGACCCGATAGCACAGGGTGCGTGCAGTAGGCGAAAACCTTGGCTGCGCCATGCTCTTTCAAGGCCTTGGCCGCGTGGCACAGGGTGCCGGCGGTATCGACCATGTCATCGACCAGAATACAGGTACGCCCTTCGACATCACCGATGATATGCATCACTTCAGAGTGATTGGCTTTCTCACGGCGTTTGTCGATGATCCCGAGATCCACGCCCAGCGACTTGGCAACGGCACGTGCACGCACGACGCCACCAATGTCCGGGGACACGATCATCAGGTTTTCAAAGCGCTGATCTTCAATGTCATCCACCAGAACCGGGGAGCCGTAGATGTTATCTACCGGAATATCGAAGAAACCCTGGATTTGGTCAGCATGCAGATCAACCGTGAGAACACGGTCGATGCCGACTACGGTAAGCATGTCAGCCACGACTTTCGCGCTGATAGCCACACGTGCGGAACGCGGACGGCGATCCTGACGGGCATAACCAAAGTAAGGAATAACAGCAGTGATACGAGTAGCCGAGGAGCGGCGGAAGGCATCAGCCATCACTACCAGTTCCATCAGGTTATCGTTGGTCGGAGCGCAAGTCGGCTGAATAATGAAGACATCTTTACCGCGGACGTTTTCATTGATCTCGGCTGTAATTTCGCCGTCGGAAAATTTACCGACAGAGATGTCACCGAGAGGGATATGCAGCTGACGTACGACACGCCGAGCCAGATCGGGGTTAGCATTCCCCGTAAAGACCATCATCTTGGACACGCGCAGTACCTAGAGGCTGAGGGTAACCTGGATGAGTATAGAAAATGGCAGGGGCGGCTGGATTCGAACCAACGCATGGCAGGATCAAAACCTGCTGCCTTACCGCTTGGCGACGCCCCTGTATCTGTTGCAACGATTACCCAGTAATCGATTCCTTTAGAGCAGACTTTGCAGCTTGCGATGCAACATCGAAATGTTACTTCCTTTTGCTACAAACCCTGTAAGGGTCTCTGTAAGAAGGGCCGAGACTTTATCAGCTTCAGCTTTGCTTGGGAAGCCCCCAAACACACAACTTCCAGTTCCGGTGAGTTTTGCTTCGGTAAAATTACCTAACAAATTCAATGCGTTACGTACCTCTGGATAACGCCTTGCTACCACCGGCAAGCAGTCATTTCGACTGTTTCCCTTGGGAACGGGGCGCACTTTAATGGGAGGAGTGTTACGTGTCAACAACGGATCAGAAAAAATTTCTGCCGTACTTACAGAGACTTGCGGCACCAGCACGAGATACCAGGGTTCTTCCGGGTCGACAGGGGTCAGTTTCTCCCCCACGCCCTCGGCGAAAGCCGCATGGCCGCGCACGAAAACCGGGACATCGGCGCCCAGCGTCAGGCCCAGCGCGGCCAACCGATCCTCATCCCAACCCAGTTGCCAGAGGTGATTGAGGCCGAGCAGGGTGGTGGCGGCATTCGAACTGCCGCCGCCGATGCCGCCGCCCATGGGCAGGATTTTGTCGATCCAGATATCAATGCCGAGCGGGCAGCCGGATTGTTCCTGTAGTTTTTTCGCGGCCTTGACGATCAGGTTGCTGTCGTGGGGGACGCCTTCGAATTCGGTGTGCAGGCGAATGACACCGTCGTCGCGCACGGCGAAGGTGATTTCGTCGCCGTAGTCGAGAAATTGAAACAGCGTCTGCAGCTCGTGGTAGCCGTCTTCACGGCGACCAAGAATGTGCAGCATCAAATTGAGTTTGGCGGGTGAAGGCAGGGTCAGGCGATTGGCTGGCATGTCATTGCCCCAATTTGCGCGGTTGCCAGGTCTTGATCACCAGCGTGACATCCAGGTCGGTGCCGTGCAGTTTGATCCGCTCGGGCAACCAATAGCCGTTTTGCTCGGTATAGGCGGTGTACTCGACCTGCCAGCCGTCCTGTTCGAGGCTGGCGAGGCGGCTGTCGCCATCGAGGGTCAAGCGGCTTTTGCTGTCCGGCGCCGGGAGTCCGCGGACCCACCATGCCAGGTTGGCCACCGGCAATTTCCAACCAAGCTGCTCTTCAAGCAGGGCATCCGGGGACGGCGCTTCGTAGCGCCCCTGGTTGGCGACTTCCAGGGAAACCTTGCCCGGATGCCCGGTCAGGCGCGCCGCACCGCGACCCAGGGGGCCCGAAAGTCGGATGTCGTAGTAATCCTGGCGTTGCAGCCAGAACAGCGTGCCGCTGCCGGAATCTTTTGGCGCACGGATGCCGATCTTGCCGTCGATCTGCCAGCCATCAAGGCTTGCAAGCTGCAGTTTGTGCTCGCGCCATTGCGCGGGGTTGCCGTGGCCCACGACCGATTCGCGGGCAGTAAAACCCGCACAGCCGGCGAGCAGGGCAATGAAGCTGAAAACGATGAGGTGGCGCAAAAACATAATCTTAAAGAGTCTCTGATCCGGTCAGGCGCTTGATGGTGCTGCGCAGGGTAGGGCTGTCGGGCTGTTCCTTGAGGAACTTGCCCCAGATTTGCCGTGCTTCGCGTTGCTTGCCGTTGGCCCACAGGACTTCACCCAGGTGGGCGGCGACTTCCTGATCGGGGAAGCGTTCCAGGGCCTGGCGCAGCAGGCGCTCGGCTTCGTCGAGATTGCCCATGCGGTAATTCACCCAGCCGAGGCTGTCGAGAACCGCCGGGTCTTCCGGTGTGATCTGGTGCGCTTGTTCGATCAGCGCCTTGGCTTCGGCGTATCGCGTCGTGCGATCAGACAGGGTATAGCCCAGGGCGTTCAATGCCATGGCATTGTCCGGATCGCGCTTGATGATCAGGCGCAGGTCTTTTTCCATTTGTGCCAGGTCATTGCGTTTTTCCGCCTGCATGGCGCGGGTATAGAGCAGGTTCAGGTCGTCCGGGTATTTTTGCAGGGCTTGTTCCAGGACCTTCCAGGCCTTGTCCCCCTGTTTGTTGGCGGACAGGGTTTCGGCTTCGATCAGGTACAGCTGGATCGCGTAGTCCGGTTGCTCGTCGCGCTCTGCCGCCAGTTTGCGTTGGGCTTCGGCAGTCTTGCCGTTACTCATCAGGATGTCGGCCTGACGCAGTTGTGCAGGCAAATAGTCGTTACCTGGGCCGACCTGATCGTATTCGATCAACGCGCCTTGCGGATCGTTACGTTCTTCGGCGATGCGGCCCAGGTTCAAGTGCGCCGAGTCGACGTGGCTGTCACGGGCGATCAGGTCTTCCAGGTAGCCCTTGGCCTCGTCCCAGGCCTTGGCCTCCAGGCAGACGAGCGCCAGTGAATAACGCAGGTCGTCGTCTTCCGGGTATTGCTGCACCAGGCTTGAGAACTCGGCCTTGGCGTCATCCATGCGGTCCTGTTCAACCAGCATGCGCGCGTAGGTCAGGCGCAGGCGTTTGTCATCCGGATACTTCTTGATGCTTTTCTGCAGCAGCGGCAAGGCTTCGTCACCGCGATCAAGGGCTTGCAGCAGGCGCGCGCGCAGCAGGATCGGAGCAATTTCGCCGTCGTCCGGTGGATTGTCTTCCAGCAGGGTCAGCGCGCCTTTGGTGTCGCCGTCCTGTTGCAGCAGCAAGGCCTTGCCAAAAATCAGCTGGCCGTTGTTCGGGTGGCGCTGTAGCAAACGGTCGAAACTTTTCATCAGGCCATTGCGCGTGTCCTGGTCGGTATCGGCCGCGGACAGTGCGAGGAAGTCGAAATGGGTATCGCCCTTGCCTTGCAGCACTTTCTCCATGTAGACCATGGAGTCGTCATAGCGCCCGGCGCGCGCCAACTGCACGGCGGCGGCCCGCTGGGCCTCGAGGTCGTCCGGCGCGTTCCTGGCCCAGATCAGCGCCGTGTCCAGGGCAGCCTGGTCGGCACCCAGGTACTCGGCAATGCGGAATGCCCGTTCGGAGATGCCCGGATCCTGGGTATTGATGGCCTGGGTCACGTAGTTGTCCAGGGCGATGTCGAAACGATTGCGCTGGCCAGCCAGCTCCGCACTCAGCAGGCTGAAGACGGTGTCTTCGCTGAATGAGCTGTAGACCTTGGGCTTTTCAGGGGCCGGGGTGGTGTCTTCGACCGGCGACGGGTCATCCGTCGACACGGGAGCCAAGGCCTGGCAGCCGCTGAGAAAGACAAGGGCAAGGAGCAACGCGGAAGATCTATTCATATAGGAAAAGGACGACTAACCTGCGGTCGGATCATCATGACACAAGCGTTCGGCCAAACATAACCGGGCAGGCATTTTCCCGTGGACACAGGTCCTTGTAGGAGCTGGCTTGCCAGCGAAGACGCCCGGAAGGCCAACGCAAGGCGTCAGGACGCCTTCGCTGGCAAGCCAGCTCCTACACTAAACAAGAATCGCTCGCAGTTCGCGGCGCTGCCTACCGGGGCAATAGATATCGAGTAGTTGTTCTCGATGTGTCGAAGTAGGACAATTGCCGGCTTCACGTCACCACCAGCGACTTTGAATGGCCTTCCTTGCACTCGGTATTAACCACAAGACTGCTTCAGTAGACGTCCGCGAGCGCGTGGCCTTTACCCCTGAGCAGCTGGTCGAGGCCTTGCAGCAGCTCTGCCGACTCACCGACAGCCGCGAAGCTGCGATCCTCTCCACCTGCAATCGCAGTGAGCTCTATATAGAACAGGATCACCTGTCGGCGGATACCGTGCTGCGCTGGCTGGCCGAATATCATCATTTGAGCCTCGACGAGCTGCGCGCGAGCGCTTATGTGCACGAAGATGATGCGGCAGTTCGTCACATGATGCGAGTCGCCTCCGGGCTCGATTCGCTGGTGCTGGGCGAACCGCAAATCCTCGGCCAGATGAAATCGGCCTACGCCGTGGCTCGGGAGGCCGGCACCGTCGGGCCGTTGCTAGGGCGTTTGTTCCAGGCGACGTTCAATGCGGCCAAGCAAGTGCGCACCGACACCGCCATCGGCGAGAACCCGGTGTCCGTGGCGTTTGCCGCGGTCAGCCTGGCCAAACAGATTTTCAGTGACCTGCAACGCAGCCAGGCCTTGCTGATCGGTGCCGGCGAGACCATCACCCTGGTCGCCCGCCATCTGCACGACCTGGGCGTAAAGCGTATCGTGGTTGCCAACCGTACACTGGAGCGTGCGAGTACGCTGGCCGAGCAGTTCGGCGCCCATGCGGTGCTGCTGTCGGACATTCCGGCGGAGCTGGTGCGCAGCGACATCGTCATCAGCTCCACGGCGAGCCAGCTGCCGATCCTTGGCAAAGGGGCTGTTGAAAGCGCCTTGAAGCTGC
Source organism: Pseudomonas sp. NPDC087336 (assembly GCF_044744285.1). Taxonomy (NCBI): domain Bacteria; kingdom Pseudomonadati; phylum Pseudomonadota; class Gammaproteobacteria; order Pseudomonadales; family Pseudomonadaceae; genus Pseudomonas; species Pseudomonas sp. NPDC087336. The sequence continues at coordinate 45,673 of NZ_JBIUYA010000029.1, read as the reverse complement.
GCAAGCACAAACCGATCTTCATGGTCGATATCGCCGTGCCGCGTGATATCGAGCCAGAAGTCGGCGAGTTGGACGATGTATACCTCTACAGCGTCGACGATCTCCACGAAGTGGTCGCCGAGAACCTCAAGAGCCGCCAAGGTGCAGCCCAGGCGGCGGAAGAGATGGTCTCGGTGGGCGCCGAAGATTTCATGGTGCGCCTGCGCGAACTGGCGGCGGTGGATGTGCTAAAGGCCTATCGTCAACAGAGCGAACGCTTGCGCGACGAAGAATTGCAAAAAGCCCAGCGCTTGCTGGCCAACGGCAGCAGTGCCGAAGAGGTGCTGGTGCAACTGGCACGCGGCCTGACCAATAAACTCTTGCACGCACCGAGCGTGCAGTTGAAAAAGCTCTCTGCCGAAGGTCGCCTCGATGCGCTGGCGATGGCCCAGGAACTCTTTGCCCTCGGTGAGGGCTCATCGGATAGCTTTTCGGATAAGAAACCGCAATGAAAGCGTCACTGCTCAATAAGCTGGACATCCTCCAGGACCGTTTCGAGGAATTGACCGCCTTGCTTGGCGATGGCGAGGTCATTTCCGATCAGAACAAGTTCCGCGCCTATTCCAAGGAATACGCGGAAGTCGAGCCGATCGTCGAAGCCTACAAACAGTTGCTTAAGGTGCAGGGCGACCTCGAAGGCGCCCAGGCCCTGCTCAAGGACAGCGACCCGGACATGCGCGAGATGGCCGTGGAAGAAGTCCGCGAAGCCAAGGAACGCCTGGTGGAGCTGGAAGCCAATCTGCAACGCATGTTGCTGCCCAAGGACCCGAACGACGGGCGCAACGTGTTCCTCGAAATCCGCGCGGGCACCGGCGGTGACGAGGCGGCGATTTTCTCCGGCGACCTGTTCCGCATGTACTCGCGCTACGCCGAGCGTCGCGGCTGGCGGGTGGAGATCCTCTCGGAAAACGAGGGGGAACACGGCGGCTACAAGGAAGTCATCGCGCGAGTCGAGGGTGACAACGTCTACGGCAAGCTGAAGTTCGAGTCTGGCGCCCACCGCGTGCAACGGGTGCCGGCGACCGAGTCCCAGGGGCGCATCCACACGTCGGCCTGCACCGTGGCGGTGCTGCCTGAGCCGGACGAACAGGAAGCGATCGAGATCAACCCGGCGGACCTGCGCATCGATACCTACCGTTCCTCCGGTGCAGGTGGCCAGCACGTGAACAAGACGGATTCGGCGATCCGCATCACTCACTTGCCGTCCGGTATCGTCGTGGAATGCCAGGAAGAGCGTTCGCAGCACAAGAACCGTGCGCGGGCGATGTCCTGGCTGTCGGCCAAGCTCAACGACCAGCAAACCAGTGCCGCCGCCAATGCCATCGCCAGTGAGCGTAAATTGCTGGTGGGCTCGGGGGATCGCTCCGAACGTATCCGCACCTACAACTATGCCCAGGGCCGGGTGACCGATCACCGGGTCAACCTGACCCTGTATTCGCTCGACGAAATCCTCGCCGGGGGCGTCGATGCCGTGATCGAGCCGTTGCTGGCCGAGTACCAGGCCGATCAACTGGCCGCCATAGGTGAGTAAATGACGATCATTGCCAGTCTGTTGCGTGCGGCCGATCTGCCCGACTCGCCCACGGCGCGCCTGGATGCCGAATTGTTGCTGGCGGCCGCGCTGGGCAAGTCCCGCAGTTTCCTGCACACCTGGCCGGAACGCATCGTACCGAGCGAAGCGGCGTTGACCTTCGCCGAGTATTTGCAGCGCCGCCGCAGCGGTGAACCGGTGGCGTACATTCTCGGCCAGCAAGGTTTCTGGAAGCTCGACCTGGAAGTCGCGCCGCACACGCTGATCCCGCGCCCGGACACCGAGTTGCTGGTGGAAGCCGCATTGGAGCTGTTGCCGGCCACCCCCGCCACCGTACTCGACCTGGGCACTGGCAGTGGCGCGATTGCCTTGGCCCTGGCCAGCGAGCGTCCGGCCTGGAGCGTCACTGCCGTGGATCGCGTGCTGGAAGCCGTGGCCCTGGCCGAACGCAATCGCCAGCGCCTGCACCTCAATAACGCCAAGGTACTAAGCAGCCATTGGTTCAGCGCCCTGGAAGGTCAGCATTTTCAACTGATCATCAGCAACCCGCCGTATATCGCGTCCGCCGACCCGCACCTGGTGGAAGGCGACGTACGTTTCGAGCCGGCCAGCGCCCTGGTGGCCGGTGTCGACGGGCTAGACGATTTGCGCCTGATCGTTGCCCAGGCACCGGAACATCTTGAGGCGGGCGGTTGGCTGATGCTCGAGCATGGTTATGATCAGGCCGAGGCGGTCCGCGATTTGCTGCTGACCCGCGGTTTTGAGGAAATTCACAGCCGCACCGATCTGGGCGGTCACCAACGCATCAGTCTGGGGCGCCTGCCGTGCTGAATGATCAAGAGTTGCTGCGTTACAGCCGGCAGATTCTGCTGCAACACATCGATATCGACGGCCAGTTGCGGCTCAAGGATAGCCGCGTATTGATCGTCGGCCTCGGGGGCCTCGGCGCGCCGGTGGCGCTGTATCTCGCCGCCGCAGGGGTCGGCGAATTGCATCTGGCGGACTTCGATACGGTCGACCTGACCAACCTGCAGCGCCAGATCATCCACGACACCGACAGCATCGGCATGGGCAAAGTCGATTCGGCGATCAAGCGCCTGACGGCGATCAACCCCGAGATCCGGTTGATCGCTCATCGTGCAGCGCTGGATGAAGATTCCCTGGCGGCTACTGTAGCCGCCGTGGATTTGGTGCTCGATTGCTCCGACAATTTCTCCACCCGTGAAGCGGTCAACGCGGCTTGCGTGAGCGCCAGCAAGCCGCTGGTCAGCGGTGCGGCGATTCGCCTTGAGGGGCAATTGTCGGTCTTCGATCCGCGTCGGGCGGAAAGTCCGTGCTACCACTGTTTATATGGGCACGGCAGCGAAGCCGAACTGACCTGCAGCGAAGCCGGGGTGGTCGGGCCGTTGGTGGGGCTGGTCGGCAGCCTGCAAGCGCTTGAAGCGCTGAAATTGCTGGCGGGCTTCGGCGAGCCGCTGGTAGGGCGCCTGTTGCTGATCGATGCCTTGGGTGCGCGTTTCCGTGAGTTGCGGGTCAAGCGTGATCCGGGTTGCAGCGTCTGTGGGCCCAAGCATGCGTGAAGCGCCGATCGGCGTGTTCGACTCCGGTGTCGGTGGGCTTTCGGTACTGGCCGAGATCCAGCGGTTGTTGCCTGGCGAATCTCTGTTGTATGTCGCCGATTGCGGGAACATTCCCTACGGCGAGAAAACCCCGGAATTTATCAAACAGCGTTGCAGCGTCATGGCCGAGTTTTTTCAAGGCCAGGGCGCCAAGGCTCTGGTTCTGGCCTGCAACACCGCCACGGTCGCCGGTGTTGCCGACTTGCGTCGCGATTACCCGCAGTGGCCCATCGTCGGCATGGAACCGGCCGTCAAGCCGGCTGCCGCCGCTACCCGCAGTGGCGTGGTCGGCGTGCTGGCCACTACGGGCACCCTGCAGAGCGCCAAGTTCGCCGCCTTGCTCGACCGTTTCGCCACCGACGTTCGGGTCATCACCCAGCCTTGCCCCGGGTTGGTTGAGTTGATCGAAAAAGGCGACCTGCACAGTCCCGCCCTGCGCCAGTTGCTGGAGGGTTATGTCCAGCCGCTGCTTGCCGAGGGCGCCGATACCATCATTCTGGGTTGCACCCATTACCCGTTCCTCAAACCGATGCTCAAGCAGATGATCCCCGCCGACATCAGCCTGATCGATACCGGTGCGGCGGTCGCGCGTCAGCTTCAGCGCTTGCTGGCCGAGCGCGAACTACTCGCCGCCGGGCCTGCGCGAGCTGCGCAATTCTGGACAAGCGCCGATCCTGTACATTTCACAAATATATTGCCGATCTTGTGGAATAACGCTGGCGTTGTGCGAAGCTTTGAAGGGTAAGCAAGTTTCGGGGCAGGGGAAGAGTTTGGGCTGAACTTCTGAATAACCGTCGACTTCTATAGCTGTGAACGTAGAGCAACAAAAAAACCAAACGTAATCGTTCGGAAAGGATGTTTCTATGAAGCGACTATTTTGTTTGGCCGCGATTGCGGCCGCACTGATGGGGCACAGTTTCACTGCGCAGGCTGCGGGCGTGGAGTTCGGGGTCGGCCAGACCGGCGAATCGAGCATGACCTATCGCCTGGGCATGCAATTTGATTGGGACAAGAGTTGGTGGCAGAGCGACGTAGGTCGCTTGACCGGTTACTGGAGCGGCGCCTACACCTATTGGGATGGCGAAGAGACCTCCAGCAACCACAGCCTTTCGTTCTCTCCAGTGTTTGTTTACGAGTTTGCCGGTCAGAGCGTCAAACCCTACGTTGAGCTCGGGTTCGGGGTGGCGGTGTTCGCCAGTACCGAAGTCGAAAACAACGACCTGGGCAGCGCGTTTCAGTTCGAGGACCGCTTCGGTGTTGGCCTGCGCTTTGCCGGCGGGCATGAAGTCGGAATTCGCGCGACGCACTATTCGAATGCGGGGATCACCAGTCCGAACGATGGCGTTGAAAGTTACGCACTGCATTACACGATGCCGTTGTAAGGCTCGGTCAATGTGGGGGCTTGCTCCCACATTTGTATTGCGCTGGCTTCAACGATACGCCGTCGAAATCCCTTGGCGTTCTTCAATGCATTCCGCCGCCCCCATCTCGAATTCCCGGCAGATCAGCGGGCGTTTTTCGTAGATGGTGCACATCATCGTGTTGCGATCCAGCGCGGCACACCAGCCGTCGTCCAGGCGCAGCATAACTTCACCGCCCCAGTCATCGGTGTCGATGAATCGCTCGGGCACGCCGGTATCGGTGATCAGCATGACTTCGAGCTGGCAGCAGCAGGCTGCACAGGTCGAGCAGGTCACCGCCGCTGTGGCGATTTGCGTGTGGGGGATGGTTTTCATGGCGCGCAGTGTAAGGCAGTCAGTCGGTGCCGTGTGAAAGCTCTGACGGACGCTCAGTCGCTGGCATCCGCCGCAAATCTTTCGATCACAACTGATCCATGATCGGCGGGCTGCTGCGAACGATGCGTTTGCCAATCGCCAGCTTCGTCCGCTCGGGCATTTTCGGCAGCGGCCACAGGGCGGACATAAACATCCCCGGCAAGGCGATCTCCAGCGGCCGGTTCCTGATTTCGTGGAAGATGTGCTGCGCTGCTTTCCCCACCGGCCAGTTGAGTGGCATGGGTATATCATTTTTCGCGGCTCGTGGTGCCTCGACGGCCCCGGGATTGACCACTGTGACTTCGATCCCTTCAGGTGCCAGGTCAATGCGCAGGGATTCGAACAGGTAACGCATCCCGGCTTTCGAGCCGCCATAGGCTTCGGCGCGGGGCAGTGGCAGGTAGGTCACCGAACTGGCCAGCCCCACCAGGTGCGGCGCGGTGCCGGAGCGCAGCAATGGCAATGCCGCGTCGATGCAGTAGCTGCTGGCAAGCAGGTTGGTGCGTACCACATGTTCGATGATAGAGGCGTCGAACTGCTTGGCATCCACGTATTCGCAGGTACCGGCGTTGAGGATCACGGTGTCCAGGGAGCCCCAGCCCCGGGCAATCTGTTCGCCGATTTCACGGACCGTCTGGCTGTTGGTCAAGTCGCCAGCCACCACCAATACTTGCCCGGGATAGCGCAGCGACAAGACTTTCAGTGGGGCCAGCGAGCGGGCGCTAACGGCCAGGTGGGCGCCGCTCTTGAGTATTTCTTCAGCCAGCGCTGCGCCAATGCCGTTGCTCGCACCGGTCAACCAATATCGTCGTGGAGGTGTCAGCCTCATCCCGTTCTCCTTTGCAGCCAGGTCATTGCCCGGCCGGACTCCATCAGGTGTTCATAAAGATGCTGCAGGAGGCTATTCATAAAGGCTCCCGGCAGCTTGCCGCGACGGCAGGTCCTTGAACGCGGACAAGGCGCGGGCACGGGAGGTGCCCAGGTCGACGATCGGTGCCGGATAATCTGGCACACCGAACAAACCGCCAAGTTGCGCCGGGTTATGCACAGCTTTTTTATCGAGCCCCGACAGTTGCGGGAGCCAGTGCTTGATGAACAGGCCTTCGGCGTCGAATTTTTCCGACTGGCTCAGCGGGTTGAAAATCCGGAAGTAAGGCGCCGAGTCGGTGCCGGTAGACGAACTCCACTGCCAGCCGCCGTTGTTCGCTGCCAGGTCGCCATCGATCAGGTGGCGCATGAAGAAGCGTTCGCCCTCGCGCCAGTCGATCAACAGGTTCTTGGTCAGGAACATCGCCACCACCATGCGCAGGCGATTGTGCATCCAGCCGGTTTCCAGCAGTTGGCGCATGGCCGCGTCGATGATCGGCAAGCCGGTACGGCCCTGCTGCCAGGCGGCAAGTTCTTCGGGGGCGTTGCGCCACGCCAGGGCTTCGGTTTCCGGGCGAAAGGCGCGGTGACGGGAAACCCGCGGGTAACCCACCAGAATGTGTTTGTAGAACTCGCGCCACAACAGTTCATTGATCCAGGTAACGGCGCCGACCTTACCGCTTTCGAACTCGCCCTGATTGCTTTGCATCGCGGCGTGTAGGCACTGGCGGGGGGAGATCACCCCGGCGGCGAGATAGGCCGAGAGTTGGCTGGTGCCGGGTTTTGCCGGGAAGTCGCGCTCGCTTTGGTAGTCGTCGATCTGCATCTCGGTAAAGCTGTCGAGGCGGCGCCGGGCTTCGTCTTCACCGGCCGGCCATAGCTCACGCAGGCTGTCAGGGGGCGGGTCGAAACCTTCGACCCGCGTCGCGATGGCGTCGCTGGCAATGTTCAGCGCAGCTTGCGCCGCCGGGGTGCTTACCAGGCCGGGCAGCGAATGATGCAGCCGTTCATGACAGACTTTGCGGAACTGACTGAAGACCTGAAAGTAGCTGCCGGTTTTGGTCAGCACACTGCCGGGTTTAAACAATAGTTGATCGAGGTAGCGGCGGACCTCGATGCCTTCGGCCTTAAGGGCCTGCGTCACGGCTGCATCGCGACGGGTTTCGTGGATGCCATATTCCTCGTTGAGATACACCGCGTCGATCTGCAATTGCTGGCACAACTCGAGCAGCACGGCCGGTGCGTCCTCCCAACGGGGGGCATTGCGGATCAGCAGGGGAATGTTCAATTGGCCCAATGCACCACTCAGTGCCTGCAGGTTGCGCAGCCAGAAGTCCACTTTGCAGGGGGCGTCGTCATGTTCGCGCCATTGCTCCGGGCTCAGCAGATACACAGCCACCGTCGGGCCACTCGCTGTCGCGGCCAAAAGGGCGGTGTTGTCGTGCACGCGCAGGTCGTTGCGCAGCCAGATCAATTGCATGTGGGTGTTCGCCCGATTCATTGCACAAGTGCCTTTAAATGAGTCCGCATTGAACGAGTGCCTGGTGCGCGGCCAAGGGGGTTTCAGCCAGGTACAGATCAGCGATCTCTGAAGTTATTGCGGACAATTCGGTGTTGTGAATGCACACCGTTGGGCCGGCGATCATTTTTGGGCAACTGGCGCCGTTTAAAAGTTTTACCAGTTGTGAAAGGTTTATCGCTTTGCTGGAATATAGCAGTACGCCGCGTGGTTGCAGCAGGTCGACAGCCAGTGCCAGTTCACTGGCTGGCAGCGGCCAGTCAAACACTTGCACCGGGCAATCGGCGCTGCTGATCAACCAGGCCGTGAGCCACACGTGAGGTTCAAGGGGCAGATCCGAATGATTGATCAACAGCAGTGGCGCACCGTGTAACTGGCGGTTGTTATGGTAGAGGCGCGCACCAAACTTGCTTCGTAGCCAGGAGTAGAAAAACCCCCGTTCCATCTGCGTGCCGAACTGTCCTTGCCAATGGAGTTCAAGCTCCGCCAGCAGGGGCATGAGTAACTGCTCGCACAGGGTGCGCGGGGGGTACAGCGCCATCGCCTGGTTGACGGTGTCGTCCAGGGTGCGTTCATTCAGCTGCGTGACGGCGGTGAACAAGGTATGACGCAACACTTGCCAATCGTTTTCAACGAGCTCGCTGAACGCCTGGGGCGTGTCGAGCAATTGCTTGACCTGGCTGACGGCCACGCCGCGGTTGAGCCAGGTGAGGATGGTAAAAATGCGTTGAACATGTTCGGCCGAGAACAACCGGTGTCCCTTGGGCGTACGCTGCGGCACGATCAGGCCATAGCGACGTTCCCAGGCTCGCAGCGTCACGGCGTTCACCCCGGTCTGCCGGGCAACTTCGCGGATCGGCAGCCAGCCTGCGTCCAGGGCTTTCTTGAAGTCGGCACCGAATTCTTCGCTGGCGCTGCTGTCGAGTAAGGGCTTCATCAGATGGCGTTTCGCAGGCTGAGATTTTCTGGATGGGGTTGCAGGTACGCCTGCTGATTGATGTACGGGTCCGGATGTTGACGAAAGTGATGCTTGAGTAATGTCAGCGGCACCACAAGCGGCACAATGCCCTGGCGGTATTGACCAATGAGGTGTTGCACTTCCTGCTTGTCCTCGGCGCTGATGGCCTTTTTTAAATAGCCGCTCAGGTGCTGCAACACATTGGTATGGGTGCGGCGGGTCGCGCATTGCTTCAGGGCCGCCATCAGCAGGCTGAAGTAGCGTGGTCCGAGTTCTTTCGGATCGGTCTGGCCCATGTTGCCCAGCAAGTTACCGAGAATTTTGTATTGCACCGGGTTGTGTGCCATCAGCAGGTACTTGTAGCGCGAGTGAAACGTTGTCAGGCCGCGACGGCTCAGGCCTTCGTGCAACAACTGTTGCCAGGCGCTGTAGGCGAATACGCGGGTGAGAAAGTTTTCTCGCAGCACCGGGTCGTTGAGCCGGCCGTCTTCTTCCACCGGTAAGTCCGCTTGCTGGGCACAGAACGCGTGGGCGTAGATGCCCCGGCCACCGTCCTTCACCGGTGCGCCATTGGCGTGATAGACCTTGACCCGCTCCAGGCCGCAGGAAGGGGATTGCTGCATGAAGATGTAGCCGCAGATATCGCCAAGCTCCGCCGCCATCTGCCGACCATAGTTGGCCAGCGGCTGGGTGACATTGATGTCGCGGTCGACCGTGCCAACGGCCTGGGGTGCATCCGCATCCCCTACCAGTCGGATTGGCTGGCGCGGAATGCCCAGGCCAATGGCGACTTCGGGGCAGACCGGGACGAAATCGAAGTAGTCGCTGAGAACCTGCCTGCACAGTCGCGATGCCTTGTGTCCGCCGTTATAGCGCACGTCAAAACCCATCAGGCAGGCGCTGATGGCGATTTTCGGCTTGGTGGGTGGCAGGGGCATCGAGCACCTCGGAATCTAAACCTGTACAGAGCTGAAAGTCTGTACAACATAGGCTCATCATAGATTCAAAGATGTACAAGTCAAATTAGTTGTATAAGTTTTTAGCAAAGAGGGTGACCGGCTTAAGCGATGTTGCCAGCGATCCAGGTGCAGCGGAGTTCAGCTGCACCGCATTTTTCGTTCATCGCTGGCAAGCCGTGTCGGGTGTTGCAGTTACTGCAAGTGTGCATGCAGGCGGCGGGCGGCTTCCTGGCCGCTGAGCCACGCACCTTCGACGCGTCCGGACAGGCACCAGTCGCCGCACGCATAGAGGCCCAGGTCCGCATCGGCCAGGGTGCCCCATTCATGGCTGCTGGCAGGGCGGGCGTAGAGCCAGCGGTGGGCCAGGCTGAAGCTGGGCGCAGGCATGGCATCGTGCAACAGCTCGGCGAACGCGCCGTGCAATTGCTCGATCACCGCTTCTTTCGGCAGGTCGATGTGCTGTCGACTCCAAGCGCTGGTGGCGTGCAGCACCCAGGTGTCGAGGGTGTTGTCGCGACCTGGCTTGCTGCGGTTGCGCGCCAGCCAATCCAGCGGACTGTCTTGCACAAAGCAGCCTTCCATCGGCGTTTCCAGGGGCGTCTCGAACGCCAATGCAACCGCCCAGGTAGGGTCCATTTTTACCCCGGCGGCGGCGCCCGCGAGCTTCGGCGCGGAGGCCAGCAGCGCGGTCGCCTGGGGTGCCGGGGTGGCGATGACCACATGACTGAACGGACCATGGGTGAAGCCCTCGGCATCCTGCAGGTGCCAGTGTTCTTCGCCGCGATACACCTCGGTGATCCGGCAGGCGAAATGCACTTCCAGGTCGCCCAGCAGGGAACGGGTAATGGCGCTCATCCGCGGGGTGCCAACCCAGCGCGTCTGTTCGTCCGGCGACAGATCGAGCCTGCCGCCATGGAAGGTATACAGCTGCGGGGTCCATTCGGCGACCCAGCCCTTGGTCTGCCAGCGCTGGACTTCGGTGACAAAGCGGCGGTCGCGGGCAGTGAAATATTGTGCGCCCATGTCCAGAGCACCCGCATCGCTGCGCTTGCTCGACATGCGCCCGCCACTGCCGCGGCTTTTATCGAAAAGTTGCACGACATGCCCCAGGTCGGTCAGGGCTTGTGCGGCTGAGAGTCCGGCAATGCCGGTGCCGATGATTGCGATAGGTACAGTCATAAGGGCCTCGTTTACCTGTCTGTACAGACTACGCCGGGGTTGAAACCTGTACAATATTGTTTTTTGGTATAACTTTCAGCGTTCTCGTTCTGACAGCTTGGCCTATTGTTAAACACAGAGCCTGCCCGATACCAAAAGATCCCTTGCTTATAAAAATAGACTAGTGATCAGGGTAAAACGCCACGCGAGGAAGTAGTCATGCACATATTGCTGACCGGCGGTACTGGTTTGATAGGACGTCAGCTCTGCCGGCACTGGTTGAGTCAAGGGCATCGCCTTACAGTCTGGAGCCGGACGCCTGCAAAAGTCACCAAAATCTGCGGCGCCCAGGTGCGTGGCATCGCGCGGCTTGAAGAGGTCGGGCAAGACCCGGTGGACGCCATCGTCAATCTGGCCGGTGCGCCGATCGCCGATCGCCCATGGACCCACAAGCGCAAAGCTTTGTTGTGGAGCAGTCGCATCACCCTGACGGAAACCCTGCTGGCCTGGCTCGAAAGCCGTGAACAGAAACCGCAGGTATTGATTTCAGGGTCCGCGGTCGGTTGGTACGGCGATGGCGGTGAGCGTGAATTGACCGAGGATTCGCCACCGGTCATCGATGATTTCGCCAGTCAGTTATGCATCGCCTGGGAGGAAACTGCCCAGCGCGCCGAAGGATTGGGCATTCGCGTGATCTTCATTCGTACCGGGCTGGTGTTGTCGGCAGAGGGCGGCTTTTTGTCGCGCCTGTTGCTGCCATTCAAACTGGGGCTGGGCGGGCCTATCGGCAGTGGCCGGCAGTGGATGCCATGGATTCATATCAACGATCAAATTGCCCTGATTGATTTTCTTCTGCATCGGCAAAGCGCCAGTGGTCCTTATAATGCCTGCGCGCCCAAACCGGTGCGCAACCGCGAGTTCGCCAAGACGTTGGGCAGCGTGCTGCACCGCCCGACGTTCATGCCCATGCCGGCCCTGGCGTTGAAGGTGTGCCTGGGCGAGCTGTCATTGCTGTTGCTGGGTGGCCAGAAGGCCGTACCGGCTCGCTTGCTGGAAGCGGGTTTCACTTTCCAGTTCACTGATTTGCGCGCGGCCCTGGACGACCTTTCCAGCCGCCTTTGAAATAGGACGTTGCATGACCGATCACGCGTTGCTTCTGGTCAACCTGGGCTCTCCGGCCTCCACCTCGGTGGCGGATGTGCGCAGTTACCTCAATCAGTTCCTGATGGACCCTTATGTGATCGACCTGCCATGGCCGGTGCGGCGCTTGCTGGTGTCGCTGATCCTGATCAAGCGCCCCGAGCAGTCGGCGCATGCCTACGCGTCGATCTGGTGGGACGAAGGTTCGCCGCTGGTGGTGCTCAGTCGTCGCTTGCAACAGGCCATGGCTGCGCAGTGGCATCACGGCCCGGTGGAATTGGCGATGCGCTATGGCGAGCCATCGATTGAATCGATGTTGGTACGCCTGGCGGCCCAGGGTCACAAGAAGATCACGCTCGCACCGCTCTATCCACAGTTCGCCGACAGCACCGTGACCACGGTGATCGAGGAGGCGAAGCGGGTGGTGCGCGAGAAGCGGCTGGATGTGCAGTTTTCGATTCTCCAGCCGTTCTACGATCAACCGGAATACCTCGACGCGCTGGTGGCCAGCGCCAAGCCGTATTTGCTGCAGGATTACGATCACCTGTTGTTGAGCTTCCATGGTTTACCGGAGCGGCACCTGAGCAAGATCGACCCTACCGGTCACCATTGCTTCAAAAGCGCTGATTGCTGCCTGAACGCTTCGCCAGAAGTATTGGCGACCTGCTACCGCGCCCAATGCCTGCGCACGGCATCCGAATTCGCCAAGCGTATGGGATTGCCGGATGGCAAGTGGTCGGTGTCGTTTCAATCGCGCCTGGGCCGCGCCAAATGGATCGAACCCTACACTGAGGCACGTCTGGATGAACTCGCCAAAAGCGGCGTGAAAAAGGTGCTGGTGATGTGCCCGGCCTTCGTGGCCGATTGCATCGAGACGCTGGAAGAAATCGGCGATCGCGGCCTGGAGCAATTCCGCGAAGCGGGGGGAGAGGAGTTGGTGCTGGTGCCGTGCCTCAACGATGATCCGCAGTGGGCGAAGGCGTTGAGCGCGTTGTGTGAGCGAGCACCGTTGGCGCTTTGATCGTTCCCACGCTTTGCGTGGGAATGCAGCCCGTGACGCCCCGCGTCACTGGACGCGGAGCGTCCCAAGAGGCATTCCCACGCGGAGCGTGGGAACGATCAATTACAACACCGGCTCATTCGCCTTCTTGTGCTTCCAGCTGTCATTGCCCGGCAGGATCAGGTTCAGCGCAATCGCCACCACCGCGCACAACGCGATGCCTTTGAGGCCGAAGTCGTCCGGGCCGGTGCCCGTACCGACCAGCACGCCGCCGATACCGAACACCAGGGTCACCGAGACGATCACCAGGTTGCGCGCTTCGCCCAGGTCGATCTTGTGGCGGATCAGCGTGTTCATGCCTACCGCCGCAATCGAGCCGAACAACAGGCAGAGAATCCCGCCCATCACCGGTACCGGAATGCTTTGCAGCAGCGCACCGAATTTGCCGATGAACGCCAGGCTGATGGCGAAGATCGCCGCCCAGGTCATGATTTTCGGGTTGTAGTTCTTGGTCAGCATCACCGCGCCAGTGACTTCGGCGTACGTGGTATTGGGTGGACCGCCGAACAGGCCAGCAGCGGTGGTGGCAATGCCATCGCCGAGCAGGGTGCGATGCAGGCCAGGCTTCTTCAGGTAATCGCGACCCGTCACGCTACCCACGGCGATCACGCCGCCGATGTGCTCGATCGCTGGCGCCAAGGCCACCGGAACGATGAACAGGATCGCCTGCCAGTTGAATTCCGGCGCGGTGAAGTGGGGAATGGCGAACCAGGGCGCCGCGGCAATTTTCGCGGTATCGACCACGCCAAAGTAGAAAGACATGGCAAACCCCACCAGCACGCCGGAAATGATCGGCACCAGGCGGAAAATGCCTTTGCCGAACACAGCGACAATCAGGGTGGTCAGCAACGCCGGCATCGAGATAAGCATCGCCGTCTGATAGTGAATCAGTTCGCTACCGTCGCCTGCCTTGCCCATCGCCATGTTGGCGGCGATCGGCGCCATGGCCAGGCCGATGGAGATGATCACCGGGCCAATCACCACCGGCGGCAGCAGGCGGTCGATGAAGCCAGTGCCTTTGATTTTCACTGCCAGGCCGAGGAACGTATAGACAAAACCGGCCGCCATCACGCCGCCCATGGTCGCAGCGAGGCCGAACTGGCCCTTGGCGAGAATGATCGGGGTGATGAACGCGAAGCTCGACGCCAGGAACACCGGCACCTGGCGCCCGGTGACGACCTGGAACAGAATCGTCCCCAGGCCCGCGGTGAACAATGCCACGTTCGGGTCGAGACCCGTGATCAGCGGCATCAATACCAGGGCGCCGAAGGCCACGAACAGCATCTGGGCGCCAGACAGCACCGTGCGCCAGAGCGGATCGTTGAACTCTTGCTGCATGCTCACGCGTCCTTCTGCTTGGTGCCGAAGATCTTGTCGCCAGCATCGCCCAGGCCCGGGATGATGTAACCGTGTTCGTTGAGCTTCTGGTCGATGGACGCGGTGTAGATGATCACGTCCGGGTGAGCTTTCTCGACCACGGCGATACCTTCTGGTGCAGCGACCAGCACCATGGCGCGGATGTCCTTGCAACCAGCTTTTTTCAGCAGGTCGATGGTGGCAACCATCGAGCCGCCGGTGGCAAGCATCGGGTCGATGATCATCGCCAGGCGTTCGTCGATTTCCGGTACCAGCTTCTCGAGGTAGGTGTGGGCTTCGAGGGTCTCCTCGTTGCGGGCCACGCCCACGGCGCTGACTTTGGCGCCCGGGATCAGGCTCAGCACGCCTTCGAGCATGCCGATACCAGCGCGCAGGATCGGCACCACGGTAATCTTCTTGCCGGCGATCTTCTCCACCGACACGGTGCCGCACCAACCTTCGATATCGTAGGTTTCCAGCGGCAGGTCTTTGGTGGCTTCATAGGTCAGCAGGGCACCGACTTCCTGAGCGAGCTCGCGGAAATTCTTCGTGCTGATGTCTGCGCGGCGCATTAGGCCAAGTTTGTGGCGGATCAGCGGGTGGCGGATCTCGAGGATGGGCATGGGAAAGGCTCCGGCGGCGGGCAAAAAAACCGGCCTAGATTAATCTATCCGAGGGTGATGTCCTATAGACATAGAGTACGTTAGTCCACAATCGCTTGATCTGGCCTCGCTTGATGCGTACCTTTGCCGGCTTTTCCGAAACCGCCATCCCTGGAGAGCGCCATGTCCGCTGATCTCGAGCATATCCGTCAAATCATGCGAGAGGCTGACTGCCTGTACACCGAAGCTGAAGTCGAGGCAGCCATTGCCCGCGTCGGTGCACACATCAACGATGAACTGGCGGACAGCAATCCGGTGGTGTTCTGTGTGATGAACGGCGGGCTGATTTTCGCCGGCAAGCTGCTCACGCACCTGCAATTCCCGCTGGAAGCGTCCTACCTGCACGCCACCCGCTATCGCAACGAAACCAGCGGCGGCGAGCTGTTCTGGAAAGCCAAGCCGGAAGTGTCGTTCATCGACCGTGATGTACTGATCATCGACGACATCCTCGACGAAGGTCATACCCTGGGCGCGATCATCGACTTCTGCAAACACGCCGGCGCGCGTAAAGTGCACACGGCGGTGCTGATCGACAAGGACCACGACCGCAAGGCTCGCCCGGACCTGAAGGCCGATTTCGTCGGTTTGCCGTGCGTCGACCGATACATCTTCGGTTATGGCATGGACTACAAAGGCTACTGGCGCAACGCCAACGGGATTTTTGCCGTTAAAGGAATGTAAGAATGACCACGCCTCGCTTTCTTGATCAGACCCTGTTCGCCGAGTTGGCCGAGAAAGCGGCGGCCAACCCTCGCGGTCGCCAGCATCACAACTTCCACCAGATGGAAGATGCCTGCCATCGAATGGCCGTGGGCTTGCAACCTTCAACGTATATTGCGCCTCATCGTCACCTGGGCGACAACAAGGCTGAAACCCTGTTGGTGCTCAAGGGGCGGCTGGGCGTATTGATCTTCGACGAATCCGGCGCTGTCCTGAGCAAGACGGTCTTGCAGGCCGGTGGCGACTGTGTCGGCGTGGACCTGCCTACGGGCGTGTTCCACGGCCTGGTGGTGCTTGAAGCCGATAGCCTGATGTTCGAGTGCAAGGCTGGCCCCTATCGTCCGGTCGGCGAAGGTGAGTTGGCGCACTGGGCGCCACGTGAAGGCGAACCCGGTGTTGCCGAGTACCAGGCCTGGATGCGCGCGCAGTTCGATTGATTCTCCAATTGTAGGAGCCTGTCATGAGCTTTCTGATCCGCTGCTGCGCCACCCTGTTGCTGACCCTCAGCTTGCCCCTGGCGGCCGCCCCGGCCCCTATGCACAGTCAATTCCTGCCGCCGGACGACCTGACCCTGCGTGACGCCCAACCCGAGCAACAACAACTGCTGCAAGTCACCGAGTATTCGGTGGTGGTCGGCAGTCAGCGCCAGTCCAGCCAGCAGCCGATTCCCGTCACTTCGCCGCTGATGATTCGCCTCAAGGGAAAGTCCTTGAACAAGGGCGCGACCGTCAGTCAGGTGCTGGTCAATTTCGATGGCGAAAGCAAAAGCCTGAAAAAACCGCTCTACGACGACAAGAGCAAAACGTTGACGCTTTATTACCCGCTGGCTCAATACCGGGTAGTCATCGACTTGTTGCGTAACGATACGGTGTATTGCCAGTTTCTCAGCTACGCCAACGGCCACATCTGGGCCGATCTGCACACCGGGGCTGTTCGTCCGCGTTGAGCCCGGCGCCCGCGCAGGGGTAAACTGCCCGCCCCGTGAAATGTCTGCGAGCTGGAGTCGGCAATGCGTAAAGATAAGAAACAAGTGATTGGTGACGAGATCGGCGATGAGCAGATCAAGTTGTTCCTCGATTTCGAACCGGTCGACGCGACTTCCCCGTCCCTGCACAAGCTGATCAAGGCTTACCGTGGCCTGCGAATCGACGATTTCGAGCGTTTCCTGACGTTTTTCGTCGAGGCCGGTTATGACGTGAACGGCAAGGACGAGCACGGCAATGACTTCGTTGCCCTGATCCAGGATCAACGCAACGCGCCGGAATACATCGAGCTGATCGAAAAGGCTCGCGGCTAACCGCTGTAGGCGCCGGCTTGCTGGCGAAGGCGGCGTCATTGGCGCACCGCGGCGTCCCCCTTCGCTGGCAAGCCAGCTCCTACAAAAAGGCATAAAAAAACGCCCCGCCATCAATGATGGACGGGGCGTTTTTCATGGGGCCGGATCAAGCGTAGCTTTCAGTCTCGCTGCTGGCTTCAACCAGTTCCAGAGCGATGTTGTTCTGCGTGTTGATCTTGCGATACAGCGCCGCGTCGGTTTCCAGGACTTTCTCCCGGGCCGGGAAGATCTCGGCCAGTTTGGCAGCCCATTCACCCTTGGCTTTGCCCGGGAAGCATTTTTCGATCAGTTCCAGCATGATCGAAACCGTCACCGAGGCACCTGGCGAGGCGCCGAGCAGGGCGGCGAGGGAGCCGTCCTTGGCCGCGACCAGTTCGGTACCGAATTGCAGGACGCCGCCTTTTTTCGGGTCTTTCTTGATGATTTGCACCCGTTGGCCGGCCACTTCCAGGCGCCAGTCTTCAGCTTTCGCTTCAGGGTAGAAGCGCCGCAGGGACTCCAGGCGCTGCTCCATCGACTGCATCACTTCGCTGACCAGGTACTTGGTCAAGTCCATGTTGTTTTTCGCCACTGCCAGCATCGGGCCGATGTTGCCGGCACGAACCGACATCGGCAGGTCCATGAAAGAGCCGTGCTTGAGGAACTTGGTGGTGAAACCGGCGTAAGGTCCGAACAGCAGGGATTTCTTGCCGTCGACGACACGGGTGTCCAGGTGCGGCACGGACATCGGTGGCGAGCCCACGGCCGCCTGGCTGTAGACCTTGGCCTGGTGGTGCTTGACCACTTCCGGGTTGTCGCAACGCAGCCATTGGCCACTGATCGGGAAACCGCCGAAGCCTTTGCTCTCTTCGATGCCCGAAGCCTGCAACAGCGGCAATGCCGCGCCACCAGCGCCGAGGAAGACGAACTTGGCGTCGACTTCACGGCTGTTGCCGCTGTTGACGTCCTTGATGCTGACGGTCCAGCCGCCGTTGCTGCGCTTGAGGCCGGTCACGCGCTTGCAGTACTTGACCTGGGCATCGGGAGCGCTGGTCAGGTGCTTGAGCAACTGGTTGGTCAAGGCGCCGAAGTTGACGTCGGTCCCGTTGATCACGCGGGTGGCGGCGAGGGTTTCGCCAGGGTCGCGCCCAGGCATCATCAATGGCATCCACTCTGCCATTGTCGCCTTGTCTTCGGTGTACTCCATGTCGGCGAAGGCGTGGTGCTTGCTCAGCACCTTGAAGCGCTCCTTGAGGAAGGACACGCCGCTGTCGCCCTGCACGAAACTCAGGTGTGGCACCGGGCTGATGAACGATTTGCACGAGCCGAACGTGCCTTTCTTGGTCAGGTACGACCAGAACTGCTTCGACACCTCGAACTGGGTGTTGATGTGCACGGCTTTCTTGATGTCGACGGTGCCATTGGCAGCCTGCGGTGTGTAGTTCAGCTCGCACAGGCCGGCGTGACCGGTCCCGGCGTTGTTCCACGGGTTGGAACTCTCCGCAGCACCGGAATCCATCAGCTCGACGACTTCCAGCTTGATCGCGGGGTCGAGCTCTTTGAGCAGTACCGCGAGGGTGGCACTCATGATGCCGGCCCCAACCAGTACTACGTCGACTGCTTCGTTATGCGCCATTTAACGCGTCTCCAAAATCTGCAGCACCAAATTGTCGGCATGGCTGCCAGGCGTTCCGGGGCGAGTCAGTGATGCCCCTCGAACTCATGGCAGGATCGCCATGTCCGAATCTTCGCAATTTTTCGCAACTTCGACGGACGCTACCTGCCGGGTCTAATTAGAGTCATATGAACTCATTTCAACGTGCGACTGGCAATTCGACTTATGGTCGATACATCCGCTTGTGCAACCAAATCCGTAGCGGACAGGCTTCAGGCTCCGGTATTCGAGGTGTACTCGGTCCTGTGTCGTTGGGCTGTACTGGACGCTAATGGTGCATATTCAGACGCAAAACTATTCATTTGCTCGCCACACTCTTGTGAAGTTGTGAAAACCCGTTTTTTTCACGCTCTTTTGAAGACGTGAACCTCAAAAAAGGGCTGTCCCAGCCTGGCACCGTGCCCGGATGGTTTGCCGCCAGGGAAAACCGGGCAGGCAATACGGGCAAACAGCTCAGTGACCGAGCGTAATGACAGCTCTGCAGATTCGCGAAAAGTGGAGGTTGTGCTTGAGGAACAGCAAGCGCGCCAGCTTCACTCGATCTGTGTGGGCGGCTCTCTGTGGGCGGTGCGGGGTGCCAAAACCGAAGCATTGACGATGCTGCGAGGCCCGATCAGGAGACGTCCTTATAATCGGGGGGAGATTGTAGCGAAGAAACGCAGGGAATTGGTCGTGTTTAATGACTTTTATTAGGCGTCTGGTCAGGTCGCCATCAGCTGTTGTGCCCGTGAGCGTGGTGGATGCTGGCTGACACGGGCGCTCGCGGGCAGGGGTTGCTGCAGCCAGTTGAGGCGAATTTCTTCAATTTCGACCCAGCCATCGCCCATGGGTTGGAGGCTGCACTGCTTGAAAGCCTGGCAATGGCCGTTGCTGTCGAGCAGGGCAAAGCTGCGGTGCCGTGGGCGTGGGGCGAACAGCGAAACGAGAAAGCGCATGGCGAAGTACCTTTTGGGTGGCTGCGCTGAAGAATGGCAGCGAGCCGTTACGTGCAAGTGTATGGGGGGTGACAGATGTGTGACAGGAAGGGGTTTCTGAAACTTTTGTCAGAATTTTCTGCAATTGTTGCGCTGGTTCGCTGCAGTGGCGCACCGCTATACTGCGGCCCTGTTAGTGCCTGATTCTGGAGAGAAGAGTATGTTGCAACGCCTGTTGTTCGGTTTGATCACTGTGACCAGCTTGACGTTGGTCGGCTGCGCCCACAGCCCGCAACAACTGAACCCGGAACCCAAGCTGACGGCGCAACTGGCGCCGGTCGGCCACGGCCAGCCAGTGGTGGTGCGCGTGGTCGACGGGCGTCCGTCGCCAACCCTGGGCACCCGTGGCGGCCTGTATCCGGAAACCAGCGCGATCACCGTGCAGGGCGCGCAGATCCTGCCGAAACTGCAGGCGCAGGCCGAAGCGGCCGTACGTTTGCTGGGCTTCACCCCGACGGCGAATGCGCTGAACGCG
This sequence comes from Pseudomonas sp. NPDC087336, assembly GCF_044744285.1. Lineage (NCBI taxonomy): Bacteria > Pseudomonadati > Pseudomonadota > Gammaproteobacteria > Pseudomonadales > Pseudomonadaceae > Pseudomonas > Pseudomonas sp. NPDC087336. The sequence continues at coordinate 25,871 of NZ_JBIUYA010000029.1, read as the reverse complement.
CCACAAATCACCGTGACCCTGACCGAGTTGAAGTACCAGTCGCCGAAAGAAGGCATGTACGTGACCGAGGCAACCATTGGTGCGACGTTCCGTTCCGATGTGCAGAATGCCAATCGTCGTTACAGCGGTCGTTATGGCGCGTCCCTGGACCAGCGTTTTGGCATGGCGCCGAACCAGGAAACCAACACCAAGCTGGTCAGCGACGTGTTGAGCGATGCGTTGACCCGTTTGTTCAAGGACCCAACCGTGGGTCAGGTGCTCGGCGAGTAAAAGCTTCGCCAGATGCCGAAAAGCCCGGAGCCAGAAATGGCCTCGGGCTTTTTTCATGGCCACTGGTCATTTGATTCGTTAATCGTCGCAAAGGCAGGCGCAGGTGCGCGGGCTTTCGGTAGAATCCGCCCGCGATCGCAGGTGAGGTGCCTGCTGCCAAGGTTTTGTTCGAGGTTCGTGATGTCGCTGCATTTGATGACGCTGTTTACCGCCCATCCCGCCAAATTGATCAATTTGCTGGCCTTGCTGCTGGCCTTCCCGGGCAGTTGGCTGCTGCACGCCACGCGTCGCCGCGAACAGCGCGCGATGGCCAGTCTCCAGGCGCAGCGCCAGAGCAGCCCAAGCCAGGAACCGACGCTGGATTGGGCAACCCTGCGCATGAACCGGTTTTTCTATCGCTTCGGTTTCGCCTGCATGGGGCTGGCGTTGCTGGTGTCGTGGATCAGCACCCAGGTCTAAACCGTTTTAACGCTTGAAAAAAAACGGCGCCCGAAGGCGCCGTTGTCGTATCCGCGGTTAAAGCGGCAATCCAGCCTTCACCCGATACTGGTTGCGTACCGGGGTCGCATACTGCAGCACCAGGAACGGGCGATGTTCCTCGGGGCAGGCATCCAGGCGTTGCTGCCATTGTTCCTGAGCCTTGGCCAGTTCGTCGGCCGGGAACAACTTGCTGGCGCTTGGCACCTGCAGTTGCGGGTCGGCATCCTGCCATTGGGCGTAGGCCAGGTAATGCACCGGGAACAAGCGGTAACCGCCGAGGATCTGCTTGTCCATCTCGATCGCCAATTGCTTGGTGTCTTCGAACAGGTCGGTGATGGGCGCCGCAAAATTCACGTGCACCCGACCCTTGTAGCCGGTGATGCCCTTGGCGATGCTCACGTCATCTTCGCCCGGAGCCTTGGTGTAGCTGCCGGTGGTGGCGCGGATGTAGAGTTCGCGGGCCTTGGCCTGGTCGCACGGATCGTACTCGTAGCTGATCGACACGGGGGTCAGGTTCAGCGAGCGGATGACTTCACCGAACGGTTCGTCCTTGCGGCTCATGTGGAACATCTTGAGGATCGCTGACTCGGTGCGGTCGTCACCGTCCTTGGCCCGTCCCTCGGCCTGGGCGATCCAGATCGAGGCGCAATCGTTGCGGATCGAATGGTTGATGTACGCCGACAGCAATTGGTACGCCGCCATTTTTTCGCGACGTCCGGTGATCGAGCGGTGCACGATGAAGCTCTTGTTCAGGCGCATGAGGTCGCTGACAAAGGGCTTTTGTAGCAGATTGTCACCGATGGCGATGCGCGGGGTCGGCAGGCCGGCGTGGTACACGGCGTAATTGACGAAAGCCGGGTCCATCACGATGTCACGGTGATTGGCGATGAACAGATAGGCACTGCCGGACTTGAACTGCTCCACACCGGTGTACGTCACACCGTCCGTGGCGCGCTCGATGGTGTGGTCGACGTAGTACTCGACTTTGTCCTGCAAGGTGGCCACCGACGTGATGCCGGCGAACTCACGGCGCAGCCGATGAGCTATAAGGGGTTTGAGCGCCCAGCCTAAGGCGCCGGCAAAACGCGGAAAGCGGAAGTGGGTGAGGATATCTAGAAACGCCTTGTCGCCGAGCAGTCGTGCCAGCACCGCTGGGACTTCGCTATCGTCGTAAGGTCGGATGGCATCGAATTCGCCCATCATGCTCTCTTGTTAGAAACGGCTAGGGTAAGTAAAGGTTCTGATCGAAAACCAGCGGGGCACGGTCTGAAAAAGTAGTCAGACAAAAATAGCCCTGCAAATAGACCGGCGATTATACGCACAAGTCACCTGGGAGACCGCGATGCTGGAAAGCGCAGTTTATGAATGTCCGTATTGTGGTGAAGAAGTCGAAACGACGGTGGACTTGTCCGGTGGCGATCAGACCTATATCGAGGACTGTCAGGTGTGTTGTCGGCCGATCACGTTCGTGTTGCAGGTTCATGGAGAGGATTGGTTTCTGGAAGTCTTCAGTGAAAACGAATGAGGGGGCGCCCATGCAGCGAATCTACGAACCGGAAAACCTGATGGAAGGCGAGTTGTTGCAAGGCATGCTCGCCAGTGAAGGCGTCGAGGCGCATCTGGTGGGGCGCGATCTGGTGGGCGCCACGGGTGAATTGCCGATCTTCGGCCTGCTGGGCCTGGCGGTGGATAATGACCAGGCGCAATACGCCCGCGAGCTGATAACCGCGTACAATGCTGCGTTGCCGCTGTCCGGCGATCAACCGGAGAGCTTTCCCGGCACGCTGGTCTGTTAGGCTGGCGTTCGTTTGATCAAGAGTCGTGCTGCCCCATGTGTGGACGTTATGCCCTGTTTCGCTGGAATCGCGACTTTGCGAGCCTGCCAGGTTTTCCAGCCGATCAACTGGCCCAGTGGAACATTTCCCCCAATGATTCGGTGCTGATGTTGCGCGCAGGCCAGGATGGTCAGCGTGAACTGGCCCGTGCCCGCTGGGGCCTGACACCGCCGTGGCTGACCGACTTGTCCCGCACCCCGGCCCATGCCCGGGCCGAAACCGTGGCCGAACAGCCGATGTTCCGCCAGGCCCTGCGCGAGCGCCGTTGCCTGCTGCCGGCCAATGGGTTCTACGAATGGCGCGGTACCACTCGCAAGCGGCCGTACTGGCTGACACCGGGTGAAGGCTCGTCGCTGTATTTCGCCGCCATCTGGGAGGCTTACCCGGTGCAGGAGCAGGTGTGGCTGAGCACGGCGGTGATCACGCAGCCGGCGGCGAGCCAACGTCGACCGCTGATTCTCGATGAGGCGGGGCAGCAAATCTGGCTTGATCCCGAGACGCCGCTGCATGCCCTGCAAGCCTTGCTCGCCAGCGAACCCGCTGCGCTGCGTGAGCGGGTGCTGGCCAACATGGTCAATGATCCGAAGCTCAATGGGCCGGAGTGTTTGACACCCGGTTGAGATGCGGTGCCTGGGCGGGCGCCTTCGCTGGCAAGCCAGCTCCTACAGGGGGGTTAATTTTTCCTGTGTTGGTGAGAGCTTTGCCTGAAAAAAGCGTCTTATCTCTTGTGTATCTGGCGTCGATACATTCCCGCGCCTAGGATAGGCGGCAGTTTTCATGGAGTCTTTCGATGAACAAGATTTTGGTTGTAGGTGCGCTCGGCGCAGCGCTGCTGCTCGTCGGCTGTCAGTCGGTCAACACTACCAGCGGTGGCGCCGTAGGTGTTGAGCGCAAGCAATACATGTTCAGCATGCTGTCCACTGATGAGGTCAATCAGATGTACGCCCAGTCTTATCAGAATACGGTGGGCGAGGCGAACAGCAAGGGTGTGCTGGACAAGACCAGCATCGATGCCAAGCGCATCCAGCTGATTTCCGACCGGCTGATTGCCCAGGCTCCGGTTTTCCGTCCGGATTCGGCCCAGTGGAAGTGGGAAGTCAACCTGATCAAGAGCGATGAGCTCAACGCCAACTGCGGGCCCGGTGGCAAGATCATTTTCTATACCGGCCTGATGGACAAGCTGAAGCTGACCGATGACGAAATCGCCGCCATCCTTGGCCACGAAATCGCCCACGCCCTGCGCGAGCACGGTCGTGAGGCGATGTCCAAGGCCTATGGCATCGAAATGGCCAAGCAGGGCGCCGGTGCCTTGTTCGGCCTGGGCCAGGGTAGCCTGGCGCTGGCGGATGCCGTGGCCAACTACGGCATGACCTTGCCGAACAGTCGGTCCAATGAAAACGAAGCAGACCTGATTGGTCTTGAGCTGGCCGCCCGTGCCGGCTACGACCCGAACGCCGCGATCACCTTGTGGAACAAGATGGCCAAGGCGTCGGAAGGTTCGCCGCCGGAGTTCATGAGCACTCACCCGGCTTCGTCGAACCGTATTGCGTCGTTGCAGGCGGCGATTCCGAAAGTCATGCCGCTTTACGAGCAGGCCAGGAAGCACTGATGTCGATTCATCGTCGATAAGGGCCTCATCGCCAGCAGGCCGGCCCCCACAGGGGAATGCATTCCAATTGTGGGAGCCAGCCTGCAGGCGATGACGATAACGCGGTCTACCGACCTACGCAGTCACACCCACCCGCTGGCCTGCATCGCCTTGTACACGGCAACGATCGCCAGGATGAAAAACGCCGACGCCGCCAGTCGACGGATCAACGTCAATGGCAGTTTGTCCGCCGCAAAGTTGCCCGCCAGCACCACCGGCACGTTGGCAATCAACATGCCGAGGGTGGTGCCGATAATCACCAGCCACAGTTCAGGATATTGCGCGGCGAGCATCACGGTCGCGATCTGGGTCTTGTCGCCGATTTCCGCGAGGAAAAACGCAATCAGCGTGGTCAGGAACGGTCCGAACTTGCGGGCGGTGCTAGCCTCGTCATCGTCCATCTTGTCCGGCACGAGGGTCCACAGCGCTGTTGCGGCAAAGCTGGCGGCGAGAATCCAGTGCAGCAGCGTATCCGAGAAGAAACTGCCAACCCAGGCACCTACCGCACCGGCCGCCGCATGGTTGGCCAGGGTCGCGGCGACGATGCCGGCGATGATCGGCCAGGGTTTGCGAAAACGGGCGGCGAGAATGAGCGCGAGCAATTGCGTCTTGTCGCCGATTTCGGCCAAGGCAACGATTGCGGTGGGTACCAGTAGTGAATCCAGCATCAGGGGTTTTCCTAAGGGGCGGGTCGACACGGCTATGACACGTACAGCCTTCCCGCCCCGGGTAAGGTGTTCGTGTCATAGGTCTTGTCAAACCCTGCGAACCGTCTGATGCGGACGCTTGGGTCGCATGCGCCATGGTCTGTTGACCAAGTATGTTGACGCATGCCGGACGAGCATGGCGCTCGTGGGAGACTACTCCCCTAGGACGGAGCGGATTCTGCCTAGGCAAAAAACATTGCGCAAGTACAAAGTTTTATCCGCGTTTGGCACGGTAGATGCGGAAACCCTGTCCTTCGGCCTTGATTGTGCAGGTCCCGAGGTGCTCTTCGATCAGCGGTTGATACTTCAGGAAGCTGTTGGCTACAAGCCGGAGTTCGCCGCCATTTTTCAGATGTTTGGCGGCTTTTCGTAGCAGGTTCTCTGTCGCGTAGTAATCGGTGTGCACGCCGACATGGAAGGGCGGGTTGCTCAGGATGGCGCTCAATCCCATCGGTGCCGCATCAATGCCGTCACCGGTAATCACATCGGCTTCCAGACCGTTGGCAGCCAAGGTCAGGCGACTACTGGCAGCGGCAAAGGCATCGACATCCAGCAATGTGACCTGGTTGTGCGGGTAACGACGTTTCACCGCAGCGCCCAACACTCCCGCGCCGCAACCGAAGTCCAGCAAGTGGCCGCTTGGCAGTTTATCCAGGTGTTCCAGCAACAGCGCACTGCCGCGATCCAGTCGACCGTGGCTGAATACGCCTGGCAGGCTGATGACTTTCAACGGGCCTTCGGCCAGCGGCAATTCGTAGGTCTGGGCCAGGCTTTCCAGCGGTTTGGCGTCGGGTGCATTGGCCACGGTGACCAGCCACAGCTGGCAATGCCGCGCACTGTCGAGCTTGCGTGGTTTGCCAAACGGATTGAGCTGTTTGGCTGCGCCTTCGATGCCGCTTTTTTTCTCACCTACCAGGTACAACTCGCGGCCGGCCAGCCGGGAGGCGAGTGCGTTGAGGATGTAGTCAGTCAGGTCCTTGGACTTGGGCAGGAACACCACGGCGCTATCGAATGCGCGCTCAGGCGCGTTGACCCCAAAATGGCTGCGTTCGGCGAAACGTGCATCCAGCGCGGCCTGATCGCCGGCGTGCCAGCTCCAGCCATGGGCCTCGGGCAGGCGGCCCAGCAAGTCGTCGGCGGGCAGCCCGGCCAACAGCACCGGGCCCTGGAATAATTCAGCCTGACGAAGCAGTACTTCACTGCGCGGATCCATAACTGCTCCTGTGAAAAAAAGTGCCGCAGTTTATCAACTGACGACCCGCAGCGCCTTAGCGCTGAAGTATCCCCGGGCGTTTTCGGTCAATTGGCCGACAATTCGTTGCCGCGCTTCGCGACTGCCCCAGGCGTTGTGCGGGGTGACGATCAGGCGTGGAATGTCCTGGGCCAGCAGCGGATTGCCGTTGACCGGCGGCTCCACGCTCAGCACGTCGGTGGCGGCCCCGCCCAGGTGACCATTGCGCAAGGCATCGGCCAGCGCCTGCTCGTCGATCAGGCCGCCACGGGCGGTGTTGACCACGAACGCGCCGGGTTTCATCGACGCCAGTTCACGGGCGCCGATGAAGTGACGGGTGTGTTCGTTGAGTGGGCAGTGCAGGGTCAGCGCATCGATTTGCGGCAGCAGCTGTTCCAGCGGCAAACGGTCTGGCCGGGCAGGGCGCCCCGGAATCTGGCCCAACAGCACGCGCATGCCAAATGCTTCGGCCAGGCGCGCGACCGCGCCGCCCAATTCGCCGTGACCGAGCAGGCCGAGGGTTTTGCCTTGCAGCTCAACGATCGGGTAGTCCAGCAGGCAGAACTGTTTGGCCTGTTGCCAGCGTCCTTCACCGACGGCTTTCTGGTAGTCGGGCAGGCGCGTTGCCAGGTTGAGCAGCAGCATGATCGTGTGTTGGGCCACGGATGGCGTGCCGTAACCCTGACAGTTGCACACGGTTATGCCGTGGGCGCGGGCGGCCTCGAGGTCGACGTTATTGGTGCCGGTGGCGCTGATCAGGATCAGTTTCAGTTCGGGACTGGCCGCGATGGCGGTCGCGTCGATCCGGATCTTGTTGGTGATGGCGACGGTGGCGCCCTTGAGGTGTTCGATCACCTGGTCGGGCAGGGTCTGGGCGAACAGCTGCAGTTCGCTAAAGCATTCGCGCAGGGGGCTGAGGTCGAGATCGCCCAGGTCCAGGGACGGGTGGTCGAGGAAAACTGCGCGGTGAATGTTCGTCATCAACTGTACCTTTTGTGCAATGAACTGAAGGCGTAATCTGCCGAGCCTACCAGATGAAATAAATAGTTACGCTTGGCCTGAAGGAGCCCTCATGTACTGGACCGAGTTCTTGACCGTTGCGCTGATCCACCTGCTGGCCGTTGCCAGCCCCGGCCCGGACTTTGCCGTGGTGGTACGGGAAAGCGTGACCCATGGTCGTCGCGCCGGCACCTGGACAGCGCTGGGGGTCGGTACGGCGATTTTCCTCCACGTCGGCTACTCGCTGCTGGGCATCGGCCTGATCGTGTCCCAGTCGATCGTCCTGTTCAACGCATTGAAGTGGGCCGCCGCCGCCTATTTGCTGTACATCGGCTTCAAGGCGCTGCGGGCGCAGCCGGCCAAGGCCGTAACCGACGATCTGCACAAGGAAGCCGGCGAGCGCACCGCCCGTGGCGCTTTCACGTCGGGGTTCGTGACCAATGGCCTGAACCCGAAGGCCACGCTGTTTTTCCTGTCGTTGTTCACCGTGGTAATCAATCCGCATACACCGTTGGCCGTACAGGCCGGTTACGGGGTCTACCTGGCGGTGGCAACGGCGATCTGGTTCTGCCTGGTGGCCATGCTGTTCAGCCAGCAGCGCGTGCGCGCCGGTTTCGCCCGCATGGGTCACTGGTTCGACCGGACCATGGGCGCGGTGTTGATCGCCATTGGCGTGAAACTCGCGTTTACCGAGATGCACTGAGCCTAACGGTCCACGATTATCCGCGAGTGCTGGCGCAACGCCACTGCTCGCGCGGTTCTGCAAATCATTCCTTTGGCTGATTTGGCTGGCGATCAGGGGTACTACAGTGCTCACTCAACAGCCACGACCGAGTAGTCAGAAAAGGGATTCTTATGTTGCAGACTCGCGTTATCCCCCCAGCCGAAGGCGCTTACCAGTATCCGCTGCTGATCAAACGGCTGCTGATGTCCGGCGCGCGTTATGAGAAAACCCGCGAGATCGTTTACCGCGACCAGTTGCGCTACAGCTATCCGACCCTGATCGAACGGGTCGCACGGCTGGCCAATGTGCTGACGGCTGCCGGGGTCAAGCCCGGGGATACCGTGGCGGTAATGGATTGGGACAGCCACCGCTACCTGGAATGCATGTTCGCCATTCCGATGATCGGCGCGGTGATCCACACCATCAACGTGCGCCTGTCGCCGGAGCAGATCCTCTACACCATGAATCACGCCGTGGACCGCTTTGTGCTGGTCAACAGTGAATTCGTCGGACTGTACAACGCGATCGCCGGGCAACTGACCACGGTCGAGAAAACCCTGCTCCTGACCGACCTGCCGGAAAAGACCGCCGACCTGCCAAACCTCGTCGGTGAGTACGAGCAATTGCTGGCAGCGGCAAGCCCGCAGTACGACTTCCAGGACTTCGACGAAAACTCGGTGGCGACCACGTTCTACACTACCGGCACCACCGGCAACCCCAAGGGCGTGTACTTCACCCATCGCCAGCTGGTGCTGCACACCATGGGCGTATCGACCATCATGGGCGCGATCGACAGCGTGCGCCTGTTGGGCACCAACGACGTATACATGCCCATCACGCCAATGTTCCATGTGCATGCCTGGGGCTTGCCCTATGTGGCGACCATGCTCGGGCTCAAGCAAGTGTATCCGGGACGCTACGATCCGGAGTACCTGGTGGAGCTGTGGCGCAAGGAAAAGGTCTCCTTCTCGCATTGCGTGCCGACCATCCTGCAAATGGTCCTCAATGCCAAGGCTGCCCAGGACACCGACTTTGGTGGCTGGAAGATCGTCATCGGTGGCAGTGCGCTCAATCATGCGTTGTACGACGCGGCCAAGGCCAAGGGCATTCAACTGACCGCTGCCTATGGCATGTCGGAAACCGGGCCGCTGGTATCGTGCGCGCACCTCAATGATGAGCTGATGGCCGGCACCGAAGACGAACGCACCACCTACCGGATCAAGGCCGGCGTGCCGGGGCCATTGGTGGAAGCGGCGATCGTCGACACCGAAGGCAACTTCCTGCCCGCCGATGGCGAAACCCAGGGCGAACTGGTGTTGCGCGCGCCGTGGCTCACCGAGGGCTATTTCAACGAACCGCAAAAGGGCGCCGAGCTCTGGGCCGGTGGCTGGCTGCACACCGGGGACGTGGCGACCCTGGACAGCATGGGCGTGATCGACATTCGCGACCGGATCAAGGACGTGATCAAGACCGGTGGCGAGTGGATCTCCTCCCTGGACCTCGAAGACCTGATCAGTCGTCACGCGGCGGTACGCGAAGTAGCAGTGGTGGGGATTGCCGATCCGCAGTGGGGCGAGCGGCCGTTTGCCTTGCTGGTGCTGCGCGAGGGCCATGCCATTGGCGCCCGGGAACTCAAGGAGCATCTCAAGCCGTTCGTGGAACTGGGGCACCTGAGCAAGTGGGCCATCCCGAGTCAGATCGCCATTGTTACTGAAATTCCCAAGACCAGTGTCGGTAAGCTCGACAAGAAGCGCATTCGCGTCGACATCACCGAATGGCAGGCCAACAACAGCACCTTCCTCTCGACGCTTTAAGCGTCCCGTGGCGTGCCCAAAAAAGGCACGCCAGCCCCACCAAGCAAGCGCTTGGCTTGTCAAATCCGTATTTTCAGCCATTCTTGCCGGGCCGGCGGGTGTCGGCGTGGCAAAGGACTGTTCCAGAGTGCCTGGCAGGCGCAAATCACACTTTAGAGGGATCAAGCACTACTACCTGCTGGCTATAGTCCGCTCAAGGATTTTTAAGAACGGAGCAAACGCACAAACCGGGGCGATGCAACTTTGGAATGACTTTGGGAAGCCATGGCTCCCTGTTATCCAAGCGTTTTTAGAAGTGCTATTTGCCATAACAATAAAATGCACATGGAGTAGCGTCGATGACATCAGTAAACCAGTTCTGGCGCCGGGCTAAACTGCCTCTGGCCGTCAGCCTTGCCTCTACGCTCGCCGGGCCTGCATTCGGCGTCAGTTTCAACATCGGTGAAATCGAAGGTCAATTCGACTCTTCCCTGTCGATCGGTGCGAGTTGGTCTACTGAAAGCGCCAACAAAAACCTCATCGGCGTCAACAACGGCGGTCGCGGCTTGTCCCAGACTTCCGATGACGGTCACTTGAACTTCAAAAGCGGTGAAACCTTCTCGAAAATCTTCAAGGGCATCCATGACCTTGAGTTGAAGTATGGCGACACCGGCATTTTCGTCCGTGGCAAATACTGGTACGACTTTGAACTCAAGGACGAGAGCCGTCCGTTCAAGGACATCAGCGACGACAATCGTAAAGAAGGCGCCAAGTCTGCTGGCGGCCAAATCCTCGACGCCTTCGTCTATCACAACTACGCCATTGCTGATCAGCCGGGTTCCGTACGCTTGGGCAAGCAAGTGGTGAGCTGGGGTGAAAGTACCTTCATCGGCGGCGGTATCAACTCGATCAACCCGATCGACGTGTCCGCATTCCGTCGTCCCGGTGCCGAGATCAAGGAAGGCCTGATCCCGGTCAACATGTTCTACGTGTCCCAGAGCCTCACCGAGAATCTCTCGACCGAAGCCTTCTACCAGATCGAATGGGACCAGACGGTTGCAGACAACTGCGGCACCTTCTTCTCGCAACCGGACGTGATCGCCGATGGTTGCGACAACAACCTGGCGGTACTGCGCACCCAGAACGGGCTCAACAACGCTCTGGCGGCGGCGGGTCTGCCGGCCGGACTGCGTAATGCCGCGATCAACACCCTCGGCGCCAGGGGCGTGACCTGGGGTAACCCGGACGAAGGCGTGATCGTTCGTCGTGGCCCGGATCGCGACGCCCGTGACAGCGGCCAGTTCGGTGTGTCCTTCAAGTACATGTTCGATCCGCTGGACACCGAATTCGGTGCCTACTTCATGAACTACCACAGCCGTGCGCCGATTTTCAGCGGTCACGGGGCACCGGCGAGCGCCTACAGTGGTGCAGGCCTGGTCGGTGGGCTGGTAGGTTCCGGTATACCACTGGGTGTCGCGGCGGGCCTGGCTCCGACCTTGCTGCCGTTGGTGGTGGCGGGCAACTCCAGCTACTACGTCGAATACCCTGAAGACATCCGCCTGTACGGCTTGAGCTTCTCCACCACATTGCCTAGCGGCACCGCCTGGAGTGGTGAAGTCAGCTACCGGCCGAATGCGCCAGTCCAGCTCAACACCACCGACATCCTGTTTTCCGGCCTGACGCCGCTCAACCCTAACGTTTCCGTGCTCCAGGGCACGCCAGGGCAGGATCAGCAAGGTTATCGCCGCAAGGAAGTGACCCAGCTGCAAACGACCTTGACCCACTTCTTCGACCAGGTGATGGGCGCTGAGCGTCTGACCCTGGTGGGTGAGGTCGGCTGGACCCACGTCGGCGGCCTGGAAAGCAATAACAAGGCCCGTTACGGTCGTGACCCGAGCTACGGCCCTGGCCCATTGCCAAACAACCAGTGCGTGACGTTGAACAGCGGTACGTTGGCAGGCGGGCCGCAAAACAACGTTAGTCGCTACTGCGAAAACGACGGCTTCACCACGGCCAACTCCTGGGGTTATCGCGGTCGCGCGATCTGGGAATACAACGACGTGTTCGCTGGTGTGAACCTCAAGCCGAACGTGGCCTGGTCCCACGACGTGGAAGGTTACTCCCCTGGCCCTGGCGGCAACTTCGAGGAAGGTCGCAAAGCGGTCAGCCTGGGTGTCGATGCCGAGTACCAGAACACCTACACCGCAAGCCTGGCATACACCAACTTCTTCGACGGCAAGTACACCACCGTGGATGACCGCGACTTCGTTGCGCTCAGCTTTGGCGTGAACTTCTAAGCACTATTTTCAGGACGAGTACACACATGAAAATAACCAAGAGTCTGTTTCACGCTGGTGTCCTGGGACTTTCGCTGCTGGCGACCGGCGTAATGGCAGCGGTCCCGGCGGCAGAAGCGGACAAGCTGGGCAAGAGCCTGACCCCGATGGGTGCCGAAATGGCGGGCAATGCCGACGGTTCGATTCCTGCCTGGAAACCTATGCCGAAAAATGCCGGCACCGTCGACAGCAAGGGTTTCCTGTCCGATCCGTATGCCAGCGAAAAACCGCTGTTTACCATCACCGCGCAGAACGTCGACCAGTACAAGGCAAAGCTCGCTCCGGGGCAGTACGCGATGTTCAAACGCTACCCGGAAACCTACAAGATGCCGGTTTACCCGTCCCATCGCGGTGCCACCGTGCCGGATAACGTGTTCGCCTCCATCAAGAAGAACGCCACCAACACTGAGCTGGTATCCGGCGGTAACGGGCTGAAAAACTTTGAAACCGCGGTACCGTTCCCGATTCCTAAAAGCGGCGTGGAAGTCATCTGGAACCACATCACCCGTTATCGCGGCGGCAGCGTAACCCGACTGGTGACCCAGGCCACGCCACAGCCGAACGGTTCGTTCAGCCTGGTGTACTTCCAGGACCAGTTTGTGTTCCGCGACAAGATGAAGGACTACGATCCGGCGAACCCGGGCAACATCCTGTTCTACTTCAAGCAGAAAGTGACCGCGCCGGCACGTCTGGCCGGTGGTGTACTGCTGGTGCACGAAACCCTCGACCAAGTGGCGGAACCGCGTTCGGCGTGGGTCTACAACGCCGGCCAGCGTCGTGTGCGTCGTGCGCCACAAGTGTCCTATGACGGCCCGGGTACGGCTGCAGACGGCCTGCGTACCTCCGACAACCTGGACATGTACAACGGTGCGCCGGATCGTTACGACTGGAAGCTCGAAGGCAAGAAAGAGATGTACATCGCTTCCGACGCCTACAAGCTCGACGATCCGAAGCTCAAGTACAGCGACATCATCAAGGCCGGCCACATCAACCAGGATCTGGCTCGCTACGAGCTGCGCCGGGTATGGCATGTGGTGGCAACCTTGAAGGAAGGCCAGCGCCACATCTACGCCAAGCGTGACTTCTACATCGATGAAGACACCTGGCAGGCGGCGGTGATCGACCATTACGACGGTCGTAATCAACTCTGGCGTGTGGCGGAAGCGCATGCCCAGAACTATTACAACGTCCAGGTACCGTGGTACACCCTGGAAGCGCTGTACGACCTGCAATCGGGCCGTTATCTGGCACTGGGCATGAAGAACGAAGAGAAGTCGGCGTATGACTTCGGCTTCACCGCCACCACCAGCGACTTCACCCCGGCGGCACTGCGCCAGGACGGTGTTCGCTAACCGGCACGCCATAGAGGCCGCATCCTCTGCAAACGCCCCGACTGGTTCGGGGCGTTTTTGTGTGTGTAGACTTTTTGTAGCCATTTGTAGCAATAACCTTCATTCCGTCCTCGTTTACCGCTAGTCTGCGGACATCTGCAACGCCGCCACCCGCAACACAAACAAGAGCCGGCCATGACTGATCTGTCCCCACCACCAGGTCCTGCAAGCGTCGCTGTCGCCGCGCTGGACGGGCGCTTTTTCCGACCGCCATTGCCCGACGGCCATGTGCTGCGCCCACGCCTGTGCGAGCGCTTGAGCGCCGGTCTCGGTGGCAGGTTGCTGCTGGTCAGCGCACCAGCCGGGTTCGGCAAGAGTTCGTTGGCGGTGGAGTTCTGTCAGGCGCTGCCCGCCCAATGGCAAAGTCTCTGGCTGGGGCTGAGCCCGCGTGACAACGACCCGGGCCGGTTCCTCGAGCGGTTGCTCGAAGGCCTGCAGGATTTTTTTCCGCAACTGGGCAGGCAGTCCCTCGGATTATTGAAGATGCGCCAGCGTCATCAGCCGTTTGCCTTCGAAGAATGGCTGGACGGGCTGCTCGACGAGTTGGCCGTGCATCTATCGACGGCGAGCCCCCTGTTGCTGGTGCTCGATGACTATCACTTGGCCCAGGGGCCGGTGCTCGATCGTTGCCTGCAGTTTTTCCTCAATCACCTTCCCGATGGCTTGTTGGTGATGGTCACCAGTCGACAGCGTCCAGACTGGCACCTGGCGCGATTGCGCCTGTCGCGCCAGCTGCTCGAGCTGCATGAGCAGGATTTGCGCCTGACCCACGATGAAGCCTTGAGCCTGCTCGATCGGCACAGCAGTTCATTGCGTGGCGAGGCGCTGGAAAACCTGATCCAGCGCAGCGAAGGCTGGGTTGCCGGGTTGCGCTTCTGGTTGCTGGCCGCCTCCGAGGCAGGCAATCAGGGGGCATTGCCTCAGGCACTGCACGGCGGGGAAGGGTTGATCCGCGATTACCTGCTCGAAGAAGTGATCGATTGCCTGCCCACCGAGGTACAAGCCTTCCTCTACGACACCGCCCACCAGGAGCGTTTTTGCAGCGAACTGTGCGACGCCATTCGCGACGCCCATGACAGCGCCGAAATCCTGCGCTTCCTGGCTGCCCACCAAGTGTTCCTGGTGCCGCTGGACGAACACGGCCACTGGTATCGCTATCACCATCTGTTTTCCGATCTGCTGCGCACACGGCCGGGCGCGCAATCGATGGTGCCGGCCGCCAGCCTGCACCTGCGTGCCTGTCGCTGGTTCAACGCCCAGGGCTTGCTCGATGAAGCGGTCGAGCAAGCGTTGCGAGCCGGGCACCTGGACGTTGCGGCAAACCTGGTGCAAAACCTTTCCGAAGAGCAACTGCTGGCCGAACAGAACGTCGGCATGTTGCTGCGCTGGAAAATGGACTTGCCCGATAGCCTGCTGATCAGCACGCCTCGCCTGATCGTGCTCTACAGCTGGGCGTTGGGCCTGGCCTGTCAACTGGACGCTGCCGAGGAACTGGCCAGCCACCTGAGCCGCTTCCTGCCAGCGCCGTCGGCCACCGCGCAGAAGTCGATGCTGGCGCAATGGCTGGCCCTGAGCGGGATCATCGCGCGCGGGCGCGGTAACCGCGAACTGACCATACGTTATTGCACCGAAGCGCTGGAGAGTCTTCCGTGCAAGCGATATGGCCAGCGATTGATGTGCCTCTCGACCCTGTCCAACCTGGCGATTGCCGATGGCGACATGTGGCGTGCCAGGGAGTTGAACCGTGACTCCCTGGAACTGGCACAACGGGTCGGCAATCCGCTGTTCGAGGCGCTGGCCCACTACGACCGCGCTCGTGTTTTGCAGGCGCGGGGCGAAATACTGCGAGCACTGGATGAAGTCCGCCAAGGGCTGCAACGCTTGCAGGGGCTGCCGGCGCAACGGCTCTTTGCCGTACGTGCCCGACTGACATTGTATGAGGGCTTCCTGTTGGCCTTGCGCCTGCAACCTCAAGCGGCGCGGCTACGCTTGCAGGCCGGTTTAGGTGAAGCCCGCGCCTGTCGTGATATCAGCGTCCTGATCGGCCACTGCGTGATCGCCCGGCTGGAAGGCAACAGCGGTGAGTTCGCCAAGGCCTTTGTCGAGCTCGCCGAAGCCGAGCGGCTGATGCACATCTGGGACGTGCCGCCGATCTACTACCTGGCAATGATTACCCTGGTCAAATGCGAACTCTGGCTGGCCCAGGGGCGTACCGACCTGGCGCAAGCCTGGCTGGCGCGATTGAGGCAGACCTATAACGGCGAGCAGCCGGCCGCACCACCGGAATTCCATCCACAACTTCCACTGCACATCGAACTGCAGCAAGCGTTGCTGGAGGTCATCCAGAACCAGCCGATGCTGGCCGAAGGGCGATTGAACGCGCTGCTCGAACATGGCCAGCAAACCGGCCGGCAGATGCTCAGCGCAATGGCGCTGACGCAAAAAGTTTTACTGTTGCTGGGCAGCGGACGCGAACCCGAGGCCCGCAAGGCGCTGGTCCAGGCACTGGACGCCGCAGCCGGCGGCGTATTGCAACCCTTTGAAAAGCTATTGGCCGAGCATCCGGACTGGCTGCGTGGGCAGCTTCAACTCTGTGCGTCGACCACGGTTTCCCAGGAACTTGCAGACAAACTTCCTGCCATGACCTCTCGCCCGACGCTGGAGCCCATCCCCGCGTCAGAACAACTCAGCACCCGGGAAATGGCCGTCCTGCGCCTGATCGCCCAAGGCTGCTCGAATCAGGAAATCAGCGACCAGCTGTTCATTTCCCTGCACACGGTGAAAACCCATGCCAGCCATATCAACAGTAAGCTGGGGGTTGAGCGGCGTACGCAGGCGGTGGCGCGGGCGAAGGAGTTGGGGGTGTTGGTGTAGCGTTGGGCGGATTTTCTCGCTGGTGCGGCCAAGAACCAGCCTTGGCCGCTTCGCCAGGTCTTTATGAAGTATGGTCAAGGGTTCGTCCATGGCGTGGCCAGTGACAGCTTGATGAGGTAGCGCTCCTCGGTGGGGTGCCTGTAATCCGTGAAGCGATTGACCACCAGCATCACTTGATACTGGGTGCCCGCGTGCCAGTATGCTTTGCCGCCCTTATTCTCATCCCGCAATTGGGCTCGCCATTGCGGGGTGTCGGCGAACGATGGGAAATCTTTGACCCGGATGGGTACCCAACCAGCGTTGCGCCATTGCTCCTGCAGATCCAGCACGACCTTGAGGGTGTCGTCGAGCAACAGTGGCTCGATTTGCGGGGACATACGGACATTGCTGACCCGCTCATCTTCGAAACTCACACTGAAGAAACGGGCCAATGGGGTTACGAAGCCGTATTTGGGGTCTGCAAAGCGCAGGCGAGCATCGGACTTGGGTAACCGCCCCCAATAGTGTCCGGGAATGGCTGGATCAATGGCCGCACTGGAGCGACCTCGCATATCCTCCCAAGGCTCACCAATCAACAAGGCGATTTCGGGCTCATCCGACAGTGTTTGAGTCGCCACCACTATCAGGAGGGCTGCGACTGCCAGTGCCAACGCACCACGTCGCCAGCCCACGCGCTGCAGCAGGCTCATCGCACACCTCCACCCCAGGCGATATCCCGAATCGATTGCTCAATCTGGTCACGTTGGTCGCTATGCAGCAAATCGTCAAACTGCGCCGCGGCTTTGAGCACAAAGGTCATGCGCCGTTCGATGTCAGCCAAGTTGGCAAATGGATTGCTGCCAAAACCAATGGTGCGTCCGTCCTCGATTGGACGGCACTGGCTGGCCAGCGTCAGCTCGATGGCCTGAGCGGCACCGGAGGGGATGTTGGTGACGTAGGAGGCATGGTTACCGCGTAATAACCATTTCAGACCGCTGTCGTCGTACATCGCCGGTTTCAGGATGTTGACCTGTTCGTGTCTGGCTAGATGCTCAACACTTTTGGCAATGTTACCCGCCTCAATCGCCTCGAAAGCCAATAGGATTTCCTTGTGGTCAGTTCCGAATTCCAGCGTTTTTTGCCCAACCGGCCACAGCACCGGATGCAGCATCCTGTCTGGACTCATAGGTGGAGTTGGTAAACGAAGGGATGAGCCCGGCCTTGCAGGGACAGCTGCTGCGGCTGTCCAACGAGCCCGCCACCAGTCTGCCGTGACTGTTGATGAACGAGATGCCACCGACGATTTCGTAAGTTTCGTCGTTTTTGCCACAAGAAACCCGATCCCCGGCGCGAGCATGGGCGAAGCCAAACATCATGACGCGGGTATCGGCCTCCAGCACCTCGCCACCGCAACTGGTCTTGTCACCCTTGCGAATGAAATACCCCTTTGCCATTGCTAGAAACTCCTTGTTGAGGATCAAATTGCTCCTGGTCCCAATGGAGCAGAGGAGTGGCAAAATGCCGTGAACAGGGTTCTATACGGGGCTGTCAGGCGTAAATCAGACGTTTCCTTGTTTGTTGTAGTCCGGTTCCGCAATCAGGCAGGGGTAGTGGGCGGCATCGGCGATGTCATCGAGCTGTGCGAGAATAGGCCATCCATTTTTTCCAGGAACACCCATGGACGCTGCCAAACCTGCGCTGATCCGCGAAACCTTCCCCGTCGGCCCTTTGCAGTGCAACTGCACGATCATCGGCGATCCGATCACCAAAAAAGCCATCGTGGTCGACCCGGGCGGTAATCACGAACTGATCCTCGCGCGGCTCGATGCCCTGGGCCTGAAGGTGGTCAGCATCATTCACACCCATGCGCACCTCGATCACTTCCTGGCCTCCGGCCAGTTGAAGGAAAAAACCGGCGCCACCTTGCATTTGCACAAGGAAGATCAATTCCTTTGGGACAACCTGGAGATGCAATGCCAGATGTTCGGTGTGCCCTACACGCCTGTACCGTCGCCGGATCGCTGGCTGGCCGACGATGAAGAGCTGGCGTGTGGTTGTGGCGTGGCGCTGCACACACCGGGTCACACACCAGGTTCCATGAGCTTCTGGTTTTCCGAGGCGAAGCTGTTGATTGCCGGGGATACCTTGTTCCGTCGTGGGGTAGGGCGCACGGATCTGTGGGGTGGCGACCAGGCGACCATCGTGCGTTCCATCAAGCAGCGTCTGTATACCCTCGACGAAGAAGCGACGGTCGTGGCCGGACATGGTCCGGATACCCGTTTGGGTGATGAAATGCGCGAGAATCCTTTTGTTCGGGCCTGATTTGTAACAAGTGGAATTTTCACTTGCCGAAATGATCCAACCCCCGCAAAGGTTCGATGCTTAAGTCCGTTGCACCACAGAATGCAAAAAAGTAGGAGCACTACATGTTCACCACGCCTCGTTTGATTATTGTCGCTACTGCCGTGGCACTGTTGGCCGGCTGCGCCTCGCCCAACCCTTACGACAACCAGGGCCAGGCCGAAAGCGGCTCCACGGGCATGAGCAAAACCGCCAAATACGGTGGTCTCGGGGCTCTGGCCGGTGCACTGGCCGGTGCTGCCATCAACCACGACAACCGTGGCAAGGGCGCATTGATCGGTGCTGCCGTAGTGGGTGCCTCCGCTGCCGGTTACGGCTATTACGCCGACCAGCAGGAGAAAAAACTGCGTGCCAGCATGGCCAACACCGGTGTCGAAGTGCAGCGTGAAGGTGACCAGATCAAGCTGATCATGCCGGGCAACATCACGTTCGCCACCGATTCGGCGAACATCGCTTCGAGCTTCTACCAGCCGCTGAACAACCTGGCCGGCTCGCTGAAAGAGTTCAACCAGAACCAGATCGAAATCGTCGGCTACACCGACAGTACCGGCAGCCGCCAGCACAACATGGACCTGTCCCAGCGTCGTGCGCAAAGCGTGGCGACTTACCTGACATCGCAAGGCGTGAGCGGCACCAACCTGAGCGCCCGTGGCGCCGGCCCGGATAACCCGGTCGCCAGCAACGCCGACGCCAATGGTCGGGCGCAGAACCGCCGGGTAGAGGTCAACCTGAAGGCGATTCCAGGCCAGCAGTACGGTGGTCAGCAACAAGGTAACGTTGAGCAGTTCCCTTGATCGTCTGACTGAACCCCAGGCATAAAAAAACCGCCCGATCCTCAACAGATCGGGCGGTTTTTTACACCTGAAACCTGATTACTTTTTCAGGCCGTAATGCTCATCGAGCATGCCCGGCGCGTTCGGGGCTTTTGGTGCGTAGTCGCGCGGTGGTTCCTGATTGCGCGGTGGCGTCAGGCGTTCCCGTGGAGCCTGCGTCGCATCGGCGTGCAGGGAAGCCAGCAGGCGTTGACGAGTCTGTTCGTCCAGGGCCAGGCGGTTGGCACCCTCGGCGAGGTGATCCTGCACTTCCTGATAGCTCTGAGTCAGTTTCTTGACCAGTGTCGCGGTGCTGTTGAAGTGGGTCACCACTTCGTTCTGATAATTGTCGAAACGTTCCTGAATATCGTCCAGCTGACGTTGCGTGCTGCTAGGCGCTGCATTCGGCGCAAGGCGAGCGATCAGAAACCCAATGGCGACACCCACAACCAGGGCAAGAGTCGGTAACAACCAAACTAAGAGCGAGTGTTCCACGAGTCCTTCCTCTATAAACGGCTTTGCTTTACGTTAACGGCTCGAACCTGCGCTGTATACCGCGATTCACTCGCAATGGACAGCCGCAGACAATTTGCTAGACGAGTCGACCCGATTCGAGGTCACGGAGTTCCTTCCTTGCTTATGCGTGAAACCCCTGTAGTGATTGATGGCCCGGTCGGCCAGCTGGAAGCACTGTACCTGGACAATGAGCAGCCGCGTGGCCTGGCGCTCATCTGTCATCCTAACCCGGTGCAAGGTGGCACCATGCTCAACAAAGTGGTTTCGACGTTGCAGCGCACGGCGCGCGACGCCGGACTGGTCACCCTGCGCTTCAACTATCGCGGCGTCGGTGCCAGCGAAGGCACCCACGACATGGGCAGCGGCGAAGTCGATGATGCCCAGGCCGTGGCTGAATGGTTCCGCGCCAGACACCCGGAATTGCCGCTGACCCTGTTCGGTTTTTCCTTCGGCGGTTTTGTTGCAGCGAGTCTGGGCGGGCGCCTCGAGGCCAAGGGCGAGAAGCTCAAGCATCTGTTCATGGTCGCACCGGCCGTCATGCGTCTGGGCGCTGAGGATCAACTGCCGCAGCATGGCGAATTGACGTTGATCCAGCCGGAAACCGACGAGGTGATCGATCCGCAGCTGGTTTACCAATGGTCCGACAAGCTCGAACGTCCCCATGAGCTGCTGAAAGTGGCAGAATGCGGACACTTTTTTCATGGCAAGCTGACCGATCTCAAGGATCTGATCCTGCCGCGTCTCTCGAATTGATTGCAGTCTGACAAGCGATTACCCATGACGACTCGTACCCGTATCCTCACCGGCATCACCACCACCGGCACGCCGCACCTGGGCAACTACGCAGGCGCCATCCGCCCGGCGATCCTTGCCAGCCGTGACAGCAATGCCGATTCGTTCTATTTCCTGGCCGATTACCACGCCCTGATCAAGTGCGATGACCCGCTGCGCATCCAGCGCTCGCGCCTGGAGATCGCCGCGACCTGGCTGGCCGGAGGCCTGGATGTGGACCGCGTGACCTTCTACCGTCAGTCCGACATTCCGGAGATCCCCGAGCTGACCTGGCTGCTGACCTGCGTCGCCGCCAAGGGCCTGCTCAACCGTGCTCACGCCTACAAAGCCTCGGTGGACAAGAACGTCGAGACCGGTGAAGACCCGGACGCCGGTATCACCATGGGCCTGTACAGCTACCCGGTGCTGATGGCCGCGGACATCCTGATGTTCAACGCGCACAAGGTGCCGGTCGGTCGCGACCAGATCCAGCACGTGGAAATGGCCCGGGACATCGGCCAGCGCTTCAACCACCTGTTCGGCCAGGGCAAGGAGTTCTTCACCATGCCCGAGGCGCTGATCGAAGAAAGCGTGGCCACGTTGCCGGGCCTGGACGGTCGCAAGATGTCCAAGAGCTACGACAACACCATTCCGTTGTTTAGCAGCGCCAAAGAAATGAAAGATGCGATTTCCCGTATCGTCACCGACTCCCGTGCACCGGGTGAGGCAAAGGATCCGGACAATTCGCACCTGTTCACCCTGTTCCAGGCGTTCGCCACCCCGGCGCAAGCTGACGAGTTCCGCAGCGATCTGCTGCAGGGCCTGGGTTGGGGCGAGGCGAAGAACCGCCTGTTCCAGCTGCTGGACAGCGAACTGGGCGAGTCCCGCGAGCGTTACAACCAACTGATCGAGCGCCCGGCAGATCTTGAAGACATCCTGCAGCATGGGGCGAAAAAGGCGCGTGCAGTCGCGACCCCTTTCCTCAACGAGTTGCGCGAAGCGGTAGGTCTGCGTTCGTTCGTTGCCCAGGCGCAAGTGGCAGCGACTACCAAGAAGAAAGCCGCGAAGGCTGCGCGTTTTGTCAGCTTCCGTGAAGACGACGGCAGTTTCCGCTTCCGTCTGCTGGCGGCCGACGGTGAGCAACTGCTGTTGTCGCGCAACTTTGCCGACGGTAAAACCGCTGGCCAGGTGACCAAGCAACTGCAATCGGGCCAGCCATTGGATGTGCGCAGCGAAGACCTGAGCTTCAGCATCTGGCTGGAAGGCGAGTGCGTGGGTGACAGCCCGGCGTTCGCTGACAGCGGCGCGCGCGATGCTGCGATCGAGGCATTGCGAATCGCCCTGACGCCAGTCCAGGAGTAATCAACGGCTCGGCCCGACCAAGGGCTGATTGCCATTCCCACTGGCCATCGCTACAGTGACGGCCCGTTTTTGTTGCCTTGCTAACGAATTATGACGCCCCTAGAACGATATCAAGCTGATCTGAAACGCCCGGAATTCTTCCATGATGCCGCGCAGGAAACTGCCGTGCGTCATCTGCAGCGCCTGTACGACGATCTGGTCGCGGCCGAGCAGAACAAGCCGGGCCTGCTGGGCAAACTGTTTGGCAAGAAGGATCAGGCACCGGTCAAGGGCCTGTACTTCTGGGGCGGCGTGGGTCGCGGCAAGACTTACCTGGTCGACACCTTCTTCGAAGCGCTGCCGTTCAAGGAAAAGTCCCGTACTCACTTCCACCGCTTCATGAAGCGCGTGCACGAAGAGATGAAGACCCTGGGCGGCGAGAAAAACCCGCTGACCATCATCGCCAAGCGCTTCGCCACCGAAGCCCGGGTGATCTGCTTCGATGAATTCTTCGTCTCCGACATCACCGACGCCATGATCCTCGGCACCTTGATGGAAGAGCTGTTCAAGAACGGCGTAACCCTGGTCGCCACCTCGAACATCGTGCCGGACGGCCTGTACAAGGACGGCCTGCAACGCGCGCGCTTCCTGCCGGCCATCGCGCTGATCAAGCAAAACACCGAGATCGTCAACGTCGACAGCGGCGTCGACTATCGCCTGCGTCACCTCGAACAAGCGGAGCTGTTCCACTTCCCGCTCGACGAAGCCTCCCACGAAAGCCTGCGCAAAAGCTTCCGCGCGCTGACGCCGGAATGCACCGCAGCGATCGAAAACGATGTGCTGATGATCGAGAATCGCGAAATCCGTGCCCTGCGGACTTGTGACGACGTGGCCTGGTTCGACTTCCGTGAACTGTGCGACGGCCCGCGCAGCCAGAACGACTACATCGAGCTGGGCAAGATCTTCCACGCCGTGTTGCTCAGCGGTGTCGAGCAGATGAGCGTCACCACAGACGACATCGCCCGACGCTTCATCAACATGGTCGACGAATTCTACGATCGCAACGTCAAGCTGATCATTTCTGCCGAAGTCGAACTCAAGGACCTCTACACCGGCGGTCGCCTGAATTTCGAATTCCAGCGAACCCTGAGCCGCCTGCTGGAAATGCAGTCCCACGAATTCCTGGCCCGGGCGCACAAGCCGTAGGACGATTCGAAAAATAAAAAGGCCTGCAGATGCAGGCCTTTTTTTATGCGCTGAAGATCCCCTGTGGGAGCGGGCTTGCCCGCTCCCACAGGGGGGTTGTGTTTGCTTGTAGTGCTACGCAGCTTGCTGGAACTGCTGCCGATACTGGTTCGGCGACAACTCCGTGTGTTGGCGGAACAGGCGTGCGAAGAAGCTCGCATCGTCGTAACCAACTTCGTAACTGATGGTCTTGATGCTCTTGCGGCTACCGGACAGCAGGCCTTTGGCGGTTTCGATGCGCAGGCGCTGCAGGTAGTGCAATGGCTTGTCACCGGTAGCAGTCTGGAAGCGGCGCATGAAGTTGCGGATGCTCATGCCGTGTTCGCGGGCGACGTCTTCGAAGCGGAATTTGTCGGCGAAGTGTTCTTCGAGCCAGTGCTGGATCTGCAGGATGATCACGTCCTGGTGCAGCTTTTGCCCGCCGAAGCCGATTCTTCCCGGCGAGTAGCTGCGTTGCACTTCATAGAGGATGTCTCGCGCCACGGCCTGGGAGACGTTGGCGCCGCAGAAGCGCTCGATCAGGTAGACGTACAGGTCGCATGCCGAGGTGGTGCCGCCGGCGCAATACAGGTTGTCGGCATCGGTCAGGTGCTTGTCCTGATTGAGTTGGACCTTCGGAAAGCGTTCTGCAAAGGCATTGAAGAAGCGCCAGTAGGTGGTCGCCTCCTTGCCATCGAGCAGGCCGGCTTCGGCGAGCCAGAACACCCCGGTGGCCTCGCCACAGAGTACAGCGCCGCGGGCATGTTGCTGGCGCAACCAGGACAGGACCTGTGGATGACGTTTGCTCAGGGTCTCGAAATCGTCCCAGAATGCGGGAATGACAATGATGTCGGCATTTTCCAGGCCGCCGTCCACCGGGATTACCACGTCGCTGAAGGTGTTGACCGGTTTGCCATCGGGACTGACCAGTCGGGTTTCGAACGCTGGAGTCAGGCCGTGGCCCAGTTGTTTTCCGTAGCGCAGGCTGGCGAGGTGGAAGAAATCCTTGGCCTGCATGAGAGTGGAAGC
Organism: Pseudomonas sp. NPDC087336; assembly: GCF_044744285.1. Taxonomy (NCBI): domain Bacteria; kingdom Pseudomonadati; phylum Pseudomonadota; class Gammaproteobacteria; order Pseudomonadales; family Pseudomonadaceae; genus Pseudomonas; species Pseudomonas sp. NPDC087336. Next base: position 1,550 of record NZ_JBIUYA010000029.1, on the reverse strand, counting down.
GAAAACCCGGTCAATGGCCAGGATGCTGACGCGCCGCAAGGGCGTGGAGGCTTGGTTAGACATAATTCAACTTTATTCTTATAGGGGAAAGTGGTCACCAGACGGCTGGATCGTCTTATTTTTTGTCGGATGTGTCCAGTGTCCTGTATCGGACGCCGGGCTTAGTCTCTGAAGGTCCATTCCTTTAAAAAACAAAGATAAGGGTGCCGCATGATTCCGAGAACCTTGTTCAGTTCCGAGCACGAACTCTTTCGCGACAGCGTGCGAACGTTTCTCGAGAAAGAAGCGGTGCCGTTCCATGGGCAATGGGAAAAACAGGGCTATATCGACCGTCAACTCTGGAACAAGGCAGGGGAGGCGGGGATGTTGTGCTCGCATTTGCCGGAACAGTACGGCGGGTTGGGGGCGGACTTTCTGTACAGCGCGGTGGTCATCGAAGAGATAGGGCGTCTGGGGCTCACCGGTATCGGTTTTTCCCTGCATTCTGACATCGTTGCACCCTACATCCTGCATTACGGCAGTGAAACGCTGAAACACAAATACCTGCCCAAGCTGGTGTCTGGCGAGATGGTCAGTGCCATTGCCATGACCGAGCCCGGTGCCGGTTCCGACCTGCAAGGGGTAAAGACCACCGCAGTACTCGATGGTGACGAATATGTGATCAACGGCTCGAAGACGTTCATCACCAACGGCTTCCTCGCAGACCTGGTGATCGTCGTCGCCAAGACCGATCCGAAGGCCGGCGCGAAGGGCACCAGCCTGTTCCTCGTGGAGGCCGATACGCCGGGCTTCGACAAGGGCAAGCGCCTGGAAAAGGTCGGCATGAAGGCGCAGGACACCTCGGAGCTGTTCTTCCAGGATGTCCGGGTGCCCAAGGAAAACCTGCTGGGCCAGGCTGGGATGGGGTTCGCGTATTTGATGCAGGAGTTGCCGCAGGAGCGTCTCACCGTGGCCATCGGCGGCCTGGCTTCAGCTGAAGCGGCGTTGCAATGGACCCTGGACTACACCCGCGAGCGCAAGGCCTTCGGCAAGGCGATTGCCGACTTCCAGAACACCCGTTTCAAGCTCGCCGAAATGGCGACCGAGATCCAGATCGGCCGGGTCTTTGTCGACCGTTGCCTGGAGTTGCACCTGCAAGGCAAGCTCGACGTGCCGACGGCGGCGATGGCGAAGTACTGGGGCACGGACCTGCAGTGCAAGGTGCTCGACGAGTGCGTGCAGTTGCATGGCGGTTACGGGTTCATGTGGGAATACCCGATTGCCCGGGCGTGGGCGGATGCGCGGGTGCAGCGGATCTATGCCGGTACCAATGAAATCATGAAGGAGATCATTGCGCGGTCACTGTAACGCAGTGTTGATCGTTCCCACGCTCTGCGTGGGAATGCCTCAAGGGACGCTCCGCGTTCCAGCTTCAGAAAGGGACGCGGAGCGTCCCGGGCTGCATTCCCACGCAGAGCGTCACTAGTGTCCGGTAAAAACCGAAGGGGGAGCTTGCTCCCCCTTGCTGTTGGCGGCCGTCAGTCATAATCGGATTTTTCAGACTCGATTTT